>NZ_DBMBXK010000003.1:0-210665 GCF_057597765.1 Acidaminococcus sp. | reverse complement strand
TATTGTGTATAACCGTAGGGGGCGCAGGCCCGGCGCCCCGCAAAATGCACAGATAATCGATGATTTGGCGGGCTGCCCGGCGTGCAGCCCCTACGGTACCGGTTTACCCGTTCAAAAATTTGCCTGGAAATTTTTCATTTGGCCCGTGACTGGTGACCCGCGGCCAGGGGTGCTGCGCAGAATGCGCAGCACCCCTTTACGTATGTCCGCAAAATCCGGAAATCTTCGTCAAACATGGTGATGTCCGCCCGTTTTCCTGGTTCCAGGGTGCCCCGGTCGGTGAGGCCCAGTTCCCGGGCCGGGTTGGCGGTGGCCAACTGGACGGCCTGGGGCAGGGTCAGGTGGGCCCATTTCCAGATGTTCCGGACTGCCTGTTCCATGGTCAGGATGCTGCCGGCCAGGGTGCCGTCTTCCAGGGTGGCCCGGCCGTCCTTTACGTACACGGTCTGGCCCCCCAGTTCGCTTTTCCCTTCTCCCAAGAGACAGGCCCGCATGGAATCAGTGATCAGCACTATCCGGCTGAGGCCCTTGGTCCGCACCGCCAGCTCCAGGGCCGCCGGGTGGATGTGGATCCCGTCGGCAATCAGTTCGCAGGTCACCGGCAGAGTCAGGGCTGCCCCCACCAGGCCGGGCTTACGGTGATGGAGGGGACTCATGGCATTGTACAGGTGGGTGATGTGGCTGGCCCCTGCAGATATGGCCCGGGCTGCCTCCTCATAGGTGGCGTCGCTGTGGCCCAGGGACACGATGATCCCCGCCCGGCAGCACCGGGGAATGAAATCCATGTCCGTAAGGGTCTCCGGAGCCAGGGTCAGGATCCGGATCAGACCGGTGAAGGGTTCCACCAGATCCCAGTGGGCTTTCTGGATGTGGCAGGCCTTCTGGGCTCCCTTATATCTTTCGCTGATGAAGGGTCCTTCCAGGTTGGCCCCCAGGATCTCCGCCCCGGTTGCCCTGCCCCGGGCTTCCCGGATGGCGGAAAGAGCCCGGGTGATGGCGTCTCCGCTGGACGTCATGGTGGTGGGCAGCCAGCCGGTGACCCCGGTGGATGGCAGCAGCCGGCTCATGGTTCCAAGGGCCTCCCGGGTGCCGTCCATGGCATCTTTTCCTCCGCAGCCGTGGATGTGGAGATTAAGGAACCCGGGGGATACGTAGGCTCCCTGGGCATCGATGATCTCCGTGCCGGCCGGCAGCCGGTCCGGCTCACAGAATCCCTCCAGGGTCTCCCCGAACAGGAGCGCCTGTCCCTCCCGGATTTCTTGTGGTAAAATAAGTCTGCCGTTGATGATTGCTTTCATGGTGGATCTCCTTTTTCTGCTGACCATGGGGAAGGGATCCTCTCCATGGGGTACCTATCGACAAAACACTCTTTATTATAGCATAGCAAAAGGCTGGAGGTTTTTTTCAATGATCGATCTGGACAAGCTTTCTACGGAACAGCGGAATCCCGCTTCCGTTGCCATTGACAAGGTATCCACCCAGGAACTGGTGGAAATCATCAACCGGGAGGACCACAAGGTGGCCGATGCAGTGGAAAAGATTCTGCCGGCCATTGCCCTGGCGGTGGACCTGGTGGCGGACCGGCTGGGCCGGGGCGGCCGGCTGTTCTACATGGGCAGCGGTACCTCCGGACGGCTGGGGATCCTGGATGCGGTGGAGTGCCCCCCTACCTACAGCACCGACCCGGAACAGATCCAGGGGCTCATCGCCGGAGGCTATGAAGCCATCTTCCGGGCCAAGGAAGGGGCGGAAGACAGCGAGGAACAGGGCCGGGACGATATCTGGAACAAGGAACTGACTCCCCTGGATGTGGTGATGGGCATCAGTGCCTCCGGCCGGACTCCCTATGTGCTGGGGGGCATGAAGGAAGCACGGGAACGGGGCTGCGCGGTACTGGGGCTCTGCTGCAGCCGTCAGTCCCCCATGGCCAAACTGGCGGATCTGTGCCTTACGGTGCTGCCGGGGCCGGAAGTGATCACCGGATCCACCCGGATGAAGGCGGGCACTGCCACCAAAATGGTGCTGAACATGATCACCACCGGAGCCATGGTGAAGCTGGGAAAGGTCCGGGGGAACCTGATGATCGACGTGAAGGCCACCAACGAAAAACTCCTGGAACGGGCCCTGCATATTGTCTGCACCGTCACCGGCTGTTCCCGGGAAGAAGCCCGGCTGAGCCTGGCCCGGAACCGGGGCAGTGCCCGGAAGGCCGTGGAGGAATGGGAGGCGGCCCATGGAAAATAAGGACCTGGCCCGGGCCATCCTGGACTTGGTGGGGCCCCGGGACAACGTGCTCCAGGCCAGCCACTGCATGACCCGGCTCCGGCTCCAGCTGGCGGACCGGGCAGTGGACCGGCAGGCCCTGGAAAAACTGCCGGGGGTCATGGGGATCAATGAGGCGGGACCGGAGCTCCAGATCATCCTGGGGCCGGGAAAGGCTGCCCAGGTCACCGATGCTTTCCAGGCTCTGCTCCAGGAAGCACCGGATCTTCCAGGGGAAAAGAAGGAAACGGAGCAGCCTGTTCTGGGAGATTTCACCGGAAAAGTGGGGGACGGAAAAGAACTCCATGAGGCCATCCGGGCCCGGAACGCCACCCCCGGGAAATTGTTTCTGAAACGGATCGCCGGGATCTTTGTGCCTCTCATCCCCGGGTTCATCGGCTGCGGTCTTTTGACCGGGATCCTGAACATCGTCCGTCGGCTGGATCCCCAGCTGGCCGGCCATGCTTTTTTCCAGATCCTGGGACTGGCCGGGAATGCCGTGTTCTGGGCCATGAACCTGTTCGTGGGCTGGAACGCCGCCAAAGAGTTCGGCGGGTCTCCGGTGCTGGGCGGAGTCCTGGGGGCTCTCATCAGCCATCCGGGCCTTGCCGGGATCACCCTGTACGGCCAGGCCCTCATCCCCGGCCGGGGAGGCGTGGTGGCGGTGCTGCTGGCAGCGGCCCTGGGAGCCCTGCTGGAAAAACGGATCCGCAAACTGGTGCCGGAAGCCCTGGACCTGTTCCTGACTCCCTTCCTGGTACTGGGGATTATGGCTTTTGCCACCCTGTTTGTGTTCCAGCCTTTGGGAGACTGGGCGGCGGAAGGCATCGGCTATGCCGCCACGGAAGCGGTGAGCCGGGGCGGAGCCTTTACCGGCTTTGTGCTGGGGGGCCTGTTCCTGCCCCTGGTGATGCTGGGAGTCCATCAGGGACTGACCCCCATCCATGCCCAGTTGATCGCCCAGTACGGGTACACCATCCTGCTGCCCATCCTGGCCATGGCCGGCGGGGGACAGGTGGGGGCCGCCCTGGCGGTCTATGCAAAGACCCGGGATCCCCGGATCCGGAAAGTGGTGGCCTCCGCTCTGCCGGTGGGGTTCCTGGGGGTGGGGGAACCGCTGATCTACGGGGTGACCCTGCCTCTGGGACGGCCCTTCATCGGGGCCTGCATCGGAGGCGCCTGCGGAGGCGCCGTCCAGGCGGCCTTCCAGGTGGGTGCGGCGGCCCTGGGGATTTCCGGTCTTCCTCTGGCTCCCAGCACCACCAACGTGCCCGTGTACCTGCTGGGGCTCCTGGTTTCCTACGCAGCCGGTTTCGCGGCCACCTGGGTGCTGGGGTTTGAAGATAAGAGTGCAGAGTGAAGAGTGAAGAGTGCAGAGTGCAGAGTGCAGAGAAAAAACACTTAACCACCTAATCACTTACCCACTTACCCACTTAACCACTGAATGATTCCCTCAAGGAGGCGTTCTAGTATGACGAAATTGGCAAAAGGAATCTCCCTGTACCCCGGCCTAGGACGGCCTTTGGAAGACTGTCTCCGGCGGCTGGAAGAGGCTGCGGCACTGGGGATCACCCGTCTGTTCCTTTCCTTCCACATCCCGGAAACAGATCCGGAGGCCTTTGACCGGGAAGTGGCACCGCTTTTGGCCCGGGCCCGGGAACTGTCCATGGAAACCGTAGGGGATCTGGTGCCCGGGCGCCCGGTACCGGAAACGCTGACTTCCCTGCGGCTGGATGACGGATACACTCCGGAAGCCATGAAGGCCCTCCAGGACCGGTATCCGGACCGGAAACTGGTGCTCAATGCTTCTGCGGTGGGAGAAGACCTGCTGGAAGCACTGGAACGCCAGGGGGTGGACCTGTCCCGGATGGAAGCGCTCCACAATTTTTATCCCCATCCCCACACCGGCCTTTCCGAAGGCTACCTGCGCCGGCAGAATGACCTGTTCCACCGGCTGGGCATTCCGGTAGGGGCCTTTGTGGCCAGCCGGAAGGGACGGCGGGGACCCCTTCGGGAAGGGCTCCCCACCCTGGAACAGGACCGGCACCGGACCGTATCCCAGGGAGCCCGGCAGCTGGCGGCCCTGGGCCTGGACGCTGTATACATTGGGGACGACGGTCCGGACCGGCAGGAACTGGAAGATCTGGCCCGGGTATCCGGTGAGGTGCTGGAACTGACCCTCCAGGTGTGGGAGGACAGGCCCCTGTACCCGGTACTGGCACACCATGTGTATGAAACCCGTCCGGACGAGGCGGAAGAAGTGATCCGCACGGTAAACAGCCGGGCCCTGTGGAAAGGGGTGGAAATTCCCAAACTGCCTTTCCGCCGCTGCCATGCCGGGGATGTGACACTGGACAATCCTCTTTACGGCCGGTATGCCGGGGAACTGGAGATCTGTCTCACGGAACTGCCGGCGGACCGGCGGGTGGATGTGCTGGGAAGGATCCCGGAAGAGGAACGGTTCCTGCTGAAATACCTGCCCGGAGGGAAAAAGTTCCGGTTCCGGGTGGTGAAGATGGACACCGGAATATGATATAATAAACAATAGTCTGCATGAAGGAGAGATACAATATGAGTTCTACCAATCTGGAAATGGGAATCGTGGGCCTGCCCAACGTGGGCAAAAGCACCCTGTTCAACGCCATCACCAAGGCAGGGGCCGAAGCGGCCAACTATCCTTTCTGTACCATAGAGCCCAACGTGGGCGTGGTGGACGTGCCTGATGCCCGGCTGAAAGTGCTGGCGGACATGTTCCATTCCAAAAAGATCGTACCGGCGGGGATGAAGTTCGTGGACATTGCCGGCCTGGTGAAAGGGGCTTCCAAAGGGGAAGGCCTGGGGAACAAGTTCCTGTCCCACATCCGTCAGACCGATGCCATCGCCGAAGTGGTCCGGTGCTTTGAAGACGGGAACATCACCCATGTGGAAGGGTCCATCGATCCGGTCCGGGACGTGGAAATCATCAACACGGAACTGTGCCTGGCGGATCTGGAAAGCGTGGAAAAGCAGCTGGTGAAGGCCCAGAAGCTGATCAAGGCCGGGGACAAGAAGGCTGCCGCCCGGGCTGACCTGCTCCAGCGGATCTCCGATGCCCTGGGAGAAGGAATCCCGGTGCGCCGGGTGGAAATGACCGACGATGAAAAAGCCGGCCTGAAGGAACTGGATCTCCTGACCTCCAAACCCATCCTCTATGTGGCCAATGTGGCGGAAGAAGAAGCGGCGGACTGGTCCGGGAATCCCTATGTGAAGGCCCTGGAAGACTATGCCGCCAAAGAAAACGCCCAGGTGATCGTGATCTCCGCCAAAGTGGAAGAAGAGATTGCCGAACTGCCGGAAGACGAAGCCAAGGAATACCTGGAAATGGAAGGCCTTTCCGAAGCCGGCCTGGACCGTCTCATCAAAGCCGGGTTCAAGCTGCTGGGGCTCCAGACCTTCCTTACCGCCGGGGAAATGGAATCCCGGGCCTGGACCATCGTCCAGGGTTCCACCGCGCCTCAGGCAGCCGGGAAGATCCATACGGACTTTGAAAAAGGCTTCATCCGGGCGGAAATCGTCTCTTATGACGACCTGGTGAAGTGCGGCTCCAAACAGGCGGCCAAGGAAAAGGGCCTGGTGCGTCTGGAAGGCAAGGACTACATCATGCAGGACGGGGATGTAGTGGAATTCCGCTTCAACGTGTAAAAACAGGAAAAGAGGTGCGTGCCCATGCTGTTTGATACCCATACCCATGCAGATTATTCCTGCGATGCGGAACAGACCATCCAGGATGCTGCAGCAGCGGCCAGGGCTCAGGGAATCGGGATCATCCTGACGGAACACTGGGACCGGTACTATCCCACCAATCCGGAGATGTTCCTGTTCGACATCGACGACTATTTCAAAAAGGACGGGCCTTACCGCAGCAGCCAGGTGCTCCTGGGCATCGAGGTGGGGCTCCAGCCCCGGGCCATCGAGGAAGACCGGAAAATGGTCCAGGCCCATCCCTTTGACGAAGTGGTGGGGTCCATGCACTGTTTCGACGGGCTGGACATGTACGAACCCACCACCTATGAAGGGCTTACCAAGGACCAGGCGGTGCGCCGGTATCTGGAAGATTCCGTCCGGTACCTGGAAAGGAAGCCGGATTTCGATTCCTACGGGCACATCGACTATATCTGCCGGTATATGCCCTATCCGGATCCCAATCTGTATTATGAAGACCATCCGGACCTGTGGGACCGGGTGTTCCGGCTGCTGATCGCAGAGGACAAGGCCCTGGAGATCAACACCCGGCGGCTGGGGGATGACAGCGTGATCCCGCCCCTCCTGAAGCTGTACAAACGGTTCCGGGAACTGGGGGGGAGATACGCCACCCTGGGCAGCGACGCCCATTACAAGGAACATGTGGGCCGGGATTTCGCCAAGGGGAAACAGATGGCCGAAGAAGCGGGCCTGACCCTGGTGTACTACAAAGAACGGAAGCGGATCCGCTGCTGACAAATGGGCCTTTGGGGCCCATTTTCCATACATTTGTCACGGCTATATTCTTGTTTTCGTTTCTTTTCCCTGTTATAATACTCTGGTATCACCATCACAAAGGAGAGTGGAGAACATGGGCCGTCAGCGCCTGGGCATCCTGGGCGGGACCTTCGATCCCATCCACAACGGACATCTGATGATCGCCCGTGCCATGCTGGACAAACTGGGACTGGACAGGATCCTGTTCATCCCGGACTACATTCCGCCCCACAAACGGGGCTGGCACTGTTCTCCCTCTGCAGACCGGCTGGCCATGACCATCCTGGGGGCAGGGGAAAATCCCCGGTACACGGTTTCCTCCATGGAACTGGACCGGGGCGGCGTATCCTACACCTGCGATACCCTCCGGAAGCTCCACCGGAAATGGCACCGGTTCTACGATCTGTACTTCATCATCGGGGCCGATTCGGCAGAACAGCTGCCCACCTGGCACCATATCCGGGAGGCCATGACCTATGCCACCTTTGCGGCGGCGGCCCGGCCCGGCTTTGCTCCCCAGAAGGAGAAAGTCAGCGAGGATCTGGCCCGGCAGGGACTGAAGAATCTGGTCTGGGTGGATACACCGGAACTGGACATTTCTTCCACAGCGATCCGGGAACGGATCCGGAAAGGCGAACCGGTGGATACCATGATCCCCAAGGCAGTAGCGGAATACATCGAACAGAGAGACCTCTACCGTCAGTAGGGGCTTCTCTGTTTTTTTCTTGGGAGGGGAAAACCTATGGAATTGAACGAAATGAAAGAACGGCTGGAAAAAGAACTGCCGGCCAAACGCTTCCATCATACCCTGGCCGTCAGCCAGACGGCCGTTGAACTGGCCCGGCTGTACGGAGTGGACGAAGAGAAAGCCGCCATTGCCGGCCTGCTCCATGACAGCGGGCGGCAGGTCCCCAAAAAGGATTTCATTGCCAGGGCGGCGGAACTGGGCATTGAACTGGATGAAGTGGAAAAGAACCAGCCCATCCTGATCCATGCCAAACTGGGGGTCTATTACGCCCAACATGAATTCGGGGTCACGGATCCGGACATCCTGTCCAGCATCCGGTACCACACCACCGGGGCAGCCCATATGAGTCCTCTGGCCATGGTGATCTACCTGGCGGACCTGGTGGAGCCCAACCGGGATTTCCCCGGGGTGGACACCATGCGGGAAGAAGTGAAGAAAGGCCTGGAAAACGGTATGCGGAAGGCCTATGCACATACCATGGAATATCTCCTGGACCAGGAGATGCTGATCCATCCCGACTGTCTGGCCGGGTACAATGAACTTGTCCTGAAAGAGAAAAAGAATCAGAAATAACAGGAGCAGAACAAAAGATGACAGACCAAAAGAAAACAGGGAACCGGCGGTACAAGAAACGGCTGCGGAAAGGACGGGCCTTCTTTTCCCTGGTGATGATCCTTTTCCTCATGGCCAGCTGCTTTGCGGCAGGCATGCGGATCTACAACCGTTTCTTCCGGCCCCGGGCTCAGGTGGCCGAAACCCAGAAGGATACCCTGACTACGGAAGGGTTCTCCAACCGGATCAATGTGCTGCTCCTGGGGACGGACGATGGGGACAGCGAAGACTTTGACAAGGACGTGCCCAAACGGACGGACGCCATGCTGTTGGTGAGCTTCGACCCGGAAAACAGCCAGGTTTCCGTCCTGAGTCTGCCCCGGGATACCCGGGTGACCATCCCCGGACGGCGGGGCCATGACAAGATCAACGCGGCCTACGCCTACGGGGGCGTGAATCTGGCCAAACGGACTGTGGCCAATCTGCTCCAGGTGCCGGTGAACCACTACATGCAGGTGGACTGGCAGGGCTTCATCAAAGTGGTGGATATGCTGGGCGGGGTGGACCTGGATGTGGAACAGGACATGGATTACGAAGACCCCTACGCAGACCTGAAGATCCACCTGAAGAAGGGAAAACAGCATCTGAACGGGGAAAAAGCCGGGGAATACGTCCGGTTCCGTCATGACGAAATGGGGGACATCGGCCGGGTGGAACGGCAGCAGAAATTCATGAAAGCCCTGGCCAAACAGGCCTTCACCGTGGGGAACATGGTGAAGCTGCCCGTGATCATCGGCACGGCGTCAGAGTATGTGAAAACGGACATGACCTTCATCCAGCTGGTGAAGGCGGCCAACTGCCTGCGGATCTTCGGCGAAGGGGGCGTGAAGAGCGCCAGCCTGAAGGGGGATTTCGGGGACATCGGCGGCGTCAGCTACTGGGTCACCACTCCCTCCAAGATTGCTGCCACCCTGGACGAACTGAAGATCCCCCACCGGCGGATCCCCAGCATCTGAGTGCACAAACGTTCTGTGAAACGAGAAATATGAGTTTTTATGAGAAAGGAAGGATGATACTATGACCGGAAAAGAACTGGCCAACAAAATTGCAGCGGCGGCTGCGGACAAAAAAGCACGGGATATCCTGTTGCTGAACATGGAGGGACTGTCTTCCGTAACCGACTACTTCATGATCTGCTCGGCTCCCAGCACCACCCAGGTGCGGGCTATTGCCGACGGTATCGAAGACAAACTGGCCCAGGAAGGGAAGCTGCCGGCCCACAAGGAAGGGTACAGCGAAGGCAACTGGGTGCTCCTGGATTACGGCGACTGTGTGGCCCATGTGTTCCAGGAATCCCAGCGGAATTTCTACAACCTGGAACAGCTGTGGGCGGATGCTCCCAGCGAAAGCTATACGGAGACAGAAGCATGAGAAAGGAACGTGGACCGGTAACCGTCAAGACTGTGGGCCGGTACCGGGTGGGGGACGTGTGCGAGATGACCGTGGCCCGGCTGGGGGAAGTGGGCGCTTTCCTGGACGCCGGCACCGGCAACACCTCCGATGACATCCTGCTCCACCAGCATCAGCAGACCAGCCCGGTGAAAGTGGGAGACAAAGTAAAGGTCTACCTGTACCTGGATGCCAAGGGCCGGATGACCGCCAGTATGAAGCTGCCCAAGATGCGGGAAGGACAGCTGGGGTATGTGAAGGTCCTGTCCGTCACCCGGCAGGGGGGCTTTGTGGACATCGGCGCGGAACGGGGGGTATTCCTGCCCTACAGCGAAATGCGGGGCCATGTGTCTCCGGGACAGCTGGTATGGGTGAAGCTCTACCGGGATAAAAGCGGCCGGCAGGCCGTGACCATGCGGGTGGAAGAGGATATGGTCCGGGCTTCCGTACCGGCTAAAGATGTGAAGGTGGGAGATGAACTTACCGGCACCGTCTACAACATCCTGCCGGAAGGTTTCTTCCTGCTGACCACCCAGCGGTATCTGGCCTTCATCCACCGGAGCGAAGTGCCTGGCGGACGGCTGGACTTCGGTCAGAAGGTCACCGGACGGGTCACTTTCGTCCGGGAAGACGGCCGGGTGGACATGTCCCTCCGGGAAGTGAAGGAAAAAGCCATGGTCACCGACAGCGAACGGATCCTGGCCCTCCTGGAAAAACGCCAGGGCACCATGCCCTACAGCGATGCCACCCCGCCGGAAATCATCAAAGACGCCTTCGGCATTTCCAAAGCCGCTTTCAAACGGGCCCTGGGGCGCCTGATGAAGGAAGGGAAGATCACCCAGGAAAACGGGTGGACCAGTCTGGTGAAGTAAGGGAAGCTGCGCTTTCCGTCAATGGTCAATTGTCAATGGCCGAAGGAAGCCTGCTGGCACAGGCTTTGAACGGTTTTTTTCAAAACCATGAAAAAAGTTGTTGACAGGAACCCCTTTTGGGGGTATACTTAAGGAGTCGTTTGGGGGCATAGCTCAGCTGGGAGAGCGCTTGCATGGCATGCAAGAGGTCAGGAGTTCGATCCTCCTTGTCTCCACCAAATGAAAAACCAATACCCTTGCGGTTGTGAAGCCGCAAGGGTATTTTTTGTATCTGGGGCCGTTGAACGTTGACAGCTGAACGTTGAGGAGCTGTTGCTCATGCAACAGCCCTTTTTTATTCCGTTTTACTTCATCGAAGGCGGTATAAAAATTCTCTCTGGTTCTCCATGCTCCTGGCTACCCAGATGGTGACCGTGGCCATAGCGCTGTTGATCAACTGGCAGTGAAAAAGGGGGAATATTGCACGTGAAAAATATGTATGCAATATCCCCGTCAATGGTCAATCGTCAATGGCCGAATGATAAAATTTGCAGGCAAATTTTTGGATGTGTAAATCGGTACCATAGGGGCTGCACGCCGGGCTGCCCGCCAAATCATCGATTATCTGTGCATTTTGCGGGGCACCGGGCCTGCGCCCCCTACGGTTATACACAATAAGAAGAACCTGGCCGAAGGACAGGTTCTATCCAGTGGGCCGCGACTCACGACTCGCGGCCCGCGACCTCAAAAAGGGGCTGCTGCTTATGCAGCAGCCCCTTTTTTTCCGCTGTCCGGCTTGAAGAACCTCCGGATCACAAAGGGCACTCCCATGGCCAGCATGAGCACCCGGACCAGCTGGTAGGTAAGGATCACAGCTACATCCTGGTGCATTTCCAGGCCGGTAAGGCACATTTCCGCAATGCCTCCGGGGGCCAGGGCCAGAAAGGCGGTAAGGGTGGAAAAACCGTAGAGCCGGGACATGAACAGGGACAGGGCGGCGCTGGAAGCCACCATCAAAAGGGAACCCAGGAGTACGTTGGGAATCAGTTCCCGGGTCTTCAGCAGTTTTTCCCGGTCCATCATGGTGCCGATGTACAGGCCGATGTGGAGCTGGGCAAAAGCCATGGCGGGAGCCGGGACCCGGGGCACACTGCCCTGCCACAGAGCAAAGAGGGAAGTGATCAGAATGGGTCCCAGCAGCTGCCCTGTGGGCATATGGGTCTTTTGGGCCAGGAACCGGCCCAGGAACACCAGGGGGACCACCAGCAGCCAGCCCGGATGGAACAGGCTCCGGAAATCACCCAGGGTGGTGACCCACAGACTGGCGCCGGCGGCCCGGGTGATCTGGCCTCCGAACAGGTTGATGGCCAGGAAGGGCACGCTGACTTCCACCACGAACAGCCTCAGGCACTGGGAGACTACCACCACGTTTTCGTCTGCTTCCTCATAATCGTCCATGAGCACGGTCATGGCTGTCAGTCCTCCCGGCAGGCAGCCCATAATGGAACTGAGCAGGTTGGCGAAGGTGTGCCGGTGCATGTGGATGGCCACGGCCACGGAAACGCCCAGGGTGAACAGGCTGGCACCCAGGATCCCCAGGGTTTCCTGGCTCATTTTAAGGAAGGTGTCCGGGGTGCAGTTGCTGCCGATGCCGTAGCCGGCTACCCCCAGCATCAGCCCCCGCCAGGCCCGGGGCCATTGGAAGGAATTATCCAGAAAAGTGCGTACAACAAAACCGGTGATGATGCCTCCCAGCAAATAGGGAATGGGGATGGCCAGCTGCCGGAGCAGGAAGCCCAGCAGGGCGGATGCCAGTAAGGCGGGAAAACGTTGTTTCATGGAAAGATCTCCTTTGGAAGCCGGAGCGCCTGTCCGGCAGGATACTTTTATTATAGACAATGGGTTCCATACTGTAAAATCTTAATAGTATAATAGGGATATAGCAAAAATGATATAACAAAAGGAGGGACTGCCATGTTCCATGAAAAATACCTGCGGGATTTCCTGAAAGTCTGCGAAAACGGCAACATTACCGCTGCCGCCGCCCAGCTGGGCCTGTCCCAGCCTGCTCTCAGCCGGATCGTGAAAACGGTGGAAAAGGAAGCAGGGATGCCTCTCCTGGTCCGGGAAGCCAGCGGAGTCTACCTGACACAGGCGGGAGAAATCTATGCCCGGATGGCCCAGGCCATGGTGGAAAACTACCAGAACGGTCTCCGGGAGATCCATGACCTGCGGGATTCCCAAAGCGGCCAGATCCGTCTGGGGCTGTCCCGGATCTCCAGTGAGACCCTGCTGCCGGTGATCCTGGAGCAGTTCCGCACCCTGTATCCCCAGGTGGAACTCCGTTTGACGGAAACCCTGATCCGACAGCTGAATCCTCTCCTCCGGCAGGGAAAACTGGACCTGGCCCTGACCTATTTCCCTGACGATCCGGAGTTGGAATACACCCGGCTGCTGACGGATACGGTGTATCTGGAGGCCCCTCCCGGCTTCAGCCGGCAGTTTTCCTGGACCCCGGGTACCGGCCATGTGATGGAGGATGTGGGGCGGCTCCGGAATCAGCCCTTTATCCTGCTGAAACCGGGGCGGGGGCTCCGGTACAAGGCGGATCAGTTCTTCCGGGAGGGGAAGATCCAGCCCCGGATCATCCTGGAAACGGACAGCGTGGAACTGGCTCACCGGCTGGCCCTGGCCAACCATGGGTTCGCCCTGATCCCCCGGCTGGCTTTTCCCACCCTGGCCCGGACGGATCAGTCGGTGTTCTTCCAGGTGAAAGACCATCCGCTGGACCGGACCCTGTACCTGGCCCGGCGGAAGGGGGCCTACATGACCCGGGCCATGGAAGCCCTCTGCGGCCTGATCCGGACCAGTGTAACAGGATCCCGTTCTATGGTACAATAAGGCAAGTGAACGGAGGTGTTTTCTATGAACGGAAAACAGATGGCTCTGCTGGTTGGACTTTCTCTGGCTTTGGGGCAGACGGCTTTTGCCGCCGACCATGTGGCCGTGGTGGAGAAAGACGGAAAGCAGGGCGTGATCGACCAGGCAGGGAAGGAAATCCTGCCCCTGGTCTATAAAAAAATCGCAGTGGGGGATCCGAAAGAGGATCCGGTGATCCTGGTCCAGCTGAAGGGAAAATACGGCCTTTATGACCGGGAGGGAAAGCAGCTGCTGGCCCCCACCCTGAAGAAGATCACCGATATCAATGAAGGGATCATCGGCGGCGTGGCGGAAAAGAAGTGGAATTTCTACACCCTCCAGGGAGCCAGGCTTCCCGGGGAATGGGAAGAGGCCCGGGCCTTCCAGGAAGGGCTGGCCCCGGTGAAAACCCAGGGCAAATGGGGCTTTGCGGACAAAACCGGGAAACTGGTGATCCCCGCCCAGTACAAGGAAGTCCGCAGCTTCAGCGAAGGGCTGGCCGCGGTGAAAAAAGACAGCCAGTGGTTCTATATCCGGAAGGACGGGAGCCTGCTGCCCAGCATGAGCGTGAAAAAGGCCGGGGACTTCCACCAGGGGGTGGCCGTGGTGGACGGAGGCTGGCTCATGGACACCCAGGGAAAGAAATACGCCAAACTGAAGCCCTATGCCTTCGTAGGGGACTTTCAGGACAATGGATTGGCGGAAGTGGGGGTCCGCCGGGCCAGCCACAGCTTCCTGGATTACATCTCCATCGGCTGGGGCTGGGGAGACGGCTGGGGCTGGGGCGGTCCCTACTGGGGCGTGGGCCCGGGCTGGGGTCCCTATTGGGGAGATTACGGTTACCACCATCATCACCATCATCACGGCTGGGGCGGCAGCATCGGCATCTCTCCGGGAGCAGTGATGCCCTCCAGTATGTACCGGGGCTATGTGAACAAACAAGGCCAGGAAGTGATTTCTCCCACCTACAGTTTTGTGTCCCCCTTCTACGGGAAACTGGCCCTCATCCGGGACGAGGGCCACTGGGGCATGGTGGATGCCAAAGGCCAGGTGGTGATCCCGGCAGCCTACGATGCCCTGCTGCCCTTCAGTGAGGGACTGGCCGCCTTCCAGTCGGACAAAAAGTGGGGGTTCATCGACGAGACCAACAAAGTGGTGATCCCCAACCGGTTCGACAGTGTCCAGAACTTCTTCCAGGACCGGACCACAGCAGTGGAAAAGGAAAAAGGCGGGATCATCGACAAAACCGGGAATCCGGTGGCCCCTTTCCGGTCCGAGCTCCGGGAACTGGGGCCTCTGACAGCGGACCGGGCGGCCTACAAGGACGCCCAAAAGAAAAAATGGGGCTATGTGGATGAAAATGCAAAGGTCGTAATTTCCCCGCAATATGACAAGGCTGGAATTTTCGACTGATTTTTTTAAATCGGATACAAAAAACTATTGACAGAAACAGAGTGCAGTGGCATAATGTAAACCATACCATTTCAAACAAACACAGGTAATGAACGGGAGCGGAATCGCAGAAACTTCCAGAGAGCCGGCGGCTGGTGTGAGCCGGTAAGCTTCGAGGATTCCTCTCACCCGGGAGCCGCAGGGGGGAAAGTCCAGTAGTCCCTGCCGTCCACAGTGCGTTAAACTGAATGAGACCCAACATAGGGTGGTACCGCGTCCATTCGCCCCTATCTGCTTTGCAGCAGGTAGGGGCTTTTTGTGCAAGAGAGGGGAATACGTATGGGAATGACAAGAACACAGAAAATCCTGGCCCGGCATGCCGGCCGTCCGGAGGTGGAAGAAGGGGAACTGCTGGTTTCCCAGGTTGACCTGACCCTGGCCAACGACATTACCGGGCCTCCGGCCATTGACGAATTCGACAAAATCGGCCGTCCGGTATTCAACAAGGACAAGATCGCATTGGTGCCGGACCATTTCTCTCCTCCCAAGGACATCAAATCCGCCACTTTGTGCAAGCATATGCGGGATTTTGCCCGGAAGCATAACATCACCAATTATTTCGAAGTGGGCCGGATGGGCATCGAACACGCCCTGGTGCCGGACAGCGGGCTGGTGGCTCCCGGGGAACTGGTGATCGGGGCTGACTCCCACACCTGCACCTACGGGGCTGTCAACGCCTTCTCCACCGGGGTGGGCCAGACGGACCTGGGGGCAGCCATGGCCAGCGGCCAGACCTGGTTCAAGGTCCCCAAGGCCATCAAAGTGGTGCTCACCGGCAAAAAGACGGACTACATTTCCGGCAAGGACGTGATCCTGACCCTGATCGGGATGATCGGGGTGGACGGTGCCCTGTACCAGTCCCTGGAATTCTTCGGAGAAGGAGTAGGGGAACTGGCCATGGCGGACCGGTTCACCATCTGCAACATGGCCATTGAAGCCGGGGCCAAAAACGGCATCTTCCCGGTGGATGACAAGACCCGGGCATACCTGAAGGAACGGGGAGTCACCCGGGAATGGGAACCGGTGGAAGCAGATGAGGATGCGGTCTACGACCGGACCATCACCATCGAACTGGACAAGCTGGTGCCGGTGGTGGCCTATCCCCATCTGCCGGAAAACACCCATCCGGCGGCGGAAGGCAAAGACCTGGCCATCGACCAGGTGGTGATCGGGTCCTGCACCAACGGACGGTACGAGGATCTGGCTTCTGCGGCCCGGATCCTGAAGGGGCGGAAAGTGGATCCCCGGGTCCGGTGCATCATCATCCCGGCTACCCAGGAAATCTACAAACGGGCCATGGACAACGGGCTGCTGGATATCTTCATCGAAGCCGGTGCAGCGGTTTCCACTCCCACCTGCGGACCCTGCCTGGGCGGCTACATGGGCATCCTGGCTGCCGGGGAACGGTGCGTTTCCACCACCAACCGGAATTTCCGGGGCCGCATGGGCCATGTGGACAGCGAAGTCTACCTGGCCAGCCCGCTGACGGCTGCTGCCAGCGCCGTTACCGGTCACATCACTGATCCCAGGGAGGTACTGAAATGAGTAAAGTATGGCGTTACGGAGACCATGTGGACACGGATGTAATCATCCCCGCCCGCTACCTGAACATCTCCGATTTCAAGGAACTGAGTGAACATGCCATGGAAGACATCGACACCACCTTTGCCCCCAATGTAAAACCCGGGGACATTATGGTGGCCGGCCGGAACTTCGGCTGCGGGTCTTCCCGGGAACACGCCCCCATTGTGATCCAGCAGAAAGGGGTCGCCTGCATCATTGCGGAAAGCTTTGCCCGGATCTTCTACCGGAATGCCATCAACATCGGCCTGCCGGTGCTGGAAATCGGGGAAGAAGCCAAAAAGATCCAGGCCGGAGACCAGGTGGAAGTGGATTTTGACAAGGGAGAAATCCATGTGGTGAACAAGAACCTGACCATCAAGACCCATCCCCTGCCAGCCTTTGTCCGGAAAATCGCCGAAGCCGGCGGTCTCATCAATTATGTGAAAGGAGTCCATGCCTGATGAAAGTCACTGTATTGGCCGGGGACGGCATCGGCCCTGAAATCACCGATGCGGCTCTGGAAGTCCTGAAGAAAACGGCGGAAGTGTTCGGCCTGGACATTTCCTACGATCATAAGCTTATGGGGGGCTGTGCCTATGACCAGTTCGGCACTCCCCTGCCGGAAGAAACCATCGCCAGCGCCAAGGCTGCTGACGGGGTCCTGCTGGGGGCCGTAGGGGGTCCCAAATGGGATCATATCGAAGACGTGACCAAACGGCCGGAGAAGGGTCTTTTGGGCATCCGGAAGGCCCTGGGACTCTACTGCAACCTGCGTCCGGTCCAGGTGCGGCCCTACATGGCCCATCTGTCTCCCCTGAAGACGGAACGGGCGGAAGGGGCCGATCTGGTCATCGTCCGGGAGCTCACCGGGGGCATCTATTTCGGGGAACACCGGGAAGCTGCCCTGGTGGACGGGGTGGAAACCGCCTCTGACGTGGAAAAATACACCCGTCCGGAAGTGGAACGGATCGCCGTGAAAGCCTTCGAGGCAGCCCGGCTGCGCCGGGGCAAGGTGACCAGCGTGGACAAGGCCAATGTGCTGGGGGCCTCCCGGATGTGGCGGAAAATCGTGGAAGAAATCCATGAGGCCAAGTATCCTGATGTGGAACTGAACCATTTTTATGTGGACAACTGCGCCATGCAGCTGGTGCTGAACCCGAAACAGTTCGACGTGATCCTTACCAATAACATTTTCGGGGATATCCTCAGCGACGAAGCCTCCACCATTGCCGGCAGCATCGGGCTCCTGCCTTCTGCCAGCCTGGGGGACGGCACCGGGCTCTATGAACCCATCCACGGCAGCGCCCCGGACATTGCCGGAAAGGACATTGCCAATCCCTTGGGGACCATCCTGTCTGCTGCCATGCTGCTGCGCTATTCCCTTCATCAGGAAGAAGCCGCCCGGGCCATCGAAAAGGCCGTGGACGAGGTGATGAAAGCTGGCTACCGGACTCCGGACCTGGCCGGAGAAGGACTTACCACCGTAGGCACGAAGAAAATGGGCCAACTGGTGGCGGAAGCGGTGAGAAAATAAGGGGTCTGCTGCCTGGGCAACAGACCGTCAGCGGTCAGCTGTCAAGGGTCAGCGGCCGAAGGAAAAAAGCTGCCTGGAAAGGCAGCTTTTTCTGATGAAGGAGATGAAAATTATGACCCAATGGGCGGACGGGAAAATACGGTGTTTCTGGGCCAATCCCAACAATCCCTTGTATATCCGGTACCATGATGAGGAATGGGGCCGGCCGGTCCATGAAGACCGGAAACTGTTCGAAATGCTGCTTTGGGAAACCTTTCAGGCCGGCCTTTCCTGGGAGTGCGTACTGAACAAGCGGGAAGGGTTCCGGCAGGCCTTTGACGGCTTCGACCCGGAAATCATTGCCCGTTATACGGAAGCAAAAACAGAAGCCCTCCGGCAAAATCCCGCCATTATCCGGAACCGGCTGAAGATCCGGGCCGCCGTGACCAATGCTCAGGTGTTCCTGACCATCCAAAAGGAATGGGGGACCTTCGACCGGTACCTGTGGCACTGGACGGAAGGAAAGACCATCCGGGAAACGGGCCTTGCCCATTCCCCTCTGTCCGATGCCCTGTCCAAAGACCTGAAGAAGCGGGGTATGAAATTCGTGGGCACCACGGTGGTCTACTCCCTCCTCCAGGCCGTAGGAGTCATCTGGAGCCATGAGAAGGGGTGCTGGCTGGAGCAGCAAAAGGGGGTGTGAAAAAATTCACACCCCCTTTTTTCATTTACATCTTCTTCACCGGCACCAGCCCCCGTCCCAGGGAAATCTGCCCGGTCCGGGCGATTTCTATGATCTGGTAGTCTTCCAGGACTTCCAGCAGGGCGTCGATGTGGTCTTCCCGGCCGGTGAGCCGGAGCACCAGGGACTTTTTCTGCACGTCCACCACTTTGGCATGGAACAGGTCCGCCAGGTTGGTCAGTTCTTCCCGCACCTGGGGGGTGGGGGCGCTGACCTTGATCATGGCCAGTTCGTAGCTCACAAAGGGAGCGTCGTCCAGGTTCACCACCTTGATCACATCGATAAGCTTGGCCAGCTGTTTGATGGCCTGGTCCAGCTCGTACCGGTCCTCTACGGACACCACGATGTTGATCCGGGTCACGTCCCGTTCTTCCGTATAGCCGGCGTTGATGAACTCGATGTTGATGGCCCGGCGGCTGATCAGTCCGGCTACATGGGTCAGGACCCCGGGCTTGTTGTCGGCCAGGATGGCCAGATGCTGTCGGATCATGATTGTTCGCCTCCTGTTACCATTTCATCCAGTTTCTTTCCACCGGGGACCATGGGGTAGACATTTTCGTCCGGCGGGATGGTCACTTCCAGAAGGGCCGGGCCGTCCTGGGAAAAAAGTCTGTCCAGGGCTTCCGGCAGCTGGTCCTCTCTTTCCACTGTCCAGGCCGGTACCCCCATGGAGCGGGCGATTCCGGCAATGGACGGATTGGCGGTCAGGTCGGATTCGGCAAAATGGCCCTGGTAGAACATCCCCTGCCACTGATGGACCATGCCCAGGGTGTTGTTCCGCAGGACCACAGTCTTTACGGCAATGCCGTATTTGTGGAGGGTGGCAAATTCCTGGCAGTTCATCATGATGCTGCCATCCCCGGTAATCAGCACCACCGGGCTGTCCGGGGCTCCCAGTTTGGCGCCCAGGGCGGCGGGCAGACCGTAGCCCATGGTCCCCAGGCCTCCGGAAGTGATGAAGTGGTGGGGCTGGGAAACCGGGTAGAACTGGGCGGCCCACATCTGGTGCTGGCCCACATCGGTGGCGGCAATGGAATCGGGACCGGCCTTTTGGGCCAGCTGTTCCAGCACCACCTGGGGAGAAAGCCCTCTGTCAGAGGAAGGACGGGTCCCGGAAGGATGGCCGGCCTTCATTTCCTGGAGCTCCTGGCGCCAGGTGACGGTCTGGACCGCCGGAATGGGGGCGGCTTCCAGTTTCTTCCAGAAGGCGGGCAGGGACCAGCGGAGATCCCCGTTCACACTGAGATCCGCGTGGACGATCTTGTTGATCTCCACCTGATCGATGTCGAAATGGACGATCCGGGCTTTGGGAGCGAAGTTGGCCACGGAGCCGGTGACCCGGTCGTCGAACCGGGCTCCCACCGTGAGCAGCAGGTCACACTGGGTGATGGCCATGTTGGCGGTCCAGGTGCCGTGCATGCCGGCCATGCCCAGGTTTTCTTCCCAGGCGTCGGGGATGGCTCCTTTGCCCATAAGGGTGTATACCACCGGCAGCTGGGCGGCCTGGACGATCTGCCGGAGGGTGTCCGCAGTGTCGGACAGGACCACTCCGCCGCCCACCATCAAAAGGGGACGGTGAGCCTTACGGAGAGCCTCCAGGGCCCGGTCCACTTCTTCTTCCCGGCCTTCCTGGAGGGGCTGATACCCCCGGAGGGAGACGGTTTCCGGATATTCGTAGTCAAAGGCCGTGTCGAACACATCCTTGGCCACGTCCACCAGCACCGGTCCCGGCCGGCCGCTCCGGGCGATGTAGAAGGCTTCCTTCAGCACCCGGGGCAGGTCCTGAACCTTTTTCACCAGGTAGTTGTGCTTGGTGATGGGGGTGGTGATGCCGGAGATGTCCGCTTCCTGGAAGGAATCCCGGCCGATGAGATGGGTGGCCACCTGGCCGCTGATCACCACCAGAGGGATGGAATCCATATTGGCGGTGGCAATGCCGGTGACCATGTTGCAGACTCCGGGACCGCTGGTGGCAAAGCAGACACCCACTTTCCCGGTGGCCCGGGCATAGCCGTCCGCTGCATGGACGGCCCCCTGTTCATGGCCGGTGAGGATATGGGGGAATTTCATCCGGTACAGAGCATCATACAGGCTCAGTACGGCCCCTCCAGGATAGCCGAAGACAACCTGGACCTGTTCTTTTCGCAAACTTTCGATGACGGCTTCTGCACCGGTGATTTTCATGGTTTCCCCTGCCTCCTTTAAAGCTGGAATGGTTGTGGATTACTCGTTTTTGTCGTTTTCATGGAGCCAGGGCATCATGCTGCGCAGTTTTTCCCCGACTTTTTCGATGGGATGTTCCGCATGCTGACGGCGCATGGCCAGGAAGTGAGCCCGGCCGCCGGCACGGTTTTCCAGCAGCCAGTCTTTGGCGAAGGTGCCGTCTTGGATATCCTTCAGAACCTGTTTCATGGCAGCTTTGGAATCCTGGGTCACCACTTTCGGGCCGGCGGTATAGTCCCCATATTCGGCGGTGTCGGAAATGGATTTCCGCATTTTGGCCATGCCGCCTTCGTACATCAGGTCCACGATCAGTTTCATTTCATGGAAGGTTTCAAAGTAGGCGATTTCAGGCTGATAGCCGGCTTCGCACAGGGTTTCGAATCCGTTGGTGATCAGCTGGCAGATGCCGCCGCACAGGACAGCCTGTTCCCCGAACAGGTCAGTTTCCGTTTCTTCCTGGAAGGTGGTCTGGATGACCCCGGCACGGGTGCCGCCGATGCCTCTGGCATAGGCCAGGGCCAGGTCGAAGCATTTGCCCGTGGCATCCTGTTCCACTGCGAATACATCAGGGACGCCGCCCCCTTCTACAAAAGTCCGGCGGACCAGATGGCCCGGACCTTTGGGAGCCACCATGAACACGTCCACATCAGCGGGAGGGACGATCTGCTTGAAATGGACGTTGAACCCATGGGCAAAAGCCAGGGCGCTGCCGCTTTTCAGGTTGGGAGCGATTTCGGCTTTGTACACATCGGCCTGCTTTTCATCAGGGATCAGGACCATGGTTACGTCAGCAGCGGCTACCGCTTCGGCTACGGTCTTCACTTCCAGGCCGGCAGCCCGGGCCACATCGGCGGATTTGCTGCCTTTGTACAGGCCCACCACCACGTTGACGCCGCTTTCCTTCAGGTTCAGGGCATGGGCATGGCCCTGGCTGCCGTAGCCGATGACGGCCACCGTCTTGTCTTTCAGTACGCTCCAGTTAACGTCCTTGTCATAAAATACTTTTGCCATGGGAAACATCTCCTTTGAAAATAGAAATAAAATGGGGATACGCTGCAGGGGTTTTTCGTATAAAAAAATCCGTCCCTATGAAAATAGGGACGGAAAGTTTCCGCGATACCACCCTGGTTCTCCGGCCATTGCTGGCCTGGAGCGCTCTGCAACGTACTATCATACGCGTTCCGGTTAACGGGGGAAAGCCGTCCGTGCTTACTGTTTTTCAGCAGGCTCCTGGGGGAGGATTTTCGTTTGCCGGTTTCTGCTGGCTCTCACCATCTGTCAGCTCTCTGGGAGAAACGGGAGGCAAAGTACTCGTTCCCTTCATGGGATTTGCCTTGTTCACTTGGTTTGAAAAGGATGGTGTCAGTATACATTGCACAAGAACAGTTGTCAACATGATTTTTAAAAAAGTTCCAAAAGCACAAAACGAAAATAAAAAGTGTAAAGAATGTAATAGCCGTTTTTCTATTTCCGGAACCGGTAGCCCACGCCCCATACGGTTTCGATGTACTCCGGTTTGGTGGTGGAGGTTTCGATCTTTTCCCGAATCCGGTTCACGTGGACGGAAACCGTGGCCGTGTCCCCCAGGGAATCTTCTCCCCAGATCCGCTCGAACAGGGTCTCTTTGCTGAACACGATCCCCGGATGTTCCGCCAGGAACAGCAGCAGGGCGAATTCCTTGTTGGGCATGATCACTTCTTTCCCGTCCACATAGACCCGGTGGCCTTCCCGGTCGATGGTCAGGCCTCCCCGCTGGAGCACCGGGCTGGCGGCTTTCTGGCCGGTGAGCTGCCGGTACCGCTGGAGATGGGACTTTACCCGGGCCACCAGTTCTCCCGGGCTGAAGGGCTTCACGATATAGTCATCGGCGCCCAGGCCCAGGCCCCGGATCTTGTCCACATCTTCCTGCCGGGCGGACACCATAAGGATGGGGATGTTCCGCTTTTCCCGGATCTGCCGGCACACCTGGAACCCATCCAGCCCCGGCAGCATAATGTCCAGCAGCACCAGATCCACCTCTGGTTCCAGGGCTTTCTTTTCCCCGGAGGGGCCGTCCGGGGCGATTTCCACCTGATAGCCGTTGGCTTCCAGATAATCCCGTTCCAGTTCCGCTATATCCCTGTCATCTTCAACAATCAGGATCTTTTCCATTGTTCCCATTCTCCTCCAAAGAAAATTCCATGCATATTTTCAGGCCCCTGGGCTGATTGGCCTCCGCCCAGATCTTTCCCTTCATGGTTTCCACGATTTTCCGGACCACCGCCAGGCCCAGGCCGCTGCCGGCGGACACATGGCTCCGGGCCCGGTCCGTCCGGTAGAAGCTTTCAAAGATCCGGTCCAGCTGGTCTGGTGCCACCCCGGATCCGTTGTCCGCCAGTTCCAGCCGTACCCGGTTCTTTCCGTCAGAGAACAGGTGGAATTGGGCGGTGCCGGTTTTTTCCGTTTTGTATTTCCAGCTGTTGCTCAGCAGGTTGTCCAGCACCCGGGCAAACTGGTCCCGGTCCATTTTCACAGGGGCCCGGTCCAGGGTGCTTTCCAGAGTCACCTGGAGGCCGTTCTGTTCCCAGTGATCCTTTTGTTCCTCCACATAGTCCTTCAGACAGGCGCAAAGATCCACCGTTTCCCAATGGAAGGGAACCTGGTCCAGATCCAGTTTGGAAAACAGGAACAGGGTCTGGTTCAGTTTGGCCATGCTTTCGGTGGTTTCCAGGATTTTCTGGAGGTACCGCTGCTGTTTTTCCGGGGTGTCCGCGATCCCGTCCTGGAGCCCGGAGGCATAGCCCTGGATTTTGGTGAGAGGGGTGGCCAGGTCGTGGGCGATCCCTGCCAGCATTTCCTTCCGGCTCCGGTCATACTGCTCCCGTTTTTCCCGGGCATGGCGCAGTTCCAGCCGGGTGGTCTCAAAGGCCCGGAGGGTGTCTCCGATTTCATCCCGGCTGTCGGCTTTCACCGGGGTATCCAGGTCTCCCCGGCTCACCTGGGCGGCCACCCGGCGGAGTTTGTTCAAAGGCTTCAGCAGCTGGACGGCCATAAGCCGGCTGAGAGCCAGGCCTGCCAGGGCAGCGGTCAGCATCACCAGCAGGAAGGCTCCTACGAAGCTGCCCTTGAACAGTTCCTTGGAGTGCATGGCGAACCGGTCGTCGGTTTCCACCAGCGGGTCAGCCCCCACCACATAGGTTTCCACGCCGGTCTGGAGGGAACGGTAGTAGAAGGCCACTCCTTTTTTTCCCCAGCTGATGCCACCCCGGCCTTCCGGTACCTGCTGGAGAGTGGCGGTGCGGATTTCCTCCGGCTGCTGCCCTTCCGTCACATAGAAGGGCTGGCCGTTCCGTTCCAGCAGTACCCGGAGCCCCTGGTCTTCCAGATGGTCACTGACCAGCAGCAGAGGTTTGGGTTTGTCCGGGTTGTAATGGTCTGACCGGACCCGGAGCCGGGTCAGTTCAAACTGGATGGACAGAGTGGGGCCGCTTTCCGGCCAGATGAAGGAAAGGACGCTGGCACGGTTCAGGTTTTCTATACCAAAGATCCAGAAAATCCCCACACTGAGCACCATGAAGCAGAGTACAGGGGTCAGGATCATCAGATAGTTGGCGGCCAGCAGCCGTTTCCGGATGGGAAGGTCTTTCCAGCGCATAGGTTCCACAGTCCCGCCCGGGAAAAGCGGGAGGCTCCTTTCTTTTTGAATGTCTTCATATTATAGCATTTTTCCTGGGGCCTCCGAATGGAAGGAAAGATTGTTTCGAAAGAGTTTATGGGCTGTTTCTTTCTTTACAATTAAAAAATAAAAAACAGGAGAATGCAACAAAAACACAAAAAGATATTGACAAGCGTCCTCACGGGAGATAAAATAGCGACAATTCACAATTTCAAATCCCAATCCCATGAGGGGAAAGAGTAGTCCGGGGGAAGCTGACAGAGAGATGGCGGCAGGTGCGAGCCATCAGGGGAACCTGGAGGAAACTGGTCCCGGAGGAGACAGGCTGAAGCAGTGCAGTAGGCCTGGACGGTGTTCCCCGTTACCGGAAGCGCGTATGACTGTACGTGGCAAAGTGTCCCGGACCAGCAATGGACCGGGGAAACAGGGTGGTACCGCGGATTTTTCCGTCCCTTTGGAGGGACGGATTTTTTTTATTTCTGCGGCAACCGTCAAATCGACTTTCCCCACCCGGGTTCCGATACCAGAACCCATTGAAAAGGATCAGGGCCACGATACCAGGGCCCAGTTGAAAAGGAAACAGCGTTGAAGGAGGACCTCTTATGGAAATGACCGGCGCAGAAGCCATCCTTGCATGTCTCAAAGCAGAACAGGTCCCGGTGGTTTTCGGCTACCCGGGAGGGGCCGTACTGGGCCTGTATGATGCCATTTACAAAACCAACTTTCCCCATATTCTCACCGGCCACGAACAGGGGGCCATCCACGCGGCGGACGGGTACGCCCGGGCCACCGGAAAGGTGGGGGTGTGCATTGCCACCAGCGGCCCCGGGGTCTGCAACATGGTGACGGGGATTGCCACCGCCAACATGGATTCCATTCCCCTGGTGATTATCAGCGGTCAGGTGGCCACCTCCCTGATCGGTCAGGATGCCTTCCAGGAGGCGGACACCGCAGGGATCACCACTCCCATCACCAAATACAACTATCTGGTCCGGAAGGTGGAGAACCTGCCCCAGGTGCTGAAAGAAGCCTTTTACATTGCCCGGACCGGCCGGCCGGGACCGGTGCTCATCGACATCGTCACCGACGTGTTCGATGCCAGACTGGATTTCCAGTATCCCCAGGAGGTCCATCTCCTGGGCTACCAGGGGAGTCTCCATCCCCGGCAGTCCGATGTCCGGCGGGCGGCGGAAGCCCTCTGCCGGGCCCACCGTCCGGTGATCATGGCCGGAGGCGGGGTGATCCTGTCTGGCACCGGAGGAGTGCTTACGGAACTGGCCCGAAAAACCGGGATCCCGGTGGTCACCACCCTGATGGGGAAAGGGGCCGTGCCCGATTCCCTCCCCCAGAACCTGGGGATGCTGGGGATGCACGGCAGCTACGCCGCCAATATGGCAGTATCCGGCTGTGACCTGCTGCTGGCTTTCGGGGTCCGGTTCGACGAACGGTCCACCGCCAAGGCCAGCCTGTTTGCCCCGGCGGCCCGGATCGTCCATTTCAATGTGGAACCGGGGGAAATCAACAAGATCATCCCGGTCCAGGTGGCGGTGCCCGGCGATCTCCAGGAATCCCTGCCCCTTTTTGCCAGTCTGGTGGAACCTCTGGCAGAAGCCGTTAAAGAGCAGACGGCTCCCTGGCGGGAACAGGGAGAAGAAATGAAACGGGAGGTCCCCTGCAGCGCCCATGGGTGCACCGGGGGGATTTCTCCGGAAACCGCCCTGAAACAGGCGGCGGCCCGGGCTCCCCAGGACACCCTTGTGGTCACCGACGTGGGCCAGCACCAGATGTGGGCGGCCCAGTTCTTCCCTACGGAACAGCCCCGGCATTTCCTTACGTCCGGAGGGCTGGGCACCATGGGGTTCGGCCTTCCTGCCGCCCTGGGAGCCAAAGTGGGGGAACCGGACAAAACCGTCCTCCTGATTACCGGGGACGGGAGCATTTTGATGAACTGTCAGGAATTCACCACCCTGCCCACCTACGGCATCCAGGTGAAGACCATCGTCCTGCGGAACGGCCAGTTGGGCATGGTGCGCCAGCTCCAGGGCCTGTTCCGGGGAGGCCGGTATTCCCAGACCAAACTGATCCGGAAGCCCTCCATGGCCAAAATCGCGGAAGCCATGGGGATCCCTTCCCGGAGCATTTCCCGGCCGGAAGAGCTGGCAGAAGGTCTGGAGTTCCTGTTTGGGTCGGAGGGATCCGCCCTGCTGGAAATCACCATTCCCGAGGATGAACGGGTCTATCCCATGGTCCCGGGCAGCAAAGGGCTGGATCAGATGATCCTGGGCCCGGAAGAGAAATAAGGAGGAAAACCCATGAAATGGCAGCATATCGCCCTTCTGGTCAACAACCGGCCGGGAGTCCTGTCCCATGTGGCCGGACTCATCGCCCGCCGGAACATCAATATAGAATGCCTGAACGTAGGCTACACGGAAATCCCGGAAATCAGCCGGATCAACCTGGTGGTGGGAGTGGAAAGCCGGTTCCAGCTGGACCAGGCCATCCACCAGCTGAGCCATCTCATCGATGTAATCAAGGTGGTGAACCTGGATGATGCCCCCCTGGTGAGCTATGAACTGACCCTGATCAAGGTCAGCGCCCCTACCCCCCAGATCCGGGAAGAACTGACCAACATTGCTGGCCTGTTCCATGCCAAGATCGTGGATGTGTATCCGGATTCCCTGATTTTCCGGCTTACGGGACGACAGGATCATATTGAGGCCTTAAAGCAGATGCTCCGGAGCTACACCGTCCTGGAAATCGCCACCACCGGCCAGATTGCCCTGGGACGGGGGCCCCAGACGGTGAAGGACAGCCTGCTGGCCGCACCTCGGCCGGAAGAAACGGAACCGGCTGAAAGGAAAGGAGAACAGCCATGAGCCAGAACCAGACCGCGGATTTCCGCCTGTTTGCCCGTTTGTCCGTCCTCCGGAACCTTCGCCGGGATCCGGTGATCCACAGCCTGGCCAAAGCCCAGGCCCATCCGGAACGGGAGAAACACCTGGCCCGGGCCCGGGAAGCTGTCCTGGCCGCCGCTGAAGAGCTGGGCCTTGCCGGGAACCTGTGGCAGGGATACTTTTTCCATCTCCTGGCAGAAGGGGACAACCTGGCCGCCCAGGTGGCGGAAAACCGGGGCACCGCCGGCAGCGGCCTTCTGGCGGCTCTCACCCGGGACCTGGAGGCCCTCCGTCCCTTTTTGGACCTGTCCGGGCAGGCGGTGTTCCAGGACGGGTTCTATGACCATTATGAACCCAGCCGGCCGGCCCGGGAGAACCTGGAAAGCCAGCTGGCCCGGCAATTGAAAGAAACCCCTGAAGCCGCCGGACAGGCCCGGCTGCTGCTCCACCATTACCAGCGGTACGGCCGGGGAAAAATGGCCCGGTATGAAGCCTTCTGCCTGGATGCCAAAGGACGGTTCCAGGGGATTGCCGACTTTCCCCATTACGCCTGGGACGATATCCTGGGTTATGAGGACCAGAAGGAGAAGCTCCTGGCCAATACCCGGCAGTTCATGGCCGGCCGGGGCTGCAACAATGTGCTGTCCACGGGCAGCCGGGGCACCGGGAAGTCCACCTCCATCAAGGCCCTGATCCCCCTGTTCAGTGCCCAGGGCCTGCGTCTGGTCCAGATCAAGCGGGATCAGCTCCAGCTCTTGGCGGAAGCCATGGAACGGGCCGGGAAGATCCGCAGCCACCGGTTCCTGTTCTTCTTCGACGACCTGTCCTTTGATGAGAACGAAAAGGAATACAAGTACCTGAAATCCGCCATTGACGGAGGGGCTGCTCCCCAGCCGGACAATGTGATGCTGTGCGCCACCAGCAACCGGCGGCACCTGCTGAAGGAAACCTGGACGGACCGGAGTGACGACCTGGAGGCGGAAGTGTACCGGGAAGACGCCACCAACGAATCCATTTCCCTGTCCGACCGGTTTGGGCTGATCCTCCATTTCGGGGCTCCCACCCAGCAGGAATACCTGGCCATCATCGACCACGAACTCCGGAAAGAAGGCATCCAGCTGTCCCCGGAAGAACTCCGGGTGGAAGGGGTCCGGTGGGAAATGGAACACTCCGGCCGGAACGGAAGGATTGCCAAACAGTTCGTCCAGTGGTATCTGGGGAATCATTGAGAGGGTTGCTGCGTCTGCAGCAGCCCCTTTTTCCTGTCTGATAACCGCCGGTTTTTTCTTTTTTTCTGGTACAATAAAGGCAGAACAGGAGGGAAAACCATGAAAAAGACGGTGTTGTATATGGATAAGGTGGAAAGTCCCTTGGGGACCATCCTCTTGAGCAGCCATGGAGAAAAACTGAACGGGCTGTGGTTCCAGGGAGAGAAGTATGAAGAAATCCGGATGAAAAACGAAGACGGTGTGGAAGAACGGCCGGATCTCCCTGTATTCCAGGAAACCCGGCGTTGGCTGGACCTGTATTTCCAGGGGAAAGATCCAGGCTTCACGCCTCCCCTTGAACTGTCCGGCAGTGATTTCCGGCAGCAGGTAGGGCGGATCATGCTGACCATTCCTTACGGAAAGACCATGACCTATGGCGCCATTGCCCGGGAAATGGCCCGGAGGGAGGGAAAGGAGCGGATGTCGGCACAGGCCGTGGGAGGAGCGGTGGGCCACAATCCCATCAGCTTGATTATTCCCTGCCATCGGGTGGTGGGGACCAGCGGAAGCCTGACCGGATACGGCGGCGGTATGCCCCGGAAAGTGTGGCTGCTGGAACATGAAGGAATCGATCTGAAAGCCTCCGGTTTCACCATACCGAAAAAAGGGACTGCCCTGTAACAGGGACAGTCCTTTTTGCTTCCAGGAGATTCAGTTTCTTCCCCACACGGTCCAGCGTCCTCCTTCTCCCAGCTTCTCCCAGTCTCCCGGGACCTGCTGGAGGAAGTCTTTCTGGCTGCTCTGGTCCACCAGCACAATGAGCCGTCCCGTATTCGGCAGATCTTCCAGGGCTTGGAAGGGCATCATGTTCTTGGCGTTCCAGTTGATTCCTTCCGGCCGCATCTGCTGCAGCCGCTGCCGGGTTACCAGCCGGGGAGCGGGAATCTTGCTGTAATAGGTGAAGGAAACCGGATACCGGCCCCCGTACACGTACACCGGCACCCCGGGCACATGATGGACGGAAACCAGCTGGGCCACATCCCAGGCGGAAGCCTGGCGGCACAAAGGGGCGGCCAGCACAAAAGACAGCACCGTGAACAGCAGGACCATGGCCGCGGCTGCCCGTTTCACCCAGTACTGGAAATCCAGCCGGCTGACGGCACAGGCCAGGCCTATGGCCAGCGGGGGCAGGTAGGGGAAGGTGTAGGTGGGATATTTGGTGGCCATGCATTCAAAGAAGAACCAGGTGACCAGCACCCACAGGAACAGGAACCGCTGCTGGTCGTCCAGGCTCTTCCAGAAGGTCCGGGTCTTGATCCGTTCCTTCAGGGTCTTCCCGTACTTCTTCCACAGCCAGGGCAGGCTCAGGCTCCAGGGGAAGCAGCCAATGAGGAAAATCAGGAAGTAATACCACCAGGTGTTGTTCCGGGGATGTTCAGACACCGTGGCCCGGAGCACATTGTGGACCCCGATGAACCCGTCCAGGAAGGCGAAACCGTGGAGAAGTGTCATGGGGACGTACCAAAGGGCGGCAATGGCCAGAGCCAGCAGGATCCCCCGGAACAGCTTCATGTGGGCCAGGGTCTTGAAATCCCGGTTCCCGGCCAGGTAGGCCAGGATGATCAGGCCGGGGAGCACCAGACCCAGAGGCCCTTTGGTCAGGATGGCCAGACCGGCCAGGGCATAGGCTCCGTAATACAGACGGGGCCGTTTTTCTGTCTTGGCCAGGTAGAACAGCATCAGGGCTCCGTCCAGCGTGACGAACAGGGTCATATCGGTGATCACCGCTTTGGCCAGGTAGAAATATTCCGCGCTGGTGGCCATAATGAGACCGCTGAGGAATCCCACATTCCGGCTGTACAGCTTCTGGGCGAACCAGTAGGTCTGGAGCACCCCGATGGTGCCGAAAACCGCCGGGAAGAACCGGGCGGCAAAGGAAGTCTCTCCAAACAGTTGGAAGGCCGCCAGCAGTTCTCCGTAGAACATCCAGGGTTTGTCATACCAGTAGTTTCCGTAGATCCGGGGGGAAAGCCAGTCCCCGGAAGCCAGCATCTCCTTGGCGGTAAGGGCATAGTTGGATTCCACCGGATCGGTGATCAACAGCTGTCCGTTGCCGGCAAAGAACAGCACCAGGCTCAGCAGCAGAAGCAGAAAAGCAGGCCAGTGCCGATGATAAAAGCCCAGCAGCGGATTGTCGTCATGTTCCCAATATTCCATATCCGGATCCTCCCATATCTTGATGGTTCCAGTATAGAAGGGAATCTTAAAGGAAAATTAAACACAATCGAAGGATTGATTAAAGAAAAGGGGGCTGTTGCAAGGGCAACAGCCCTCTTTTCAGGTCTCGGGTCTCGAGCCGTGAGTCTCGGGTCGTTGGATAGAACCTGTCCTTCGGCCAGGTTCTTCTTATTGTGTATAACCGTAGGGGGCGCAGGCTCGGCGCCCCGTCAAAAGTCAGTTGGAGATGGGGGGAACAAGGGGGTCCCAACGGTCACTGACCGTTGACCGCTGACAAAAAGAAAAGGTGCTGCACGTTCTGTGCAGCACCTTTTCTTTTTACGCATCCCGGTTTTCCAGGTAATTCAGCACATTGTCTTCGCTGCGCCGGAGATGTTTTTCCATGGCATTTTTTGCGGCAACCGGGTTGTGGTTTTGGATGTTTTCCAGGATCTGGATATGCTCTTCCGTGGAGAGCCGGTAGTGCTGCTGTTCTTCCGGAATGGCATGGCCGGTGCTGGGACCGTTCCACAGTTCCATGAGATAACTGGTCAGCTTCTGGTTGTCGGCAGCTTCCCAGATGGCCATATGGATGGTCTGGTTCAGTTCCTCATAGCTTTTGCTGTCAATGGGGCCTTTAGTGTCGGCCAGGGCTCTGAGCTTTGCCATCAGCTCTTCTCCATTTTTCAGACCGTTCTGTGCGGCCTTGTAGGCAGCGGTGGATTCCAGGAGGATGCGCATTTCAAAAGTATCCTGGATGAATTTCCTATCGATTTTATTGACGATGGCACCTTTGCTCATGCGCAGGGTGATCAGGCCTTCGGCCGCCAGAGTCTGAAAGGCCTCCCGGACAGGGGTCCGGCTGATGCCCAGCTTTTCTGCAATGGCAGTCAGGCTCAGCTCCTGACCGGATTTGTATTCCCCGCTGTAGATGGCACGTTTGAGTATGGAAGTGACCCGCACCCGGGTGGGGACCATTTTCAGGGTTTGCATGATTATCACGATCTCCTATGGATGAATAGATACCTTTATTGTAAGGAGTTTTTGACGGGAATTCAATATCTTTTATGTTGTATATGGAAAATTGAATATCGTATACGATATTCAATTTGTAGCCAAATATCAGAAAACTCTTTTGAAGGATTGTTTTTCCAGGAGAAATATGGTAAAAATATCTCATACGAAATATCGTATACGATATACGATATTCTACTATGCAGACGAGAGGATTATGAGGGAGGAATACAACTATGCATGCCATCGAGAAAATTTTTGCGAAAAATGCCGGAAAGGCAAGCGTGGAAACTGGCGAAATCGTCATGGCCAAAGTGGATTTTGCAGAAATCAACGATCTGTATCTCCAGACGGTCTATTCTTTTTATGAAATGGGCGGAGAAAAGGTCTGGGACAATACCCGCTGCGCTTTTGTCTTTGACCATTATGCACCCTGCCCCACCATTAAAAGTGCACAGAACCATAAGGAAATGCGGGAATTCGCTCAAAAGAACAACCTGAAATACCATTTTGACACCAACTGCGGTGTCTGCCATCAGGTTATGCCGGAAGCCGGGGTCATTTATCCGGGGATGATCGTGGTGGCAACGGACAGCCATACCACCACCCATGGAGCCTTCGGTGCGGTGGGTACCGGCTGCGGAGCCACGGACATGGCTACCATCCTGATGACCGGGGAACTGTGGTTCCGGATCCCTGAAATCATCGAAGTCCGTCTGGAAGGGGAAGCCCCCAAGGGAGTGTTCCCCAAGGATGTGATCCTGGCCGTACTGGGGAAAATCCGGGCAGACGGAGCGGTTTACAAAGCCATCGATTTTACCGGAAGCTATGTGGAAAATCTGAATGTGGCCGGGCGGATGACCATCTGCAACATGGCCGTGGAAATGGGAGCCAAAACCGCTTACATGCAGCCCAACCAGGATGTGCTGGACTATGTGAAAGCCCGGGCTGTCCGTCCTTTTGAAGTCCAGTACACGGATCCCGGGTACCAATACTCTGAAAGCTACACCTTCGACGTTTCCCAACTGGAACCGGAACTGTCCTGTCCCAGCAGTGTGGAAAATGTCCATACCCTTTCCAGTGTAGTGGCTGAAGGCCCGGTAAAACTGAACCAGGGATACATCGGTTCCTGCACCGGAGGCCGGGAAGAAGATATTGCCATCGCTGCCAAAATCCTGAAGGGGAGACACATTCCGGAATATACCCGGCTGGTGGTAATCCCGGCTTCGGCGGAAGTGATGCAGAAATGCCTGGAAAAAGGGTATATCCAGGATCTGATCCAGGCAGGTGCCACCATTTCCACTCCGGGATGCGGCGCTTGTCTGGGGGCCCATGAAGGGGTGCTGACAGCTGGGGAAGTCTGCATTACCAGCACCAACCGGAACTTCCCGGGACGTATGGGTTCCAAGGATGCGCTGATGTATCTGGCCAGCCCTGCAACGGTAGCCGCCAGCATGATCACCGGGTACATTACCGACCCGCGGAAATATCTGTAAGAGGAGGAACAGGCAATGGAAACCAAAGTAACTGGAAAAATCATTGTGGTGGGAGACAATATTGATACGGATCAGATCTATCCGGGGCGCTATCTGGATATTGTGGATCCCAAGGAAATCGGCAGTCACTGTCTGTGCGGCGTGGATGAATCCATTGCTGCCAATTTCCCCCAGGGAGGGATGGTGGTGGCCGGAAGGAATTTCGGCTGTGGCTCTTCCCGGGAACATGCTCCCATTGCCCTGCTGAATATGGGAGCAAAAGCCGTCCTGGCTGATTCCTTTGCCCGGATCTTTTTCCGGAATGCCATCAATCTGGGGCTGCTGCCCATTATCTGCAAAGGGATCCGGGAAAAGGTGAAGGATGGGATGACCCTGACCCTGGATCTGGAAAAATATCAGGTGACGGTCCAGGAAACCGGCGAAACCTATCCCTGTGAAAAGCTGGGAGACCAGGCTCTGAAAATCCTGGAAGCCGGGGGCATCAAACCTTTGATGCGGCAACGGTTCGCTAAAATCAAGGCAGAAGCGGGAGACAAGTAAATGACACAGGAACAGATCCTTCTTCTGGGGGCATTGGTCCTGATCGGAATGAGCTTTGTCTGGAAAGTGCGGGATTTCCACAAAAAAACACGGAAATCAGAGAAAGGGGAAAGAAAAAAATGCCAATTGAACTGGTCTTTGTCATAGGGATTGCCGTCCTGCTGTTTTTGTGCCTGAAAGTCAAGGCCAATGCATTCATCGCCCTGCTGGCCACGGCCCTGATCATGGGGATCCTGTCCGGATTGGGCGGACCGGGTACGGTGAAAGCCATTACCGGCGGGTTTGCGGGTACGGTAAAAAGCATCGGGATCGTGATTATTTTTGGGATCCTGTTGGGCAACTATCTGGATGCCGCCAAAGGGACCAACCGGATGGCCATTGATGCCGTCCGCCTGGTAGGGCAGAAACGGGCCAGCCTGGCCATGGCCCTTACCGGCTATTTGGTCTCCATCCCGGTATTTTCCGATGCTGCCTGTGTAATCCTGGCCCCCCTGGTCAAGGCCATCCACAGAAAAACCGGGATCCCGCTGGCAGTGCTGGCTGTCAGCCTTTCCGGGGGCCTGCTGGCCACCCATGTGTATGTGCCGCCCACGCCCGGCCCTCTGGCAGCTGCCGGGCTGCTGGGCATCGATATCGGCCAGGCCATTATGTGGGGTGCCTTTGCGGCCGTGTTCATGACGGCTGCAGGGTGGCTCTTTGCGGAAACCTATCTGCGGACACGGCCGGCTGGTTATTATCAGTTCCAGCCCGATGCCCTGAAGGAAGAACAGGAAGTGTTCGATGACAATACGGACGATCTTCCCGGGACTCTGGCCAGCTTGGTTCCCCTGGTCATTCCTCTGCTGCTGATCGTGGGGAATACTACGGCTTCCATGCTGCTGCCCAAGAAACATCCGCTGCTGGCGGTAACCTCCTTTGTGGGGGATGCCAACATCGCTCTGGCCATTGGGGCCGTCCTTGCCATCATTACCCTGGGCAAACGGATCGGGGGAGAAAATGTCCTGAAAATCATGGATACCACCCTGAAAGATGCAGGGCCCATTGTGTTCATCACTTCCGCCGGCGGTGCCCTGGGTGCTGTGCTGAAAGCATCGGGAGCCGGTGCCAGCCTGGCACAGATGGTCATCGACACCGGGCTGCCGTTCATCCTGATTCCCTTTGTGATCTCCGGACTGCTGAAGGTGGTCCAGGGAAGCGGCACTGTGGCAGTGACCACTGCAGCCACTTTGTGTGCGCCCATTGCCAGCAGCCTGGGGCTCAACCCCATCCTGATCTTCCTGGCATCCGGTGCCGGTGCCCGGGTATGCTGCCATGTGAACGATTCCTTCTTCTGGGTGTATACCAACTGCATGGGATTTGATATGAAAACCGGCCTGAAGACTCTGTCCCTGGGCAATGTGTTCATGAGCCTGGGGGGCCTGCTGGCCACGTATGTTGCCAGCCTGTGGCTGTAAACAATGAAAAAACGGGGCTGTGAAAAAATGAAAAATCATTTTTTCACAACCCCGTTTTCACGCATCTTCCCAGACTTTTTCCGCAATGGACCGGATCAGACGGAGCTTGGCCCACTGTTCTTTTTCCGTCAGCAGGTTCCCTTCTTCGGTGGAGGAGAAACCGCACTGGGGACTCAGGCACAGCTGGTCCAGGGGTACGTATTTTTCCGCTTCCCGGATCCGGGCGATGATGTCTTCTTCCTTTTCCAGTTCCGGGGTCTTGGAGGTCACCAGGCCCAGGACCACCTGCTGGTCTTTGATGAACCGGAGAGGTTCGAAGCCTCCGGCCCGGTCGCTGTCGTATTCCAGGAAGAATCCGTCCACATGGCAGCGGCCGAAGAGGGTTTCCGCCACCGGTTCGTAGCCGCCGCTGGAGAACCAGGTGGAACGGAAGTTCCCCCGGCAGATGTGCATGGTGATGGTCATGTCCTCCGGTTTGGCTTCCAGGGCCCGGTTGATCATATCCACATAGTGGTTGGCCAGTTCATCCAGGTCAAAGCCCCGTTCTGCATAGGCTTTCCGCTTGTCTGCGTCGCAGAATTCTCCCCAGCTGGTGTCATCCAGCTGCAGGTACCGGCAGCCGGCAGCGTAGAAGGACCGGATGGCCTGCTGGTAGGCCAGGGCAATGTCCGTGAACAGCCGGTTCTGGTCCTGGTATTGGGGAATGGGTTCATAGTGTTTTTCCCGGACGCAGCAGATCAGATGCAGCATGCTGGGAGAGGGGATGGTCATTTTGGCCAGGGTGTCCCCGGCCGCTTCCTTCAGAAACCGAAAATGGTCCAGGAAGGGGTGGCTGCCGAAGCTGATGGGACCGGTGATCTTGGCGGTCCGGGCTTTGGGCTGGGCCCCTTTGAAATGGACGGACCAGTTTTCTGCGGAAATCTCCGTAACTCCTTCCAGTTCCGTCAGGAAATCCAGGTGCCAGTACCGGCGGCGGAATTCCCCGTCGGTAACGGCCCGGAGTCCCACTTCTTTTTCCTTGGCCACCAGGTCCCGGATGGCTTCGTCTTCCGCAGCCTTCAGGTCAGCGGCAGTGATGGTCCCGGCGGCCAGAGCCTCCCGTTTTTCCTTCAAAGCAGCCGGCCGCAGAAAGCTCCCTACAATATCATACCGAAAAGGCGGTTTGTTCTTTACAGTCATGAATATATCCTCCCACATCATTCACATTTTGTTCATGGGAAAAGTATAGCATACGCATAGGGATTTGGATAATACAGAAAAACAACCAGCTGCCATAGGTTTTAGGAATAACAAAAAAGGCCTGCTGCGCCGGCAGCAGGCCTTTTCTTTAAATCATGATCTCCCTCTTCGCCAGATTCTCGTCGAAGAAGCCTTTTTTCTTTTCTGCTTTGGGAGCGGGAGCCGGGGCGGCGCTGGTGCGGATGTTCTCCACAAACAGCAGCAGCCGGTTGGTCACGTTCACGTCGCTGACCCCGCTGTCGAAGTCCAGGCTCAGCAGGTTCATGTGGGGATAAAGGGATTTGATCTTCTTTTCGATCCCCTTGGAGATGATGTGGTTGGCGATGCAGCCGAAAGGCTGGAGGCTGATCACATTCTCGATGCCGTGCTTGGCGAAGTTCACCACTTCCGCCGGCAGCAGCCACCCTTCCCCGAACTGGGCGGCCATGTTGATGATGTTCTTCCCGTCGTTGGCCAGTTCGAAAATGTCCTCGATGGGAGTGAAGTATCGGAATTCTTCCCCGATCTCGTTGAACTTCTTCACCTGCTTGTTCACCCACATGTACAGCACATCGGCGATCACATTGGGCATATGGTGCCGTTCCAGGCCGAATTTCCGGTTGGTGATCCGGTTCACGAAGGCCTGCATGAAGAAGGGTGTCAGGAGAGGCGGCATCACTTCGATGGAATGCTCCATGAGCCAGCCAGTGATGTTCTTATGGGCGAAGGCGTTGAACTTCAGGTAAATCTCCCCTACGATCCCCACCTGGGGCAGCCGCACATCCGGTTTGGCCAGGTCGTTGAATTCCGCTGCCGCTTCCTTCAGCAGCTTCAGAAGGCCGCTGGAGCTGTTGGCTTCGATTTCCTTCTTGGCCAGATCCAGGTACTTGTCCTTCAGTTCTTCTGCCTTGCCCTTTACGGTTTCCCGGACTACGGAGGCATTGAAGAACTTGGCCAGGCAGTCGGAGAACAATACGGTGGAAACGGTGATCTTGGCAATCTTCAGCCAGTTCAGTTCAAACCCCGGCTGGTCGTTCTGGATGTTCTTGCTGGTGGCCAGGGACAGCACCGGGGTGTCCTTGAACCCGGCGGCAATCAGAGCGTGCTTGATGAGCCCGAAATAGTTAGAGGCTCGGCACTGGCCGCCGGTCTGGGTAATGGCCACAGCCGTGTGGGAGGGGTCGTATTTCCCGGACTGGAGCGCCCGGATAAAGTCCCCCACCACCAGGGTGGCCGGGTAGCACACTTCGTTGTTGGCGAATTTCAGCCCCAGATCCGCACTTTGGACAGTGCTTTCCGGCAGGGTTTCCACATGGAAGCCTGCATTCTTCATCACCGAAGGGATCAGCGGGGAGATGAAGGGAGTGAAATAGGGAGCCAGGATGGTGTAGTCCCGCATGCTCTTTTCGAAGCGGGGAGGCTGTTCGAAGGGGGTGGAAGTGAATTTGGCATCCCGGTTGTACCGGATGCTTTCCACCACGGACCGGACCCGCAGTTTCAGGGAGCCGATATTGGACACATCGTCGATCTTCAGCAGGGTCAGGGCCTTCCCGTGACGCTGGAGGATGCCCCGGACTTCGTCCTGGAGGAAGGCATCCGGGCCGCAGCCGAAGGAGGTCATTTCCATAAAGTGGACGCTGTTGTCCTGACGGGCCACCCAGTCGGCAGCCTTGGAAATCCGGTTGATATAGGCCCACTGGCGGACCAGATAGGAATCATCGATGGTGATGGTGCTGTCATCCCGGACCAGGTCCTCGTTGATCACATTGATGCCCATGGCTGCAATGGATTCGCTGAGTTTGTGCTGGATCAGGGGGTCCGTATGGTAGGGACGTCCTGCCAGCAGGATGGTCAGCTGTTTATTGTCCCGGCTTTTCCGGAGAATTTCCTCATTCTTTGCCTTGATGGCCCGGCCGTATTCTTCCTGGGCCTTCAGGGCCGCCTTCAGGGCCTTGTCCGCGGTGAACCGGTCAAAGCCGATGTAGCTCAGGTATTTCCGGATCTGCTTCTTCAGCAGGGATTCATCCTGGAAGTTGATGGGCGGGGAATCAATGGGGATCTCCGTGTTCACCACGCTTTTGATCACGTCGGAATAGCCGGAGACCACCGGGCAGTTGTAGCTGTTCAGCTGCCGTTTGTCATCCTGCCGTTCGTAGATCACATAGGGCATGAAGATCCGGTTCACCCGCTTCCGGATCAGGTTGTTGATGTGGCCGTGGACCAGTTTGGCCGGGAAGCAGATGTTGTCGCTCATCACATCGTGGATCCCGCCTTCGTAGTTCTTGAAGGTGGAGGGATCGGACAGCTGGACCTTCAGGCCGCAGGTGGTGAACAGGGCATGCCAGAAGGGATAATCCTCGTAGATGTTCAGGCACCGGGGGATCCCGATGACCCGCTGGGCATCCTCGTTTACCGGACGGTCGAAGAGCAGCTTGTATTTGTAGTCGTAGATGTTTTCTCCGGGCTTGTGGTCTTCCCCGTTGTTGGTGAAGAATTTCTCACATTTGTTCCCGGAATAATAGATGCTGCCGTTGCTGAAGTTGTACTTCTTGATCAGGCAGTTGTTTTCGCAGCCGTGGCACTGGAGCTGGCTGTCAGTGTAGTTGGCCACATGGATCATGTCGTCCAGGGTGGCTTCCCCTTCCGCCCGGCTCCGGGCAAACAGGGCACAGCCGTAGGCTCCCATGATTTCCGGGATGTTGCTCCGGTGGACAGTGGTGCCGGTCAGCAGTTCGAAGGCCCGGACCACCGCATCATTCTTCATGGTGCCTCCCTGGAGGACGATGTCGTTCCCCAGGTCATGGGTGTTCTGGAGCTTCAGCACCTTGTACAGGCAGTTTTTGATCACGGAATAGGCCAGACCGGCGGAAATGTCCCCGATGGTGACCCCTTCCCGGAGGCTCTGTTTTACCTTGGAGTTCATGAACACCGTGCACCGGGTACCCAGGTCGCAGGGTTCCTTGGCTTCACAGGCCAGTTTGGCAAAGTCGCTGACGGAATAGTTCAGCCCCTTGGCGAAGGTTTCCAGGAAGGTGCCGCAGCCGGAGGAGCAGGATTCGTTCAGTTCCATCCGGTTCAGGACCCCGTGGTCCACGAAAATGGCCTTCATGTCCTGGCCCCCGATGTCCAGGATAAAGGAAACGTCCTGGTGGATTTTCCGGGCAGCCAGATAATGGGCGATGGTCTCGATGATGCCGGTCTTCAGGTCGAAGGCGGCTTTGATCAGGTCTTCCCCATAGCCGGTGGAACAGCTGCCCAGGATCCGGGGGTTGGCTCCCACCTTCAGGCATTCTGCATAGAACGCTTCGAAGGCTTCCTGGACGGCGCCGATGGGATTCCCGTTGTTGGGCCCGTAATGGGTGTACAGGATCCGGTCTTCCGGGTCCGTAACCACCAGTTTGGTGGTGGTGGAGCCGGAGTCGATGCCCACATAGACTGCGTCAGTTTCCGGGGTGAGAGGGGTCAGCTGGATGGCGTCCGCTTCCTTGGCCTTTTTCCAGGCGGCATAGTCTTCCGGGGATTTGAAAATGGGAGGCAGCACATCATCGGACCGGACCTTTACCTTGGGGGCGCTTTCCAGTTTCTCCACCAGCTGGTCAAAGGTGATGGAAGGAGCGTCCGCCGCACTGAGGGCAGTGCCGTAGGCCGGGATCAGGTTGGCGTTGTCCGGCACCACGAAATTCACATAGGGAATCTGGAGACAGTCCATGAGAGCCTTCCGCAGAGCGGGCATAAAGGTCAAAGGACCGCCGCAGAGCAGGATCTTGGGCTCGATGGTGCAGCCGTGGCTCAGGGTGGAAATTACCTGGACCGCCACTGCATGGAAAATGGAAATGGCAATGTCTTCCCGGCTCACGTTCTTGGCCAGCAGGTTCTGGATATCCGTTTTGGCAAAAACTCCGCAGCGGGAAGCAATGTAGTGGACGTGCTGGGCCTTTTCCGCCAGCCCGTTCAGCTGTTCGATGGGAATCCCCAACAGCACAGCCATCTGATCCAGGAAGGCCCCGGTGCCGCCGGCACAGTTCCCGTTCATCCGCAGATCACAGCTGCCATCTTTTTTAATATACACGATTTTGGCGTCTTCGCCGCCGATGTCGATCAGGGTGGCCACGTCCGGATATTTGGCTTTGACGAATTTGGTGGCGGCGATGACTTCCTGTTCAAAAGGAATGTTGAATTTTTCCGCCACCCCCATGCCCACGGAACCAGTGATCTTCAGCTTCAGGCTGGCGGCTCCGATCTGGGAACGCAAAGTCTGCAGTTCTTCCCGCAAAACGCCAGCCACATTGGCCTGGTGCCGCTTGTAGCGGGAAAACACCACATGGGAATGATTGTCCAGCACGACGATTTTGCACGTGGTGGACCCGATGTCTAAACCTACACGATACGTACTCATAATGCACCTCATCTTAAAGTGTATTTAATTATAGCACAAATCCCGGAGAACTCCAGTGGTTAATCCAACATAGGGTATGTGGCAGCAGGTCCTGAATGAAACCCTTATCGCAGTGCAGAGTGAAGGGGGCAGAGGATTCCCTCCAAGCCCGGTGTTGGGGGCATAAGGCACTGAAAGGATAATTGTGATACAATGACAGAAAACAAAGAAAGGGAAGGAATCCATCATGGGAATTTCAGTAAGGAAACTTCTCCCAGTCTGCCTGGCCGCCTGGTTGCCGGCGGCTGCCGCCTGGGGATGTACCCTGTTCGGAGCTCAGGGGAGCCGGGTCTTGGGAGGGGGAAGTCTGCTTGTAAAGAATCGGGACTGGCGGCCGGAATATCAGGAAATGCGGCTGGTCCAGGGACCTTTATACCGGTATTATGGAATCTATGGGGGAGCGGAAAACCATATGGCTCTCAAAGGCGGGGTTAATGAAGCCGGCCTGGCGGTGTTCTCAGCATCTGCCAGCAGCATCCCGCGAAAGGAACGGCTGGCCATGGGGCCTTGGGGAAAGGGGGCGCTGAAAGAACTTCTGGGCAGCTGTGCCACAGTAGAAGAGGCGCTGGCCAGGGGTACGGATTTGGGAGGTCCCAAATTCCTGCTGCTGGCAGATGCTTCTGAACTGGCCTGGGTGGAAGTGGGGGATCATGACCAGGTGGCTGTGCGCCGGGTCAGCAACGGTACCCTTTCCCATACCAATTTTTATCTGAGCCCGGAGTTCCAGCGTCTGAATCTGAAAGAGGGCGTTTCGGCTCGGCACCGGTACCGCCGGATCGAAGAACTGCTGGCAAGCCAGCAGACCCCGTATGTGTTGGAAGATTTGATCCGCTTCAGCCAAGACAAGGCGGAAGGACCGGACAACAGCATCTGGCGGCTGGGCAGCCGGCCGGACGGACCTCAGACCCTTGCTGCTTTTGGGGTGTGGCTGCATCCGGGAGCCCGGCCGGATGTGTTTGTCAAGATCCGCTACAGCCCCGGAGACCAGGGAAGGGAGGATGAGTATCAGCTGGATGGAGAACATTTATTTCCCTGATCCATGGGAGAAATGCCCACAACCTGCCAAAATATGATAAAATAATACAATTACAGTGCAAATCCCAGGAGCCCGGCGGACCCGTCGGGGTTCCTGCAGAAACCGATAAAGGAAGGGCAGTATGGAACAGCAAGGACAAACTTCCGGCAACAGCAAGACGAAAAAATTTTTGAAGGGTACTTTGATTCTCACCATTTCCAGCATCGTGGTGAAGGTGATCGGGGCCCTGAACTGGGTGATCCTCTCCCGGGTCATGGGGGGCGAAGGCATTGGTCTGTACCAGATGGGCTTCCCCATCTATCTCATGGCCATCACCGTTTCTTCCGCCGGGATCCCGGTGGCCATTTCCATCATCACCGCGGAAAAAGTGGCCAAGGAGGACTATACCGGGGCCCAGCGGGTGTTCCGGGTATCCCTGCGGATGCTGTTCTGCACCGGGCTGTTCTTCTCCCTGTGCCTGCTGGTGATGGCCAGATGGCTGGTGTCTTCCGGGATCATCCCGGATCCCCGGGCCTACTATTCCATCATCGCCCTGGCACCGGCGGTGTTCTTCGTCACCTTCCTTTCCAGCTTCCGGGGGTACTTCCAGGGCTGGCAGATCATGACTCCCACCGCCTGTTCGGAAATCACCGAGCAGCTGGTCCGGGTGGTCACCATGATCGCCTTTTCCTATCTGCTGATGCCCTACGGTCTCACCTATGCGGCAGCCGGGGCCAGCATGGGGGCTGGGGCCGGGGCCCTGTGCGGCCTCCTGCTCCTCCAGGTGTTCTACCTCCGGCTGAAGCACAAATTCTTCCCCAAAGGGGAACAGAAGGTGCCGGAAGCGGAACAGGAACCGGCCGGGAAAATCATCCGCCGGCTCATCGCCCTGGCCCTGCCCGTATCCATGTCCAGCCTGATGCTGCCCATTGTGTCCAACCTGGACATGATGATCGTGCCCCGGCGGCTCATGGTGGGAGGCTGGTCCATGTCCGAAGCCACCACTCTGTTCGGGTATCTCACCGGCATGGCGGTGCCTCTCATCAACATGTCCACCATCCTGACGGCGGCTCTGTCCATCAGTCTGGTGCCTGCCATCAGTGAATCCCGGGTGCTGGAAGACAGGGAAGGGATCCGGGAAAAAGTGGCGGCGGCCTTCTCCGTGGCGGCGGTAATCACCATTCCCTGCAGCATCGGCCTTCATGTACTGGGAGGACGGGTGGCGGCCCTGATTTATAACGCCCCCAAGGCCGGGCCCTCCATTGAGACCATGAGCTGGGCCATTTTCCTCCTGGGGCTCCATCAGGTGAGCACCGGGATCCTCCAGGGGTTGGGGAAGACCAAGATCCCGGTGATCAATATGATCATTGCGGCGGCTTCCAAAGTGCTCCTGAACTGGAACCTGACCCCCACCCTGGGAATCGTGGGGTCCTCCTGGGCCACTGTGGCGGATATCGGGATCGCCGCCATCCTGAACCTTTTCTTCATTAAAAAGTACACCGGCTTCTCCCTGGAACTGAAGCAGCTGGGAAAAACCGCCCTGGCTGCCCTGGTCATGGGAGCGGCGGTGAAAGGCTTCCTGGCCCTGGTGCCCAACTGGGGTGCCTGGAGCATCTTGGGCGGCATGGCCGTGGCCGTGCCCGTCTACGGCATCCTGCTGCTGGTGCTGAAGACCATGCCCGAAGAAGAACTGAACCAGATCCCCTTCCTGGGAAGGAGAATGGTGATGGTGGGGAAGAAATTGAAGTTGTTATAAAAAAAGCTGTGAAGAAATGAGGATTCATTTCTTCACAGCTCCTTTTTTATCCCACCGGCCTTGCAAAATTCAGCGGATTCACCGGACTCCCGTTCTGGCGCACTTCGAAATGCACGTGAGGGCCGGTGCTGTAGCCGCTGCTGCCGGCGTAGCCGATGATGTCTCCCCGGCGTACGGTCTGGCCCGGCTGGACGGCGATGGCGCTCATGTGGCCGTAGCAGGTGGTGAGCCCGTTGCCGTGATTGATGCTGACGAACCGGCCGTAGCCCCCGTTCCACTGGGCATCTTCCACCGTTCCGGCAGCGGATGCCTTGATGGGGGTGCCGTAATCCACGGCGATGTCCACCCCGGGATGGTAATCACTGCCGTTCCCGAAAGGATCTGCCCGGAGCCCGAAGAAGGAACTGATTTCTCCGCCGCTCACCGGCCAGCCGTAGGTGCCGTCCCCGGTATCCGACAGGGCCAGCAGCATGTTGGTGAGGTTTTCCTTCTTGTAGGCCAGCTTTTTCCAGTTGATTTCATCCTGGACTTCCAGTACGGAAAGCTGGTCAGCGGTGGTGGAGCCTCCCTGGCCCCCTTTGTCCAGTTCCTTGGACTTTTTGTCCACGGCATCTTCTCCGATTTTTACTCCGTCCTTGGCCAGCTTCTGACGGACGGCGTTTTCCACCTGGACCACCTGGGCCAGTTCCCGCTGGAGCTTTTCGTTGTCATCCATAAGCTTGGCCAGCCGTTCCGTATAGACCCCATAGTCCGCCCGGTAGTTGGCCAGTTCCGTCTGTTCGTCCCAGGCCTTGAACAGCAGCCCGGCACACACCGCCAGCCCCATCAGGCTGGCCAGGAAGGCACCGCAGAAGCCCACCAGCAGCTTGGGCCCTGCATGGAATTCCTGGATTTGCCCGTCTGCATCTTTCCACTGGAAAGAAAAACCGGCTCCCACCAGGTGCCCGGAAGGGAGGATCCCCTTGATTCCTTTCAATTTATCCGTCAGTTCCTTTTTCTCCATACCTGCTCCTTACAAAAAGGACGTGCCGGCGGCACGTCCTGTACAACTCTTCGATTGTTCTGCACATCTTGACTACCGGGTCAATATTTTATCGCGAAAATCCGGTGCCTTCAACCGTTTCCCCAAAAAATTTACAAATTGTTAAATCTCCGCCAACTGCTTCTTTTCCCACTCCAGCTTCCGGGTTTCCCGCTGGATGGCTTCCTGGAGGATCAGGGCGTGGCCGTATTCTTTTTCCCGGTCTTCCTGGGTGGGGAACAGCAGCTGCCAGCGGAGCCGGAGGTGGGCCAGCCGTTCTTCGTGGCGTTGGATGTCTTCCAGGAACAGCTGACGGAGCTGGGGATCTTTCCGGCTGCGGATCAGGTACAGTTTCATGGTGAATTCGTCCCGGGTGGGCATGATGCTGCCCAAAGGCTGGGCCAGCCAGTCCCGAAGCCGCTGGCGGCCGGAAGGGGCCAGGCGGTAGTATTTTTTCTGGAGCTTGGTGCCCACGGTGCCGGTATAGCTGGTGATCTGTCCACTTTCTTCCAGCTTCCGGAGTTCCGGATAGACCTGGCTGTGCCGGGCGCTCCAGAAGTCTCCCACTTCCTGGGCAAAGATCTTCCTGATGTCGTAGCCGGTGAGATCCTGCTTGGCCAAAAGGCCTAGCAGAACATACTGGAGGGTGTTTTCTTTCGTCATGGGAGGGCTCCTTTCTTCCGTTGTATTATATCATAGAAAAAAGGACATCCAGGCATATTGACAGCCTGTCTGCCAACATGCTACACTCGTGACAACCAAAATATGTAAATATTTACATGTTTTCCTTCAGCAGGAGGAAGACAGTCTGAGAGCGAGCAAGGGAGGCAGTTTTATGAAAATGAAAGGAAAAATGAGCCGGCTGGTGCTGTCCAGTCTGCTGCTGCTGGGCATGACGGGATTTTCCGGGGCAGAAGGGGCAGAGCATTATGCCAGCAAGACCCTGGAGGTGACTCCGGTGAAAACGGAAGTGAAGCAGATTTCCGGTGTGGTCTATGAACAGGTGCCCACCCGGGGCTATCCCAATGTGCCCATGGCCATGGATCTGCTCCAGCCCCAGAAAAAAGAGAAAATGCCCGCCATCGTCTTTGTAACCGGTGGGGGCTTCATCAACGCCAACCGGGACAACGGGGTCCAGCTGCGGAACTACCTGGCGGAAAAAGGCTATGTGGTAGCCAGCATTACCTACCGGGTGGCGCCCACCGCCCGGTTCCCGGAACCTCTGGAAGATGTGAAGGCATCCATCCGGTATCTTCGGGCCCATGCGGACAAATGGAACATCGACAAAAACCGGATCGGCATCGTGGGAGGCAGCGCCGGGGGTTATCTCTCCGCTTTTGCAGGGACCACCAGCGGCACCAGGACCTTTGACAAAGGAGAAAATCTCCAGGAATCCAGCCAGGTGAACTGTGCCGTGGATCTCTACGGGCTCTCCGACCTGAGTCGGGTGGGCATGGACTACAGCCCGGAAAACCAGAAGCTCCATCAGTCCGCCGGAGCCACGGAAGCCCTGTGGATCAATGGCAGCCCGGTGTTCGGCGGAAAAGACGGCGGGGTCAGCGCCGATCCCAAAGCCACGGAAGCAGCCAACCCCATTGCCTATATCGGGAAAAACAGCGCCCCCATGCTGCTGATGCACGGGACGGCGGACAAAGTGGTGTCCCCGGGCCAGACGGACCTGCTGTACCAGGCCCTGAAAGCCAAGGGAGTTCCGGCAGAACGGTATGAGATTCCGGGAGCCGCCCATGGAGGCGTGTACTGGGTTCAGGACAATGTGCTCCAGGTGATTGGAGATTTCTTTGACAAGTATCTGAAATAAAAGGAGAGAAACCATGGAAGATCAGAAAATCATGCCGGTGGTGTTTTCCGGCCATGGCAGCCCCATGATTGCCCTGGCACACAATGCAATCACGGAAGGGATGGACCGGATCGGCCGGGCCGTGGAAAAGCAGTTCGGCAAACCCAAGGCCATCCTCATGGTGTCCGCCCACTGGTACACCCACGGGACCTTCGTCCAGAGCGCCCCGGAACCCCGGCAGATCTATGACATGTACGGCTTCCCCAAGGAATTGTATGAAGTGAAGTATCCTGCCAAAGGGGATCGGGAACTGACCGGGAAGGTGCAGGAACTGCTGGGTTCCGCCGTGGCCGTCAATGACGACTGGGGCATCGATCACGGGGCCTGGACGGTGCTGGTGCATATGTTCCCCAAGGCGGATATTCCCGTGGTCCAGCTGTCCGTGGACGGGGATATTTCCCATGAGGAAGAATTTCAGCTGGGCCGGAAGCTGGCAGATCTCCGGAAACAGGGATATCTGATCCTGGGCAGCGGCAACGTGGTCCACAACCTCCGGGAAGTGGAATGGGACAACAAGGGCGGTTCTGCCGCCACTCTCCGGTTCAATGACTATATTACCGAAGCGGTGCTCCAGGGAGACACGGACAAGGTGATCGGGTTCGGATCCCATCCGGATGCGGCGTATGCCGTACCCACTCCGGACCACTACCTGCCCCTTCTGGTGTGCCTGGGAGCCGCCGGAAGCGACCGGGCCCAGGTGTTCAACAAAGTTTGCAACCTGGGATCCATGGCTATGACCGGGTATGCCTGGGGGATGGAGAAATAAAGAGAATACAGGGCTGCTGCAGGAACTGTTGCATATGCAACAGTTCCTTTTTAATTAATAAAAATTCTTAAAAATACTTGCGCTTCTGGAAGCTATATCGTATAATATGGCTAACTGTAAACGGCATAAATACAATTGAAAAAATAAAGGAGGAACAAAGATGGCTTATCAGACGATTTACCCCTATACCAATGAAGTGCTCCAGTCCTATGAAAATCTGTCCGATGCTGGGGTGGAAAAAGCCCTGGAACGGGCCTATGGACAATATCAGGCCTGGCAGCAAGACAATGATGTGGAAGGCCGGAAAGCTGTCCTGCGTCAGGTAGCCGCACTGCTCCGGAGGGATTTGGACCGGTATGCGGAAACCATGACCAAAGACATGGGCAAACTGTTTGTGGAAGCCCAGGGAGAAGTGGCCCTCTGCGCCGCCATTGCCGAATATTATGCGGACCAGGCGGATGGATTCCTGGCTCGGGAACCGGTGGAAACCCCTGCCGGCAAAGCCTATATCCTGAAACAGGCCCGAGGTGTGATCATGGCGGTGGAACCCTGGAATTTTCCCTTCTATCAGGTGATGCGGGTGTTTGCTCCCAACTTCATCATAGGGAATCCGCTGCTGCTGAAACATGCCTCCAACTGTCCTGGCTCTGCCCTGGCCTTTGAAGCCCTGGTCCGGGAAGCGGGGGCTTCGGAAGGAGCTTTCCAGAATCTGTTTGCCAGCTATGATCAGGTTTCCCGGATCATCGAGGATCCCCGGGTGGCCGGAGCCTGCCTGACAGGATCGGAACGGGGAGGTTCCTCTGTAGCAGAACATGCCGGAAAGGCCCTGAAGCCTTCCTCCCTGGAATTGGGGGGCAACGATGCCTTCATTGTCCTGGATGATGCGGATATGGACGAAGTGAAGTCCCAGCTGTTTGCCGCCCGTTTGTACAATGCAGGGCAGGTCTGTGTTTCTTCCAAACGGTTTATCGTGACGGAAAAGAACTATCACCGGTTCCTCCAGGATCTGACGGAAGTCTTTGCTTCCGCCCAATGGGGGGATCCCATGGATCCGGCTACCACGCTGGCACCTCTGTCCTCCGCCACGGCCAAGCGGGATGTGCTGGCCGCCATTGACCAGGCTGTCCAGGCCGGTGCCCGGGTGGTGTACGGGAACCAGCCTATCGAGAGCCCCGGTTATTTCGTGATGCCCACCATCCTGACCGATGTGACGAAAGACAATCCCCTCTACAACAAAGAAGTCTTCGGCCCGGTAGGTGTGGTATACAAAGTCCGGAACGAAGAGGAAGCCATTGCCTTGGCCAATGATTCCAGTTATGGACTGGGGAACACGGTGTTCAGCAGTGATATGGACCATGCAGGCCGGGTGGCGGCCCGGATCGAAACCGGTATGAGCTTCATCAATCATGGCTGGACCTCTCTGCCGGAACTGCCCTTCGGAGGCGTAAAGAATTCCGGTTACGGCCACGAACTGTCCCGGAGCGGATTCGATACCTTCGTGAATCAGCACCTGGTGTTCATTCCTCAGGCTGTATGGGAACGGCACGGGAAGTAAAAATTAAAAGGGGGTGTGATTTTTTCACACCCCCTTTTTTTACGCCCAATCCCCGTCCACGAACACGGGCACCCGGGTGCCGTCTTTCCGGATCCCGGTGATGGAAAGATCCGGGCTGCCCACCATGAAGTCCACGTGGATCATGGAATCGTTGAGGCCGGCTTTTTTCTGCTCTTCTTCGCTCATGTCCGCTCCCTTTTCCACACAGGTGGGGTAGGCATCTCCCAGGGCCAGGTGGCAGGAGGCGTTTTCGTCCAGGAGGGTTTCGTAGAAAACCCTGTCCATAAGGGAAATGGGGGAGTGGTAGGGGATGAGAGCCACTTCCCCCAGCCGGCAGGCTCCTTCGTCCATTTTCAGCAGGTCTTTCAGGATTTCTTCTCCTTTTTCTGCAGTGGCTTCCACCACTTTTCCGTTTTTAAAGGACAGCCGGAAATTTTCAATGAGATTGCCGCTGTACACCAGAGGCCGGGTGCTGCACACCACCCCGTCCACCCGGTCCGCCTGGGGAGCGGAATAGACTTCTTCCGTGGGGATGTTGGCGTTGAACAAAAAGCCCCGGCCGGTAGTTTCGGCTCCGCCCTGCCAGATGTGACGGTCTGGCAGGCCTACGGTGAGATGGGTGCCCAGGCTGTTTCTATATTCCAGGGCAGTGAACTGCTGGGCGGTCAGCCATTCCCGCCGCTGTTTCAGCTCTGCCAGATGCTTGTCCCAGTCCGCCAGCGGGTCTTCTCCCAGGCACCGGGCCGCATCCAGCAGCTGGATCCACAGCCGGTCCCTTCCTTCCTGTTCCGGCAGATCCGGATACAGCAGGCGGGCCCAAACGGTACTGGGGACGGCGGCCACCAGCCAGTTGGTCTTGGAAGCCATCATCCCGTCGGAATACTCCTTTACCGCCTGGTGGAACGCCTTCTGCCAGGCCATGATCTTGTTCCGGTCGATGCCCTTCATGGCATAGGGGTCTGCGGAGATTAGGCTCAGGAAGGCCGCTCCCTTCCGGTAGTAGTACAGGTTGAATTCGCTGCGCCAGCCCGGGACGGATTCAAACTTGTCCTGGGTTTCATATTCGTACCGGAGCCGGGTGGTGCCGTTGCAGTACCAGTTGAACACCACCTGGGAAGCACCGGCCCGGTAGGCCTCTTCCGTCAGCAGAGTGGAGAAGGAACTGGCCTCCACCGGGGCGTTGATCACCAGGATCTGGTCCTTCTGGAGGCAGATCCCTTTTTTCACCAGCACCCGGGCATACAAAGGCAGCTGCCGGGTCAGGGTTTCCTGTATATCCATGGAAAATCTCTCCTTTACTGTGTCAGTATGAATCTATTATAGCGGAAAAACAGGAACAGGCCAATGGAAGGGAGCGGGGCCAACGCCCCTACGGTTTGTACTGGCTCAAAATCAATTTGCTGAAATGGATTTCTTTTGGCCGCTGACCGTTGAGAAGGCTGCTGTGCAGGCAGCGCCTCTTTTTATATTTGTACCAAATGATACAAAAACTTTTGATAATGGAACAAAGTCAGGAAAAACTCTTAAATTTCCACAAAGTTTATGTTACAAAAATAGATACAGTATAGTATAATGGGTCTATAGTATACCAGCAGGAATTTCTCTGTTTTTGTTGAAATACTATATTGTTACCGCAATTTTATTTTTCATTGAAATCCGGAAGGCACAGCCTTCCCTGTGCAAAGGTGGTGATACCATGTCCATGCTGGAAGACATCAAAAATGCCGAACAGAAGGCGGATGACCTGAAGAAACAGGCCACCCTGGAAGCCCGGAACACCGTACGGGATGCCCAGGCAGAAGCCCACAAGGAGGCGGACGCCCTGATCGCGGAAGCCCGGAAACAGGCCGCCGCAGCCATTGCCCAGGCGGAAGCCCAGGCCAAACAGGAAGCAGACGCTCTGGTGGAGAAAAACCGGAAACGGGATGAGGCCCAGGCGGCGGAAGCCCGGAAAAATCTGGATGGGGCAGTCCAGTATATTATGAAGAAGGTCGTGATCGAATGTTAGTACCCATGCAAAAACTGACCCTCTATGCTCTGAAAGCCGATCGCGATGCCCTGCTCCTGGCCCTCCAGAAGGACGGGAGTGTGATGCTGGAACCGGAAGCGGGAACCAAGGCCCTGCCCGGATCAGAAAAAGTCAGCGCCCAGCTGGATAAAACCGGCCAGGTGCTCCAGTTCCTGGTCCAGAACGGTGCCAAGAATCCTCTGTTTCCCCAAAAAGAAGCCATTTCCTATGGAAATTTCCTGAAAGAGACCCAGGAAGGCCGGCAGCTGACGGAGAAACTGGATACTACGGCCAGCAAGATCGCTTCCCTGGAAAGTGAAGCGGCCGCCCTCCGGACTCAGGCAGAAAGCCTGGATCCCTGGCTGAAACTGGATATTCCCCTGGAGCAGCTGAGCTTTACGGAAACCACCCGCTGCCATGTGGGTTTCCTGCCGGAAAAGGAACTGCCGGAATTCCAGAAGGCCATCAGCAGCCTCCTGGCGGATGTGAGCTTCTATGACTTGACCCAGGACGGCCAGGCCATGGTGATCCTGGCTTATGAAGACGCTGACAATGAGGTGAAGCATCTCCTGAAGGAACATGATTTCAGCGAGGCGGTGCTGCCCAAGCGCAGCGGCCTGGCAGCGGATGTCCGGAAGGAACTGCTCCAGGAAGCGGAAGAAAAGGAAAGTCGGATCACCCGGCTGAAAGAGGAAACCCGGCAAAGCATCCCTCAGAAACAGCAGGTGGAACTGTACTACGACCAGCTGAACGCCGCCCATGACCGTCTCCAGAACGGCGGGGTGGAAACCGTCAGTGCCTTCAAGGTACAGGGCTGGGTCCGGAAGGACCGGGTCCAGCGGGTGGAAAAAGTGGTCCAGGGCGTCACCGATGCTTACCAGCTGACCTTTGCCGACCCGGCAGAAGGGGAGATCCCTCCCACGGTGCTGGAAAACGGGAAGCTGGTAGAACCCTACGAAAGCGTAGTGGAATTGTACTCTCTGCCCAAAGCCGGGTCCATCGATCCGGACCTGATCATGGCTCCTTTCCATTTCATCTTTTTCGGGATGATGCTTTCGGACGCAGGCTACGGGCTGGTGCTCACGGTGATGCTGTATTTCGCTCTGAAGAAGTTCCGGCCTACGGGCTTTGCCCGGCAGCTGGCCATGGTGATTTTCTTCGGCAGCATTTCCACCATCCTGTGGGGGGCCATGTTCGGAGGCTGGTTCGGGCTGGAGTGGAAACCTCTGCTCTTTGTCCCCATGAAGGAACCCCTGAAGATGCTGGCCCTGTGCTTCGGCCTGGGGGCCATCCATCTGGTGGCCGGCATGCTGGTGAAGGTCTACATGCTCTTCCGGGAGGGAGACATTGTGGGAGCGGTCTGTGACCAGATCAGCTGGCTGATCATGTTCCTGGGCTTTTTCCTGATGGCTCTGGTTCCGGGGCCTGTGGGCAAATACCTGGCCTGGCTGGGTGCCGGGATCATCATCCTTTTTGGAGGCCGGGAGAAAAAAGGCATCGTCAGCCGGCTCCTGGGAGGGCTGCTGACTCTGTACAACATCAGCGGCTATCTCAGCGATCTGTTGAGCTATTCCCGGATCTTTGCCCTGGGACTGGCCACCGGGGTCATCGCCATGGTCATCAACACGGTGGCCCAGATGCTCTGGAGTGCAGGACCGGTGGGCATTGTGGCCGCCATCCTGGTGCTTCTGGCCGGTCACTATTTCAACATCATCATCAACGTGCTGGGTGCCTTCGTGCACAGCAGCCGTCTGCAGTACATCGAGTTCTTCGGCAAGTTTTATGAAGCCGGCGGCCGGGCGTTCCTGCCTTTGGCACTCCGGACCAAGTATACGGATATTACGAAATAAGGGAGGATTTCATTATGATTACTTTAGGAACAGCGCTGGCATTTGGTGGAGCAGCAACGGCTGCAGCTCTGGCAGGGGTTGGCAGTGCCATTGGTGTAGGGATTGCCGGGCAGGCCGCTTCCGGCGTGGTCAGCGAAGATCCGGACAAATTCGGTAACGTGCTGGTGCTCCAGGCTCTGCCTGGTACCCAGGGCATTTATGGCCTGCTGATCGCCTTTATCATCATCCTGAACCTGGGAGTCATCGACGGGAACGTAAAGGACCTGACCACCTTCCAGGGCCTGGCCTATCTGTTCGCCGCTATGCCCATGGGCATCGGGGGCCTGCTGTCCGCCATTTACCAGGGGAAAGTGGCTGCCTCCGGCATCTACCTGACCGCCAAACGGCCGGAAGAAACCGGTAAAGGCATTATCCTGACGGCTATGGTGGAAACCTACGCCGTGCTGAGTCTGCTGATTTCCTTCATCATGGTGAACGGGATCAAATTATAAGAAAGGGTGACCCGTCGTGTCTGGCGATAAAATCATTCAGAAAATAGAAGAAGAAGCGAAGCGGGACGCGGCAGCCATCGGAGCAGCAGCCCAGGAAAAGGCCCGGAAGGAAAAGGAACAGATCCTGGCCAAAGCCCAGGAACAGGTCCGGGAAATCCAGGCCAAATCCCAGGTGGATGCCAAAGAGGCTGCAGGCCGTCTGCAGCTGATTGCCGAACTGCAGAGCCGGAAAGAGAACCTGGCCAGCAAGCGGAAAGTGCTCCAGGAGGCCTTTGACCGGGCCCGGGAGCAGCTGGAAGCCCTGCCCCAGGAACAATGGGAGAAACTGATCGGGCGGATCATCCTGGAAGCGGATCTTACCGGCCGGGAAACCCTGGTGGTGCCTGCCAAGGACCGCTCCCGGTATGAAAAGGGATTCCTGGACCGGCTGAACAAAGAGCTGAAGGCCCAGGGCCGGAACGGGTCCCTGACCCTTTCGGACAAAGAGGCGGAGTTCACCGACGGTGTGCTCATCGAAGGGGAGACCTGTGATTATGACGGCTCCTTCGCCACCCTGCTGGAAGACGTACGGACCGGGGAGGAATACCGCGTGGCAGAGCTCCTGTTTGGCGCGGAGGTGAAGTAATATGCCCCAGCCCAGTTATGAATATGCCCTGGGCCGGATCAGCGTCCTGTCCACCCATCTGCTCACCGCCGCCCAGCTGCGGCGGATCGCGGAAGCGGACAGTACGAAGACAGCCATGAAGCTGCTGCTGGAAACCGGCTATGGGGAAAACGTGGCCACGGAACAGGAAGTGGTCCGGGGAGAAATCGACCTGATCATCCGGGCCCAGATGCAGCTGACCCGGAAACGGATCAAGGAACTGACCCCGGATCCGGAGCTTACCGGCCTGTTCCTGCTGCCGGTGGATACCCACAACCTGAAATGCCTGCTGAAGGCACGGCTGCTGGGGATCCAGGCCGATGACATCCTTCGGGAGGGAGGCAATTTCGACCTGAACCTGCTGAAGGACATGGTCCATACCAAGTATTATGAAGACCTGCCGCCCATTTACTGCCAGGTGCTCAACGAAATCGAAGGGGACCTGGCCCGGGAAGCGGATCCGTTCCGGCTCAGCGCGCTCCTGGACGGAGCCCTGTTCCGCCAGGCCAAAGAGGTGCTGGACCGGAAAAAGGAGCGGGGCTTCATCCGGAACTACTTCTCCCTGTGGGCGGATTACCAGAACACCATCAGCCTGATCCGGGCCCAGAACCTCCACTGGGAGCTGTCCCAGCTGCGTCTGGTCCTGGTGGACTGTGGGGATATCCCCAAAACGGTGTTCGAGGAAAGCCTGGATGTGCCTCCGGAACAGCTGGGAGCCCGGCTGAACCAGGGGAGCCATGGAGCCGAACTGGTCCAGGCCATCAACGAATTTGCACAGACCAATGAGCTGGGGGTCATTCCCCGCCGGATGGAAGAGGGCCTGAGCCTGATCCTCCGCCGGGCCAGATGGGACACCCATACCCTGGGACCCATCGTAGGGTATCTGGAAGCCCGGGAAACCGAGGCGGAAGCCCTGCGGATGATCTTCGGAGCCATCCAGGGCGGTTTTGAACCCCAGCTGCCCAGCGTCTATGCCTGATCACAGGAAGCATGGGAGGCAGCAAGATGGATAAAAAGAAAATTGCAGTGATCGGCGATCCCAGCTCTGTGATGATCTTCAAGGCCGTAGGGTTCGATGTATTCTACGAGGAAGAACAGGAACAGATAGAGCGCAGGATCCACCGTCTGGCCGATGAGGGCTATGCCGTGATTTACATTACGGAAACCGCAGCCCAGAAGGCCCAGACCGTGATCGCAGAATATGCTACCGCTACCTTTCCCGCTATCATCCCCATCCCGGCAGGAAACAAATCCCTGGGACTGGGCATGAAGCGTGTCCGGGAAAATGTGGAAAAAGCAGTAGGCGCCGATATTCTATTCAAGGAAGGGTAGGGAACAATCGTGAGTGGAAAGATCGTGAAAGTATCCGGCCCGCTGATTGTCGCCGAAGGCATGAAGGACGTGCAGCTCCATGATATGGTCCGCGTCAGTGACAAGCGCCTGATCGGTGAAGTCATCGAGCTTCGTGATGATAAGGCTTCTATCCAGGTATACGAAGAAACGGCCGGCCTGGGGCCTGGGGAACCGGTGGAATCCACCGGCTCTCCCATGAGCGTGGAACTGGCTCCCGGGCTGATCGAAAGTATCTTCGACGGAATCCAGCGCCCGCTGGAAAAAATCTATGAACTGGCCGGGGACCGGATCAGCCGTGGGGTGGAAGTCCCCAAACTGGACCGGGAAAAGAAATGGCAGTTCGTGCCGGTGGCCAAACCCGGGGACCAGGTGTCCGGCGGCGATGTGATCGGTACCGTCCAGGAAACACCCGCCGTGCTCCACAAAATCATGGTGCCTCCCGGCCAAAGCGGCACGGTGGAATGGGTCTATGAAGGGGAAGCCACCATCCTGGACCCGGTGTACAAACTGAAGGACAGCAAGGGGAATGTGAAGGACTATCCCATGCTTCAGCAGTGGCCGGTCCGGGTGGCCCGTCCCTACAAGACCAAGCTGCCTCCGGAAGAACCCATGGTTACCGGCCAGCGGGTCATCGATACCCTGTTCCCCATTGCCAAGGGCGGTGTGGCGGCTGTGCCCGGTCCTTTCGGCAGCGGCAAGACCGTAATCCAGCACCAGCTGGCCAAGTGGGCGGATGCAGACATCATCGTGTACGTGGGCTGCGGAGAACGTGGGAATGAAATGACCGACGTGCTGAACGAATTTCCGGCCCTGAACGACCCCCGCACCGGCCTGCCTCTGATGAAGCGGACCGTGCTGATCGCCAACACCTCCGACATGCCGGTGGCCGCCCGGGAAGCGTCCATCTATACCGGCATCACCATTGCGGAATATTACCGGGACATGGGGTACAAAGTGGCCATTATGGCTGACTCCACCTCCCGCTGGGCAGAAGCCCTCCGGGAAATGTCCTCCCGTCTGGAAGAAATGCCCGGTGAAGAAGGGTACCCGGCGTACCTGTCTTCCCGTCTGGCCGAATACTACGAACGGGCCGGGGAAGTGGAATGTCTGGGGAAGGACGACCGGGTAGGCGCCGTTTCCGCCATCGGGGCCGTGTCCCCTCCCGGCGGGGATATTTCCGAACCGGTTTCCCAGGCCACCCTGCGGATCGTGAAGGTGTTCTGGTGCCTGTCTTCGGCCCTGGCCTATGCCCGGCATTTCCCGGCCATCGACTGGCTCCAGAGCTATTCCCTGTATTCCGACCGGCTCCGGGCCTACTATGATGCCAAAGTGGCTCCCGACTGGTCCAAACTGGTGGGGACCGCCATGGAAATCCTCCAGGAAGAATCCAACCTGAACGAAATCGTCCGTCTGGTAGGGATCGATGCCCTGGGCTTCAAGGACCGGATCACCATGGAATGTGCCCGGTCCATCCGGGAAGACTTCCTGCACCAGAACTCTTTCCACGAAGTGGATACCTACACTTCCCTGGAAAAACAGTACGATATGCTGAAGCTGATCATCACCTGGTATGAAAAGGCCCTGGATGCCATGACCAAGCATGTGAAGCTGGACAAGCTGATCGACATGCCCATCCGGGAACAGATTGGCCGTGCCAAGTACATTCCGGAAAAAGAACGGAAGGAAAAGTTCGGCCAGCTGAACCGGGAACTGGAGCAGGCTTTTGCAGAACTGACGGAAGAGGGTGAAGAAAATGCGTAAGGATTACAAAACCATCCGTGAAGTGGTGGGCCCTCTGATGCTGGTGGACCAGGTAAAAGGCGCAACCTATGACGAACTGGTGGAAATCCACCAGCAGAACGGGGAAGTCCGGAACGGGAAGGTGCTTACCGTGGACGGGGACAAAGCCCTGGTCCAGCTGTTCGAGGACTCCCAGGGGCTGCAGCCGGCTACCGCCAAAGCCCGGTTCCTGGGCCACGGGATCCAGCTGGGGGTATCCCCTGCCATGCTGGGCCGTGTGTTCGACGGCATGGGCAACCCCATTGACGGAGGCCCGGCCATCATTCCGGAAGAATACAAGGACATCAACGGGGAGCCTATGAACCCGGCAGCCCGGGAATATCCTTCGGAATTCATCCAGACCGGGATCAGTGCCATCGACGGCCTGAACACCCTGGTCCGGGGCCAGAAGCTGCCGGTGTTCTCCGGCTCCGGTTTGCCCCATGCCCAGCTGGCTGCCCAGATCGCCCGGCAGGCCAGAGTCCGGGGAACCGATGAAAAATTCGCCGTGGTGTTCGCCGCCGTAGGGATCACCTTCGAAGAAGCCAACTTCTTCATGCAGGACTTCAACCGGACCGGGGCTCTGAGCCGTGCGGTGATGTTCATCAACCTGGCCAACGACCCGGCGGTAGAACGGATCGCCACCCCTCGTATGGCCATTACCGCAGCGGAATATCTGGCCTTTGAGCTGGATATGCACGTGCTGGTCATCATCACCGATATCACCAACTATGCCGATGCCCTCCGGGAAGTGTCCGCTGCCCGGAAGGAAGTCCCCGGACGCCGGGGCTACCCTGGGTATCTGTATACGGACCTGGCCACCATGTACGAACGGGCCGGCCGGATCCGGGGCAAGAAGGGGTCCATTACCATGATCCCCATCCTGTCCATGCCGGAAGACGACAAGACCCATCCCATCCCCGACCTGACCGGGTACATCACCGAAGGCCAGATCATCCTGTCCCGGGAACTGTACCGAAAGGGGCTGACCCCTCCCATCGACGTGCTGCCTTCCCTGTCCCGTTTGAAGGATAAAGGGGTGGGCAAGGGCAAGACCCGGGAAGACCATGCGGATACCATGAACCAGCTGTTCGCCGCTTATTCCCGGGGGAAACAGGCCAAGGAACTGGCCACCATCCTGGGGGATTCGGCCCTCAGCAAAGTGGACAAGCTGTATGCCCAATTCGCCGATGCCTTTGAAAAGGAATACGTGTCCCAGGGGTACCGGACCAACCGGTCCATCGAAGAGACCCTGGATCTGGGCTGGAAGCTGCTGGGGATCCTGCCCCGCAGCGAGCTGAAACGGATCCGGGATGAATACCTGGACAAGTACTACAAACCGGCGGACGGCACCAAGGGGGAATAACCCATGGCTACCAACGTAAACCCTACCCGGATGGAGCTGACCCGTCTGAAACGCCGGCTGGCCACCGCCGTCCGGGGGCATAAACTGCTGAAAGACAAACGGGACGAAATGGTCCGGCAGTTCATGATCTACATCCGCCGGAACCACGAACTGCGGCTGAAAATGGAAAAAGCTCTCCAGAACGTGTCCCACCATTTCGTGGTGGCCCGGGCCCATATGGGATTCCTGACCATGAACGAAGCCCTGCTGTACCCGGCACGGAGTGCCGAGTTCGAAGTGGGAAGCAAGAACGTGATGAGCGTGGATGTGCCCACCCTGACCTATACCGGGGCCACGGCGGATGATGCGGCCCAGGTGCCTTATTCCTTCGCCTTCACCACCGGGGAACTGGATACGGCGGTGACGGAACTGACCACCTGCCTGCCGGATCTCCTGGAACTGGCGGAAGTGGAAAAGACCTGCAACATGCTGGCGGATGAAATCGAAAAGACCCGCCGGCGGGTCAACGCCCTGGAATATGTCATGATCCCGGAAATGCAGGAAAGCATCAAGTACATCACCATGAAGCTCAGCGAAAACGAAAGAGCCAGCACCGTACGCCTGATGAAAGCCAAGGAAATCATGGCGAAACAGGCGTGAAAAGCAGAGTGCTGCAGATTGTCTGCAGCACTCTGTTTTTTTATGCTACAATATCCGTGACCATATATCCTGCTGAAAAGCAGCACTGAAAGGAGCACGGTTCTTTGCTGACCACTTTTAATTTCCGGGCACAGCCGGGGGCGGGTCCCCTTTACCGGCAGCTGGCCGCTTATTTCTGCCGTGAGATCCGGCTCCACCACCTGGGATCCCAGGACTTCCTCCCTTCCATCCGGAAGCTGACCCGGGACCTGAAACTGAGCCGGACTACCGTGGAGGGAGCCTATCAGATCCTCATCGACCAGGGAGTGGTGGAAAACCTGCCCAACCGGGGGTACCGGGTGGCTGCCTACCGGCCCCGGGAAGAGGGAGAGGAACCGAAAACCCCGCCGGATCCGGCCCGGCCGACTGTCCTTTACAATTTTTCCAACAATTACATCGATACCTCCACTTTCGACACGGTGCTCTGGCGCCGGTGCCTGAACCAGGTGCTCCGGAATCCCGCCTCCATTGCCGGATACGGGGATCCACAGGGAGAACCGGAACTGCGGAAGGTGCTGGCCCGGTACAGCTACGCTTCCCGGGGGGTGGTGTGCCGGCCGGAACAGATCCTGGTGGGAGCCGGTCTCCAGACCCTGCTGCTGGTGCTGCTGCCCCTGCTGCCTCTGGAACGGAAGGTGGCGGGACTGGAAGCCCCCGGGTTCCCCCAGGCGGAACAGATTTTCCATCTCATGGGCTGGGAAACCTGTGCCTACGATCCGGCAGACCCCAAAGGGGACTGGCCCGGCCTTTTGATGATCTCTCCCGCCAATCCCTACAAGGGACGGGCCCTGACGGAAAAAGAACGGAACAACCTGATCGTGGCCACCCAGCTGGAGCGGGTGTACCTGCTGGAAGACGACTACAACGGGGAATTCCGCTACCTCCACCGGCCCACCCCTGCCCTCCACAGCTTCGGGAACCGGGAACAGATCATCTATCTGGGGTCCTTTTCCCGGACCATGCTGCCTTCCCTGCGGATCAGTTTTTTGGTGCTGCCGGAAAAACTGCTGCCTGCCTACCGGGCCATTGCCGGCCGGTACAACCAGACCTCGTCCACTGTGGAACAGCTGGCCCTGGCGGCCTATATTGAAGAAGGGCACCTGACCCGGCACATCCGGAAGCTCCGGACCCTGTATCGGACCAAGAGCCGGCTGCTCCAGGAAGCTCTGACTGCCGTGTTCGGGGACCAGGTACGGCTGCTGGGCTACGGCTCCGGGCTCCATCTCCACATTGCCCTGGATCGGCCGGGGACAGCAGAAGAACTGGCCGCCCGGGCCCTGGAAAAAGGCGTCCGGGTGATCCCCGTCCGGGGTACGGAACCGGGCCGGCCTCCGGAATTCCTCCTGTCCTTTGCCGGCATCGGAGAGGAAAAGATCCGGGCAGGAGTGGAGGCCCTCCGGGAAGCCTTGGAGGAGTAAGGGAAAAGACAATTGTCTTCTTTCCTCTGGGTAGGGTATAATAAAAAGGATACAGAAAAATCATGAAAGCCCAAACATTGGGGGAGGTGGATGTATGAAAAATACCTGGGAAATTGCCCTTCTGGCCGTGATGCTGGGGATGGGCGGGCCGGCGGCCGGGGAAGCGGCCCAGTATTTTGCTCCCCGTTACAGCCTCAGCGCCAACGGCCAGCTGCAGCCCCCTTTGACGGTGGAATTCCAGAAAGGGATTCCTCTGAAGATCAGCGCCAGCCTTACCGGCCCTGCCAGCGGAGAAAAAGTGCTGGTGCTGGGCTGGCAGGTGGGAGACGGAGTAGGCCTGTGCACCCTCCAGAAAGGGGTGGAATACGCCCTGTACAAACTGGATTTCCGTCCGGGAAAACAGGATATCCTGGTGCTCAGCTACGGCCGCCGGGGCACCGGCAAGACCCATCTGAATGAAGTGGCCGTCATCGGGGAGGATTCCCTGGGGGTGATCCGGCAGCTGCCGGTGAACGGCTTTGTGCCCACCGATGTGTTCAACAGTCCTCTCCAGATCCGCCAGCAGGAAGCGGTGCTGTTCCTGGAACAGGCTCCCCATGTGCTGGCCCTCCGGGCGGACGGAGAAAACGGCTATGTGGCCGAAGTGGAATAAAAAGGAGTGATTGGAATGGAATTGGCTTCCCTGTATGATACCTGCCGGACCTACCGGCGTTTTGAACAGAAACCGGTGGATCCGGCCCTGCTGCGGACTTTGGCGGATGTGGCCCGGAAACGGAGCTGCGGCCGGAACGGCCAGAGCCTCCGGTTCACGGTGGTGGCAAGCCCCGCCAACGTGAAGGCCATGCAGCCGCTGCTCCGGTGGGCGGCGGCCCTGCCCAAAGAAATCGGCACCCCCAGGGAAGGGGAACAGCCGGTGGCCTTTGTGGTAGTGTCCCGGCCCAAGGAGGCCAACCCCACCATCACCAGCATCGACGTGGGCATCGCCCTGGATGCCATGGCCATCACCGCCTGGACCCAGGGGGTGGGCAGCGCCATCCTGGCAGCGGTGGACCGGGTAAAGATCGCCGCTCTGCTGGAGATCCCGGAAGACCGGGAAGTGGTCACCGTGCTGGCCCTGGGCTATCCCGCCCACAAAAGCACCCTGGTGCCCGGGGAAGAAGGGAAACTGGCCTACTATGTGGATGAGGCCCGGGATTATTATGTGCCCAAACTGCCCCTGGAAAAAGTGGCGGATTTCAAATAAACGGATGAGGAAACAAGGAGAAAGCTATGCTGTATGACATTGCCATTGTAGGGGGCGGCCCTGCAGGCTGCAGTGCGGCGGTGACCGCCGCCAACCGGTCCCTGTCCGCCCTGCTGTTGGATACCGGGGATTTCGGCCTGGCCCTGCGGAAAAGCGCCCTGGTGAAAAACTACCTGGGGATGCCGGACCGGTCGGGAGCGGAACTGATGGACGCCTTTACCGCCCACATGAAGGCCGCCGGGACCACGGTGGTCCCCCACAAGGTGCTGAGCATCCTGCCCCGGGAAAAGCACTTCTATCTGGCCACCCCGGGAGAAGTGTACGAGGCCCGGAGCATCCTGCTGTGCCCGGGAGCCTCCCACGGAAAGCCCCTGGAGGGAGAAACGGCCCTTGTGGGGAAGGGGGTCACCTACTGTGCCACCTGCGACGGGTACCTGTACCGGGGAAAGACCATCGGGGTGGTGACCAATCTGCCCTCTGCCTGGGAAGAAGTGGAATTCCTGGCGGGGGTGGCTGGGGAAGTGAAGCTGTGGGCGGACTTCCCCCTGCCGGAAAAACGGCCTGCCAATGTGCAGATCATGGAAGGCAAACCCCGGAAGGTGCTGGGAGAGGAACGGGTGGAAGCCCTGGAAACCACTGCCGGCACGGAAAAACTGGAGGGGTTGTTCCTGCTCCGGGAAACGGATCCTCTGGACCGGCTCCTGCCGGGACTCCGGCTGGATGGTCCCTTCATCCGGGTGGATGACAACCTGGCCACCAGTGTGGAGGGAGTTTTTGCCGCCGGAGATGCGGTGGGCTATCCCTGGCAGATCAACAAAGCGGCGGGAGAAGGCCAGAAAGCTCTGCTGTCTGCGGCTTCCTGGCTCCGGGAGAACCCGGTATGACTGGTGGCAGGATCCGGCATTTCCTGCTGGTCCTGACGGTTCTGGCATTTTTGGGCTGCCTGGCCGGCGGGTGCAGCCGGTCCCAGACGGCGGAAAGCAGCCAGACCGCCGGAGAAACGGAAGCGGCTTCGGAAACCAAGGCCCTGGCTCCCGGGGAGGGGGAACAGGGAGCAAGGGTGGAATTCGTCAACCGGGAACACAAAATGGAACGGGTCATATTCAGCGGAGGTTACCTGCGCAGCCTGCCGGAAGAAAAGCCGGAAACCATCCTCCGGCCGGCCCCGGAGGGAGCCCAGGGGATGATCTTCGGGAAACGGGAGATCAACGGACTGGAATGGGCCAAGGTGGCCACCCGGGACGGGGTCACCGGCTGGTATGCGGTGCCGGCCAAAGAAGGGGCCGGGCCCCGGGACAAACGGAATCCCCTGAAGATCACCAACGATGGGTATGAGACCACCTTTCCCCAGGTGACCGGCGGTGTGGCTCCTCAGGTCCAGGACCGGATCAACCAGGAACTGGGGAACTACCTGTCCGTGTACCGGCACATTACCGGCCCGGTGGAAAGCGAGCTCCAGTGCCAGGTCACCTACAACCGGCGGCAGATCCTGAGCCTGGTGTTCCAGGGGACCCATATCCTGTACCGGAGCTATCCGGTGTCGGAAGTGAACAGCCTGGCCAGCTGGACCCGGCTGAAGAACTACGCTTATGTATCCTCCCTCCAGGGAGGAGCTGATCCCACCCTGCTGGTGGCCCGGATCACGGACCTCCACTATGCCCTGGTATTCGACCTGGCCACCGGCAGCCGGCTGACCCTGGACTATTTCCTGGGAGCCAACCGGCAGGAAGAGCTCCAGGAACGGCTGGCCGGACTGGGCGAAGGAGCCCGGCTCCAGAAGGATGATTTCTACATCACCACCCAGGGACGTCTGGTGGCCCTGGCCTCCGTCCCGGGCAAAGGACGGGTGGATCTGGATCTGTCGGATCTGGTGATCAGGGAGTTTTAGGGAGGTGCGGTGCACCTCCTGTCAGCTGTCAACGGTCAACGGCCGTTGGAAATCAATTTTGCCAATTGATTTTGAACCCTGAACCGTAGGGGCCGCACGCCGGGCGGCCCGCAAACCCTGCGGACAAACGGTGATTTGGCGGGGGGCCGGGCGGGCCTGCCGCCCCTACAGAAACGATTTCCAGGGGCTGCTGAAGGCAGCCCCACAACAACGAGGTGAACAACATGAACAAAAAAGTGCATTTCCATACGAATCTGGGAGATTTTACTGCGGAGCTGTTTGAGGACAAGGCTCCCAAAACCGCCGGGAACTTCCGGGAGCTGGTGGAGAAGGGATTCTATGACGGGGTCATTTTCCACCGGGTCATCGACGGCTTCATGATCCAGGGCGGGGATCCCACCGGCACCGGCATGGGCGGCCCGGGCTACACCATCGACGACGAATTCGGTCCCGGCCTGGCCCACAGCGGGGAAGGGATCCTGTCCATGGCCAATGCCGGCCCCAACACCGGAGGCAGCCAGTTCTTCATCACCCTGGATGCCACCCCCTGGCTGGACGGCCATCATGCGGTCTTCGGGAAAATCACCCAAGGGATGGATGTGGTCCATAAAATCGGCTCCACCCCCACGGATTTCGCCGACCGTCCCCTGAAGGACGTGGTGATGGAAAAGGTGGAAATCGTAACAGAATGACTGCCTACGTCTATATGGTGCGCTGTGCCAACGGCGCCCTGTATACCGGCTGGACAAACGACCTGGTCCACCGGCTGGCCATGCACCGCCGCGGGTCCGGGGCCAAATACACCCGGGCCTTCAAGGCGGTGGACCTGGCCTATTTTGAGGAACTGCCGGACAAAAGGACGGCCCTTCAGCGGGAATATGCACTGAAACAACTGGCAAAAAAACAAAAAGAAGAGCTGGTCCGTCAATTTCCTCGAAAATCTTTGAAAATACCCTGAGTCGTCTGTACTCTCGCAATTCTTTTGCTTGTAAAAGTCCAGGGGTTATGCTAGAATGGAACACAGAAACAACGGACTTACTGAATGTTGAACTCACGCAGGTATCACATATAGTTGGATCGTTTTTCGCAATAATTTTTAGGAGGCCAAGTAAAGATGACTGGCAAAGTTAAATGGTTTAATGCTGAAAAGGGTTATGGTTTCATTGAACGGGAAGATGGCGGCGATGTATTCGTTCATTTCTCCGCAATCCAGGGTGAAGGCTTCAAAACTCTGGAAGAAGGCCAGGCTGTAGAATTCGACGTTGTCGAAGGCAACCGTGGTGAACAGGCTGCCAACGTTGTGAAACTGTAAGATATAGATATCTGCAAGAACAACAAGCGCAACAAAGAGGGGATATCGTGGAAACGGTATCTCCTTTTTTTCTGTTTGGGGAACAAATTGCAGGAAGGGAGTCGTGGATATGATCGGATACGGAATGGAGAAGAAAAAAGGGGTCATCAGCGGTGGCACGTCCGGCATCGGCCTGGCAGCAGCCCGGCTGCTGGTCCAGGACGGAGCCACAGTGTGGCTGGTGGGCCGGGATCCGGAACGGGGCCAAAAGGCAGTGGAGAGCCTCACAGGGCTGCCGGGAGAAGCCCTGTATCTCCAGGGAGATGTAAGCACCGTGGAAGGCTGCCGGAAAATCGCCGGGGAACTCCAGGCACAGCACCAGGAACTGGATTTTCTGGTGAACAGCGCCGGGATCTACCAGGAAAAGCCTTTCCAGGACGTAACAGAAGAGGATTATCAGCAGCTGATGGATGTGAATGTGAAGGGGACCATTTTCCTCACCCAGGCCCTGCTGGACCTTTTTGTCCAGGACGGTCCGTCCATTGTGAACATTGCTTCTGATGCAGCCCTGGAAGGAAATTACGGCTGCTGTCTCTATGCCGCTTCCAAGGGAGCTGTGGTGGCCTTTACCCGGTCCCTGGCCCTGGATCTGGCCCCCTGGATCCGGGTGAACTGCCTGTGTCCGGGGGATGTGGATACCCCTCTGGTGGAAAAACAGCTGGCGGAAGGGGGCTATTCCCGGGAATCCATGGCTTCTGTATATCCCATGGGACGGATCGGAAAACCGGAGGAAGCGGCCCATATGATCTGTGCGGTGCTGTCCCCTATGAACGGCTTCATGACCGGCGCCATCATTTCCGTGGATGGCGGCCTGACCGCCAAATAAGGAGGCACCATGAACAATCACAAACTGACTTCTGCTGAATATCTTTTTGTGGGCTCCATGCTGTTCGGGATGCTGTTCGGAGCCGGGAACCTGATCTTCCCGGTGCACATGGGCCAATTGGCCGGTGCCCATTTCTGGAGCGCCAACATCGGCTTCATTGCCACCGGGGTGCTGATGCCCTTCCTGGCGCTCATTGCCTTCGGCCTTTCCGGCAGCGGCAGCCTGGAAGAACTGGCCGGAAACGTGCACCCTGTCTTTGCCCGGGTCTTTACAGTACTGCTGTATCTGACCATCGGGCCGGCCTTTGCCCTGCCCCGGACTGCCACCGTGTCCTACCAGATCGGGATCGTGCCCTTTGTAGGAGAGAACCAGACCCTGATCCTGGCCGGGTTTACCTTTCTGTTCATGGGAGTGGCCCTGCTGTTTTCCCTGAAGCCATCCAAACTGGTGGTGTACATCGGGAAATTCCTGAACCCGGTGTTCCTGGCTTTCCTGGCCATCCTGGTGGCAGTGGCCCTGGTCCATCCCATGGGGTCCATTGCCGGAAGCCTTCCCCAGGGAGACTATGTGGACCATGCTTTCCTTACCGGGTTCAAGGAAGGGTACAATACCATGGACGTACTGGCCATGCTGGCCTTTTCCGTGGTGGTGATCGATACCCTGAAGAATCTGGGCGTCCGGGATGTGGCCACCATTTCTGTGGATCTGCTGAAGGTAGGGGGCATTGTGGTGTTCCTTATGTCCCTGATCTATACTCTGATCACCTGGCTGGGCACCTCCAGCCTGGGACAGCTGGCGGTATCCGCCAACGGGGGCATTGCTCTGGCCCAGATCGCCCATGGCTATTTTGGACCGGTAGGAGGCATGCTGCTGGCGGCCATTGTGACCTTCGCCTGCCTGAAGACCGCCATCGGCCTGATCACTGCCTGCGCCAACACCTTCCAGGAACTGTTCCCCGGGACACTGGGCTACAAGGCTTACTGTGTGGTCTTTGCAGGGATTTCCTTCCTGATCGGGAATGTGGGGCTCACCCAGATCATTGTGCTGGCTGTGCCCATCCTCATGTTCCTGTATCCCATGGCCATTACCCTGATCCTGTCCTCCTTTGCCTCCGCTCTTTTGGGGAAGGACCGGCGGCTGTACCGGTGGCCCATGGTGCTGGCCGGTGTGGCGGCTTTTGGGGATGCCCTCAGCGTGCTGCCCAAAGGGCTCCAGGGGACGGCGCCGGTCCAGGCTTTGCTGGGCTGCTACCATCAGCTTCCCCTGTTTTCCCTGGGGATGAGCTGGCTGCTGCCCACCCTGGCGGCCCTGGCTGCAGCCGCAGCGGCCGTGAAGCTCTCCGGGGGAAAACAGTGAAATTTTGCGAAAATTGATGAAAAAGTGTATAATGAAAGAATGATGAATGATTGAATCCATTGAAGGAGGGATTTCCCATGAAAAAAATGATGATGGCCACTGCAGTGCTGAGCCTGCTGCCTTTGACCGTGGCCTGTGCTTCTCCCCTGGCCAAGATTGCTCCTGGCGCTGCAAAAGTCGATGCCAACGTCACGGTGGGCAATACTCTCAAATGGAAACAGCATGGAGAGACCAAAGACTTTGGAGGTGATTCCCGGTACCGGGTGGGGGGTACCATCGGGATCGCCGACAACCTGGGTCTGGATTACCGGTATGCAGCCCATGAAGGGGACCATGATGCTTCGGCCCAGTCCCATCAGGTAAGCCTGATCTATCAGTTCAATCCCTATCTGTACGGGTACGGGGGCTATGTGCGGAACCGGCTGAAACAGCATGGCTACCATGACAACAACAGCGGCTATCAGGTGGGGGCCATAGGCCGGCTGCCCATTACGGACAAGACCACCGGCTGGGCCAAGTTCGGCACCGGCAACAACATCACCCAATATGAACTGGGCGTGGGCTATGCCTTCACCGACAACTGGGAAGCCAACGTCTCCTACAACGACAGCAAGTACAAAGATTTCAAAGGAGACATCGATGCCAAGACCCATGAAGTGAATGTGGGGGTATCGTACAAGTTTTAAAAAAAGGAGATGTCATGCGTCCTGTGTGACATCTCCTTTTTTCACATTTTCTCCACCGCATGGAGCAGCTGGGTCCTGTTCTTTACCTGGAAACGCTGATAGAGCAGGCTCAGTTGTTTTTTTACGGTGATTTCCGCCACGTTCAGTTCTTGGGCGATTTCTTTGTTGGTCCGGCCTTCTTTCACCCGCCGGATCACCAGCTTTTCCCGGGCAGTGAAGGATGCCTCCTTCAACGGGCGGCCTTTGGCCGGAGTGAGGGAATAGGACAGGACCGCCTGCAGGAATGCGGCAAATTCCGGCTGCCGGGCGGCTTTCACCAGCAGGGGACCCAGCAGGGACTGGTGCTCAACAAAAGGCAGGTACAGTCTGTCTTTCAGGGCTTCAGCCAGGGTGGACCGGAGCAGGGCGGCCGCTTCTTCCCCAAGGCCCGTATGCTCCAGGGCCGCAATCTGGACAATGGCATCGTAGCACCGGCACATTTGGGAAGAAGTGGGAGCTGGGACGGCATCCTGGGGACGGGTGGAAAGGAGCAGCAGCTGGTATCTGCCCATGGTCAGCTGGAGACGGTGCCGGGTGGACTGGCGCATCCCCTGGAGGGAAGGATAATCCGGCAGGCTGTTCATCCGTTCCAGATGTTTTGCCAGGCTGGGAGAAGGCTGTTCCAAAAGGCTCTGGACGAAAATCCCCACCAGATCCAGGTCCGTCCGGGTCAGGGGGTCTGTAATCAGCTGAGACAGCTTCTGGTAATGCTTTTTCCAGCCTAGGAACTGTTCCTGGTCCTGCCGGATCAGGGCGATCCGGGGCATCAGGAACAGAGCGATGATGGCCCGCTGCTGTTCATCCAGGGTCCGGCAGGGAGCATCCAGAAAAGCCTGGAGCACTTCTTCGGCCGTGGACAGTTCCCCCTGGAGATAGGCCAGCTCCGCCGCCACTGTGGAACGCCACAGGGGACCGCTGACGCCCTGGAGGGCTTCTCCGCAGCCGTCATAGAGGGCCTGGAGCTGGCGGGTGTTCCGGGCCAGGCTGCCGGCCCGGCGGTAGTACAGCACCAGTTGACCTGAGACACCCCGGTGGATGCCTTGGAAATAATCCCGGGGCAGCCGGATACGGTGCTCCCGGCAATAGGTGAAGAACTGCCGGAAGGCCGGCTCCATGGCGCCCAGGTCCGGCAGGCTGTCCAGGGCCGTAAGGAAAAGGATCCGGGCTTGGTCTTCCGGGGTACAGGTCCAGGCATCGGGCAGGGAGGCCAGCAGGATTTCCCGTTCTTCCCGGGCGGTCTGAGGGGACTGGAGCAGGTTCAGGGCCAGGAGGATCAGGCCGCAGCCAGCAAAATGCCGGGCTTTTTCCTCCTGAGGGCATTTCCGGAGCAGCTGGATCAGCAGGGAGGGAGGCTGCTGGTATAAAATGGCAAGGCCCGCCTGTTCTACGGCCTGGAGGGCCTGGGGCCAGGCTTTTCCCCTGAGAGCCAGGGCAAGGGCCTGGGCAAAATCTCGGCTGCGGAGCTGCCACCGGGCGGCCTGGAGACAGGCTTTCTTCTGCCAGTTCCAGGCTTCACACTGGAACTGGCTCTGGAGATATTCCTGGAACACCGGATGGAAGGCAAAGGTCCCCTGGAAAGGCTCGTAGGTCAGGAAGGGGCTGCGCTTCCAGTGTTCTTCCAGCCGGGCTAGGGTGTCCGGGTGGGGGCAGAGGAATTCCGCCTGGGCCCGGGAAAAACGGGGGAACAGGGAAAGAATCAGGCAGACCTGCTGTTCTTCCCGGGAAAGGGGATGGAACAGTTTCCGGATCAGCTGGTACATCAGTTCCTTGTCGTGGGGGGTGAACAGGTCCGGATCCGCCGTCTTCAGCTTCCGGAAGTTCCGGATTCCCTGGCTGATGGCAAACAGCTCGTTTTCCCGGACGGCCTCATAGGCCATGGAATGGTTCAGATAGGTGATTTCCCAGCGGCCGGCGGCGTTTTTCCGGAAACAGAAGGCACAGCGCTGGTAGCCCTGGAGATACATTTTGTAGGAGGGATCCGTTTCCACCAGGGAAGACACCTGGACCAGCCACAGTCCCTCTGCCAGAGGACGCACCAGGGACCGTTCCTGGCTCTGCCGGCAGGGAATCAGCTGATCCTGGCCCTTCCGGAAAATGGCGGCAACCCTGTCCCGGCCTTCCACCTCCATTTCCTGCCCGGCCCCCAGCCAGATCACATCAGGAGCCAGATGGGCCAGCAGAGGATCCGGATCCGTTTTTTCAAAATAGGCATGGAGGATGGTGCGGGCCAGCTGGAGCAGTTCCTGTTCGATGGCTGTCATGGGAATTCCTCCTTTCAGGGATACAGAGGACCGCCCCTGGGATAAAAGGACGGAATAAACTGTTAATTTATATTATAAGGGAGAATCAGGAAAAATGTCTACATTTCCTGACAAAAGCAGGGGTATACCTTGCTTCCGGGGACGGCAGTTGTTATAATAATCATGTTATGCGGTTGTAGCTCAGTTGGATAGAGCATCTGCCTCCTAAGCAGAGGGTCGCGCGTTCGACTCGCGCCAATCGCACCATATGATAAAAAAAGCTGCCGCAAGGCAGCTTTTTTATTTCGCCACCGGCGTGGTCATCTTATAGGGATCCAGGACTCTGTCCAGCTGGGTGTCGCTGAGGTAATGGCGGCTCCGGGCCAGTTCCACCACCGGGATGTTCTTGGCCAGGGATTCCTTGGCCAGCTTGGCGGCTTTTACGTAGCCGATGTAGGGGCTCAGGGCCGTTACGATGCCGGCGCTCATTTTCAGCAGGTGCTGGCAGTGTTCCCGGTTGGCGGTGATCCCTTCCACACAGTTGATCCGCAAGGTGTCCGCCGCTTCCCGGAGCATGTCGATGCTCTGGAACAGGGAATAGAAGATCACCGGTTCAAAGGCGTTCAGTTCCAGCTGTCCCGCCTCCACGGCCATGGCGATGCAAGTGTCGTTGCCCACCACCCGGAAGGCCACCTGGCTCACCACTTCCGGGATCACCGGGTTCACTTTCCCGGGCATAATGGAAGATCCGTTCTGCTTGGCAGGCAGGTTGATCTCTTCCAGGCCGGTCCGGGGACCGGAAGACATGAGCCGCAGGTCATTGGAAATCTTGGACAGGGCGATGGCACAGTCCTTCAGGCTGCCGGATACGGCGGCGAAACTGTCGATGTTCTGGGTGGCATCGATCAGGTCCGCGGCCTGGGTAAAAGAAAAGCCGGTCAGCCGGGAAAGATCTTCGGCAATATGGCGGGAGTAGGCAGGGGCTGCATTGACTCCGGTACCGATGGCGGTACCGCCCATATTGATTTCGGTCATTTCTCTGGCTGCCGACTGGATCCGTCTGAGCCCTCTGTCCAGGGCGGTGGCATAGGCTTTGAATTCCTGGCCCAGGCGGATGGGCACTGCGTCCTGGAGCTGGGTCCGGCCCATTTTCAGGATCGGGTCGAATTCCACTCCTTTTTGGGCAAAGGCCTCTTTCAGGGCTTTCAGGCTTTTGTACAGGTCTTCCAGCAGGAAAAGGGCGGTCAGTTTCCCGGCGGTGGGGATCACGTCATTGGTGGACTGGCCCCGGTTCACATCATCGTTGGGATGGACCAGGGTGTAATCTCCCTTTTCCCCGCCTAAAATCTCGATGGCGATGTTGGCGATTACTTCATTGGCATTCATGTTCAGGGAGGTGCCGGCGCCGCCCTGGATGGGATCCTGGATGAACTGGTCCTGGTATTTCCCTTCCAGGAGCTGATCGCAGGCGGCCACAATGGCATCTGCGGTTTTGGGAGTCAGGGTGCCTGCCTGCCGGTTGGCCAGGGCGCAGGCTTTTTTGATGTACGCCAGGCTGCGGATCATGACGGGATGAGTGGACTGACCGGTGATGTGGAAGTTCTTATGGGCACGGAGAGACTGCACCCCATAATAGGCGTCCCGGGGGACGTACTTCTTGCCGATAGAATCACTTTCCAAACGTTCGAGTTTTTGCTCACTCATTGCCTGTTTCCTCCTTGGAAATCAATTTATGGTCCCATTATAAACCTTTTTCTCGAACAATCAAGCATAAATTCTTCATAGCGTTCTAAAAATATTGAACGGCAATGTAAAACTCAATGACGTATGTTCGATAAAATTTGAATTCGTACAGAAGAATTGTCAGCTAATTAAGTAAAAATAAGTCAGATTTTACAGTAAACATCTTCCCTTCCGGCCGTTGATACTATATACTATTAATATTGTGTGTTGCGGAACGTCTTGTATTTGCAGTGTAGTTGGGGGGAGTCATGAATATTGTCATGGAATTGGCGCTGATTTTCGGCGTCTGTCTGATCGGCATCGGCATCGCGGAGCTGCTGCCCTTTACGGTACCCTACAGTGTGATCAGTCTGCTGGTGCTGACTTTTCTGCTGTACCGGAAAATCCTGAAACCGGAGCAGATTAAAGATGCCGGCGGGTTCTTCATCCGGAATATGGGTATTTTTTTCGTCCCGGCGGTGGTGGGGACCCTGGAATATGTGGAAACCCTGAAAAACTATCTGATCCCCTTCCTGGTGATCACCCTGGTGACCACGCCTCTGGTGTATTTCATTACCGGCTGGAGTGTCCAGATTTGTTTGAAACTGTGGAGAAAGAAAGGAGCCTCCCATGCCTGATGCATTTACCCGTACCCCGTTTTTCGGCCTGACCCTGATCTTCATTTGCTGGGTCCTGGGGGTGAAACTCCAGAAAAAGACCGGCTGGCTCCTGTGCAACCCGGTGCTCACGTCAGCCCTGATGATCGTGGTGATCCTGACGGTCACCGGGGTGCCCCTGAAGCATTTCAATATGGGCGGGTCGGTGATCACCATGCTCCTGGGACCGGCCACGGCGGTGCTGGCCCTGAATATTTATCAGCAGCGGAAGGTACTCCAGGAGAACTTCCTGCCCATCCTGGTGGGCTGCACCATCGGCAGCCTGGGGAGCATCATTGCGGCTCTGGCCCTGTGCCATCTGTTCGGTACCAATTCCGTCTTTTCCGCCTCCATGCTGCCCAAAAGCGTCACCACGGCCATTGCCCTGGGGATTTCGGAAAACGGCGGGGGCATCCCGGGCATCACCGCAGGAGCGGTGGTGATCACCGGCATCGAAGGGGCGGTATTGGCTCCCTTCCTGAGCAAACTGTTCCATATTACGGATCCGGTGGCGGAAGGGGTGGCCATCGGTGCCTGCAGCCACGCTGTAGGCACCAGCAAGGCCCTGGAAATCGGCAAGATCCAGGGTGCCATGAGTTCCATATCCCTGTGTGTGTGCGGGATCATAACCACGGCAATGGCGCTGTTTTTTATGTGAAAAAGGGGGTGTGAAAGAATTCACACCCCCTTTTTTCTATTGCCAACTCCGAAGATTTTCGATAAAATAAAAATTAATATACACTATATCTGTATAAAATATCGATGATAAGTTGCTGTATTGTACAAAGGAGAAACCCATGGAGCAGCAAAACAAACAAATCCAGGAAGCGGTGGAAAGCTTCCGGCAGGACATGCTGGATTTTTGGAAGGATCTGATCAACTTCCAGGCCGGCAGCAAGGAAAAAGAACGGATGGAGACCCTGATGGAAAAGGTGTCTGCCTATCTCCAGAAGCTGGGAATGGAAAGCGAACTGGTGGAAACCGGGGCGGTCCCCCTGATCCGGGCCTGGTCCGGGAAGGAAAGGGCCGGCCAGCCCATCCTCCTGAGCGGACACCTGGATACGGTGTTCCCCAACGGCAGCTACCCGGAAAATCCCTTCACCATCAAGGAAGGAAAGGCCTATGGCCCCGGGGTCTGCGACATGAAGGGGGGGATTGTCATGGCGGTCTACCTGGCCAAAGTGCTGGAAAAAATCGGCTATGACCGGCATCCCATCAAACTGCTTTTCGTCCCCGATGAGGAAATCACCCACCAGGGGTCCCGGGCGGACCAGCTGCTGGCGGAAGAAGCCAAGGGCTGCCTGTGCGCCTTCAACTTGGAAACCGGCCGGATGGACAACTGCCTCACCGTAGGCCGAAAAGGCTGCATGGATGTGTGGATCACCGTCCACGGGAAGGCCGGCCATGTGGGCAATGCCTACACCAAATCCGCCAACGCCATTGAAGAAATGGCCCACAAAATCGTGGCCCTCCGGGCTCTTACGGACCTGGACAAAGGCCGGATCGTCAGCACGGACATCATTTCCGGGGGCACGGCCTCCAATGCGGTGCCGGATACCTGCCGGATCGAAGTGGACTGCCGGTACGATTACAATGAGGACAAGGACAAGCTCCAGGAAGCCATCCGGGCCATCTGCGCCGAGACCCATGTGGCCGGCACCCGGACAGAAGTGGAATTCCCGGCCTTCATGCCCGTCTTTGAACGGACCGAAGGCAATGACCACCTGCTGGCCCTGGTGAACCAGGCGGCTGCGGAATTCGGGATCCCGGCTTTCGGTGCGGCTCATCCCGGGGGCTGTTCCGATGCCTCCTTCATGGCCCAGGCGGGGATCCCCATCCTGGATTCCGTGGGGGTCCAGGGGGATGGAGCCCATACTCTCCAGGAATATGCCATCGTTGAAACCATGTTTGAACGGACCATGCTGCTGACCGCAGCCATCTGCCGTCTGTAACTGCTGTAAAGGGGAGTTGTTATGACAGAAAACAAACAGGACACCGTCCAGAAACCGGTGAACAAAAAAGTATCGGTACCCAGCCCGATCATTATCATCTTCTTTATCCTGATCCTTACCGCCATTGCCACCTATCTGATCCCGGCCGGGATCTTTGACCGGGTGAAGGATGCGGCCAGCGGCCGTATGGTGGTGGATCCCAACACCTTCCATTTCATCGCCAAGCATCCTGCCGGCTTCTTCGACGTGTTCAAGGCGGTGCCCCGGGGCGTCAAAGGGGCCAGCGGTATTGTAGGTTTCCTGATGATCATCGGGGGAGCTTTGAACGTAATGGCGGCCACCGGGGCCATCAACGGGGCTCTGGGCCATGTGGTCACCAAGGTGAAGGGTCGGGAAATGCTGCTGATCCCGGTGCTGCTCACCATTATGACCTGTCTCAGCACCTTTGCCGGCTGCAGCGAGGAATACATCGCCTTTGTGCCCCTGATCATGGCCGTATGCTATGCCCTGGGGTTCGACTCCATTGTGGCGGTGGCCATGCCTCTGGCCGCTGTAAGCGGGGGCTACGGAGCCGGGGTGACCAACGCCTTTACCGTAGGGGTGGCCCAGAGCATTTCCGGCCTGCCCATGTTCTCTGGCATCCAGGTCCGGGTGGCCATGCTGGTGGTGCTGATTGTGATCAATGTGGTGTATACCATGTGGTATGCCCGGAAGATCAAGAAGAATCCGGAAAGCAGCTACATGTACGATTATGACCAGATCTACCGTCCCCAGATGGACCTGAGTGCCTATGAAGGGGATAATGTGCTCATGACCGGCCGTCAGAAGATCATCATGGGCGGCTTTGTGGTCACCGTGGCCGCCATCCTGGTGGGGGTCATCAAATACGGCTTCTACATGGATGAACTGGCCGCCCTGTTCCTGATGATGGCGGTGTTCGCCGGCATTGTGGGACGGCTCAGCGTCAACGACTTTGCCAACGCCTTCATCGGCGGAGTGAAGAACATGGCCATGCCCTGCATGATGGTTTCCCTGTGCAAAGGGGTGACCCTGCTCATGGGGGACAGCAAGATCCTGGATACCATTATCTACTACCTGGCGGCCGGGCTGAATGTATTCCCTCATTCTCTGCTGGGCTTCGGCATGTTCATCGTCCAGGATGTGTTCAACCTGGTGGTGCCTTCCGGCTCCGGCCAGGCAGCCATCACCATGCCCATTATGGCCCCGCTGGCGGACTTGGTGGGACTCACCCGGCAGACCGCCGTCCTGGCCTTCCAGATGGGGGACGCCTTCACCAACATGATCACCCCGGCCAGCGGCACCACCATGACCGTGCTCACCGTAGCCGGTGTGCCTCTCCGGCGCTGGTGGAAGTTTGCCTTCCCTCTTTTGGGGCTGGAATGGATCTTTGCCTTCGTGGTGATGTGGTACGCTTCCGCTACCCATCTGGGACCCTTCTGATGGACGTATGGATGTCCGCGTATTGAGGACTTGAAAAAAACTTGTTGACAAATTTTCTCAAAAGCGTATAATAAAACCCATAACAAAACATCAGACAGTGTTGAATGGGAAAAGTACTTGTCCAGTCTCACATTCCAGAGAACCTGCCGCTTGGTGCGAGGCAGGATGCTGAGAGGAGAAGGAAAATCACCCAGGAGCTGCCCGCTGAAAGATTCCAAGTAAGTGGGGCCGGCTGACAGCCGTTATCCTGTCCGGCATTGGAAGGGAAATCCGGAGATGCTAGTAAAGAGGTCGCAGCAGCGACAACAAGAGTGGTACCGCAGAGCACAGCGCTTTGTCTCTTACAGGAGACAAAGCGCTTTTCTTTTTCTCCCAGGGAAGCCATCAGCCGTTTGATTTTTGCAGAAAACATTTTTTGGAGGGGTAAAACATGAATCTGTTGACAAAAGTAAGTGGCTTTGTAGGGAAAAATCTCACCTGGCTGGTGCTGGCTACCATCGTGGGCGGCTATTTTGTTCCGGGGGCCTTTTCCTGGTCCGTCCATTACACTGTATGGCTCCTGGGTGTGGTGATGTTCGGCATGGGCATGACCCTCCATCTGTCCGATTTCAAACTGGTGCTCCAGCGGCCCAAGGAAGTCCTGGCCGGTACGGTGTGCCACTACACCATCATGCCTCTGGTGGCCTTTGCTCTCACCAAGGTGTTCCATCTGAGCCCGGATCTGGCGGTGGGCATGGTGCTCCTGGGTTCCTGCCCCAGCGGCACCGCTTCCAATGTAATGAGCTTCCTGGCCAAAGGGGATGTGCCTCTGGCCGTATCCGTCACCACTGTTTCCACTCTGCTGGCTCCTGTGATGATGCCCTTCCTGGTATGGGCCCTGGCCGGTGAATATGTGAATGTTTCCTTTGTTTCCATGGCTCTCACGGTGATGAAAGTGATCCTGGTGCCTCTGGTGCTGGGGCTCCTGGTCCACAAAGCCGTAGGGGAAAAGTTCCTGGCCCAGATCCAGAAAGTGCTGGTGCTGCTGTCCGCTTTTGCGGTGCTGTCCATCCTGGGCGGCGTGGTGGCTGTGAACGGAGCCAAGATCGTGGCCCTGGGTGCCTTTGTGGTGGTGCTGGTGCTGCTCCATAACCTGGTGGGCTTCGGCATGGGATATTTTATCACCGGGAAACTGGGTATGGGCAAACCCCAGCAGCATTCCGTGACCCTGGAAGTGGGGATGCAGAATGACGCCCTGGCCCTGTCCATCTGCGCCGTGTACTTCGCTCCTGCCGTGGCCATCCCGGCTGCTGTAGGCGCCGCCGTCCATCAGATCACCGGTTCCTTCCTGGCCGGCCTCTTCGCCCGGAATATGGACCGGTACGAAGCCAGAAAAGCCGCCAAAAAAGCAGCGGTGGCAGTGGGGGACTGAGTTAAAGGGAGTGCTGCACGTTCTGTGCAGCACTCCCCTTTTTTTTTATGCTATAATATTCCCGTATCAGAAAGGCGGGAAATCGTATGTTGAAGAAAATCATGCTCCTTGGCTGCCTGCTGGCCCTTTTCCTGGGGGCCGGGTGCGGCAAAGAGACCAATAAAACAGAACAGGTCCATGTGGCTTCCTATCCGGGCTGGGTAGAAATCCAGGCCGGGGATCAGGGATCCTTTGCGGTGCCTCCGGAAATGATCCTCCAGAGCCAGGAAACCCGGGATGGACTGCTGAAGGCTCCAGACCTGGATCCGCTCCTGAAAAAATGGCTGGAAGCGGACCAGGAAGTGGTGAAGAGCCCCGGGTCCGTCATCGTCCAGAGCGGGAAACTGGATCCGGTGCCCTGGAATACCGATGAACACCTGGTGTGGGTGGAATTCAAGACCGTGGCCAGCCCGGAAAAAATGCCCCGATATGGCCAGAACATCGGCCTGAAAGGGGACCAGATCAAAGAATTCGGGGACATTACCCAAAAAAGCATCCAGGGGATCTACACCAAGATGCTGCCGGAAGGCTATTCCCTGAAATTCACCAACTGGCAGCCCATGGCCAGCAATATCGTGAACGGAGTGGAAAGCCTCCATACCAGCTATGACATGGAAGTGCTCCAAAAGGGACAGCACCTGATGACCTTCCACGCGGAACGGTGGACTCTGTTCAACCTGGACCGGGTCCATACTCTGACTGTGGTGTGGAACAAGGCAGATGACGGCTACTGGAAGGAAGACACCCACAAGCTCACCAACATCATCAATACTCTGAAGATCACCCCCAGCAAGGGGAAATAGGGGGATGTGAGGTTTTGTCAACGGTCAGCTGACAATCCAATTCCCTCTTGCGCGCCTCCATTCTCATAAATTATAATGATTCTAAATGATGTGGTTTTGTTTTGCATTTTTCCGGAAAGAAGGGGTTTGTATGACGGAAATCCGTGATATTGGTTTTATCGGTACGGGTATTATGGGGAAATCCATGCTGCGGAATCTGGGAAAGGCGGGCTATGCCATGCACTGCTATGCCCGGCATCCGGAAAAAGTGGCGGATCTGAAGGCAGAAGGGGTTACCTTTCATCCTTCCATCTCCGATCTGGCCGGTGCCTGCCAGTGCCTGATCACCATTGTGGGCTTTCCCCGGGATGTGGAGGAAGTCTATCTGGCCCCCGGGGCTCTTATGGACAGCGCCCGGCCCGGCAGCTTCCTCATTGACATGACCACCACCAGTCCCACCCTGGCCCGGAAACTGTATGAAGAAGGGACCAAACGGGGCTTCCATGTGCTGGATGCACCGGTGACCGGCGGGGATACCGGCGCCCGGAACGGCACCCTGTCCATCCTGGTGGGCGGAAAAAAGGAAGATTTCGATGTGCTCCAGCCGGTGTTCCAGGGCATGGGTACCAACATCAACTACATGGGAGAAGCGGGGATGGGCCAGCACGCCAAAATGGCCAACCAGATCATGATTGCCGGTGCCTTGTCCGGGGTCTGCGAAGCCCTCCGGTACGCCCAGGCCAACGGCCTTGATCTGGAAACCCTGTTGAAGGCAGTGTCCACCGGGGCGGCGGGCAGTGCCCAACTGAACGCCTTCGGGCCCAAGATCATCCAGGGAGACTATGCTCCCGGCTTCTTCCTGAAGCATTTCATCAAGGACATGGGCCTGGCGGAAGAAGAAGCGGAAAAGAAGGAACTGAAGCTGCCGGTGCTCCACCAGGTGCTGAAGGAATACCGTTCCCTGGCCAAGGAAGGAAAGGGAGATCTGGGGACCCAGGCTCTGTTCACCTATTATGAAAAAAAGTAATGGACAAAACTGATTTTTGACGTTTTTCCGGATGAAAACGGATATACTGAAAGAAATCATCCCTGACAGGCATCAGGGCATCACAAATTATCAGAATAGAAAAAATCATCAGGAAAGGACGGGATTGTATGAGCAGCAAGAAATGGCTGGCCGCGGCAGCGGCTCTGCTGGCCTGCGGAACCCTCCTCCTGGCCGGCTGCGGCGGGGGAGACAAAAAGGCGGCGGATGGGAAGAAAGGGGTATCCGGGAATGTAATGGTCTACACCTCCATGTATCCGGATATCGTCAATTCCATGTGCAAACCAAAAGTCCAGAAAGCCTTCCCGGATCTGAAAGTCAGCTGGTTCCAGGGCGGAACGGAAAAGATCAAGACCAAGATCGCCGGGGAAGTAAAGGCCAACAAGATCAGCGACGATGTGCTGATGGTGGCGGATCCTTCCTATTACATCTATCTGAAGGAAAAAGGTCTGCTGCTGGATTACAAATCGCCGGAAACCAAGCATCACATCATGGAAGTGGACAAGGACGGAGCCTGGGCTGCCGTCCGGGTGTGCAACATGATCATCGCCTACAACAAGGACAAACTGAAACCGGAAGATGTGCCCACCAGCTGGCAGGACCTGACCAATCCCAAGTACAAGGGGCGCATCGCCATGCCCAACCCGCTGCTGTCCGGTACCGCCTATGTGGCCGTAGGGACCCTGGCGGACAAATTCGGCTGGGAATACTTTGATGCCCTGAAAGCCAACGGACTCAGGGTGGAAGAAGGGAACAGCGCCATTCAGAACAAGCTCCTGACCGGAGAATACATGGCCGCCATCATCCTGGAAGAAAACATCCTGAAGCTCCAGCAAACCAAGAAGGAACCTCTGGAAGTGGTCTATCCCAAGGAAGGCTGCATCCTGATTTCTTCCCCCATCGGGATCTTTAAGGCCACCAAGAACCCGGAAGGGGCCAAAGCCCTCACCGACTGGTGGCTGAGCAAGGAAGGCCAGGCGGCGGTAACCGCCGGCTGGATGCATTCTGTGCGGGATGATGTGGAAAAACCCAAAGGGGCCAAGTACAGTCTGAAGGAACTGCTGAAGAACGCTCTGAAAGTGGATTGGGAAAAACTCACCCGGGACGAATCCAAGATCAAGGAAGAATTCCGGTCCAGAGTCATGGATGCCTGATCCGGCGTGTTGCGGGACATGATGCCCAAGTATGCCTGGAGACAAAAGGAGTCAGGGTCGGGAATCCAGCCCTGGCTCCTTTCCTGCCTCATTGTGTCCAAAGGAGTGTATGGTGAAAAAGTGGAATTTGCCTCGAATCGACAGTAAGTTTGCGGTCATTGCCCTTACCGTCCTGGCTCTGTTGTATTTTATCGTGCTGCCTCTGGCGGTACTGATCTGGGACAGCGTGATGGTGGAGGGGACCTTTGACCTGAGCAATTATGCAGCGGTGTACAGCCAGAAAGTGAACCTGAAAGCCCTGCGGAACACCGTGGAGATTTCCCTTCTGGTGATGCTGCTCAGCGTGCTGATCACCTTTCCCCTGGCCTGGCTCATCGGCCGGACGGACCTGCCGGGACGGAAAAAGTTCCGGACCATCCTGGTGGCCAGCTACATGATCCCACCCTATGTGGGAGCCATTGCCTGGACCCAGCTGCTGAACCCGGATGTGGGCTATCTGAACCAGCTGCTGAAAACCCTGTTTTCCCTGTCCCAGGCCCCTTTCAACATCTATACCCGGGGCGGGATGATCTGGGTCCTGACCTTATTCTATTCTCCCTTTGCCTTCATTACCATTTCCCGGGCCATGGAAAAAATGGATCCTACCCTGGAGGAGGCTTCCCGGATCGCCGGAGCGTCTCCCCTTAAAGCCCTGTGGGATGTGACTCTGCCTCTTATGGCTCCCAGCATCTTGGCCGGAGGACTTCTGGTGTTCATCGGTGCCGGTTCCTGTTTCGGGATCCCGGCCATAGTGGGGATGCCCGGGAACATCGAAGTGCTCACCACCCGGATCGTATCCTTCGTGTACATGGGGGATGACCAGGGGATCCGGGACGCCACCACGTTAGCGGTTTCTCTGATGTTTCTGGCCAATGGGCTGCTTTTTTTCATGAGCTGGCTCATGGGTCGGAAGGACTATACCACCATCAGCGGCAAAAGCACCCGTCCGGTGCTGGTGGAACTGGGCCGGTGGAAGGGAGTGGCCACCTTTTTTGTGGGGCTCTACGCCTTTCTTTCGGTGATCCTGCCCCTGGGGTCCATTGTGATGACCTCCTTCATGGTCAGCATGTCCAAGGGCATCCGGCTGGACAATTTCGGCATCGACGCCTGGATCCCGGTGCTGGAAAACAGCCAGTACCTGGACTGCATCTGGCGGTCCCTGGGCTATGCCTTCATTTCCGCCTGTGTGGGTACCCTGCTGGCCCTGTTTGTAGCCTATCTGTCCGTGAAGACCCGGGTGCCCGGACGGTCCCTGCCGGATATCCTGGTGATGGTGGGAGGCAGCACTCCCAGTGTGGTCATCGCCCTGGCCCTGATCATCTTCTTTTCCGGAAACTATGGGCTGAACCTGTATTCCAGCATGTGGATCCTGATTGTCAGCTATCTGGTGAAATACATGACCATGAGTGTCCGGACCATTGCCGCTTCCCTGAGCCAGGTCTCCAGCAGTCTGGAAGAGGCGGGGCTCAACGCCGGGGCCGACTGGCTGCGGGTGTGTCGGGACATCATCATGCCCCTGATCGCCCCCTCCATTGTGGCCGGCTGGTTCCTGATCTTCATGCCCAGTTTTTATGAACTGACCATGTCCAATCTGCTCTACGGCAGTGACACCCAGACCATCGGGGTGCTGCTGTACGAGCTCCAGACCTATGCGGACACCCAGAATGCCTCGGTGCTGTCGGTGATCATCCTGGTGATCGTCATGGTGGGGAACCTGATCCTGAACAAGGTATCCAAGGGCAATATTGCCATTTGATGAGGAGGACTATTGTGGCGCAAGTAAAATTGGAACATCTCTACAAACGGTTCGGCGCCGTGACGGCCGTGGGGGATTTCAACCTGGAGGTGGCGGATGGGGAATTCATATCCTTCCTGGGTCCCTCCGGCTGCGGCAAATCCACCACCCTGCGGATGATCGCCGGCTTTGAACGGCCTACGGAAGGGAACATCCTGCTGGGGGACACCCTGGTGAGCAGTGCGGAATCCCATGTGTTCGTACCCCCGGAAAAGCGGAACATCGGCATGGTGTTTCAGTCCTATGCGGTATGGCCCCATATGACTGTGGCGGAAAACGTGGCTTATCCCCTGAAGATCCAGAAGGTCCCCAAAGAGGAACGGGACAAACGGGTGGCCGAGGCTCTTTCCATGGTCCATCTGGACAAGTACGGGGAACGGTATCCCAGCCAGTTGTCCGGAGGCCAGCAGCAGCGGGTGGCTCTGGCCCGGGCTCTGATCGCCCAGCCGGGTCTGCTGCTTTTGGACGAACCGCTGTCCAACCTGGATGCCAAACTCCGGGAAAGCATGCGGTTCGAAATCTCCTCCCTCCAGAAACGTCTGGGGATCACGGTGATCTATGTGACCCACGACCAGTCGGAAGCCATGACCATGAGTGACCGGATCGTGGTGATGAACGGAGGCGTGGTCCAGCAGGTGGGACGGCCTTATGAAGTGTATACCCATCCGGTGAACCGGATGGTGGCGGATTTCATCGGCCTGGTGAATTTCCTGCCTGGGGAAGTCCGGGAGGAACGGGTCTTTGTCCAGGGAACCCAGGTGTCCTTTCCCAACAAAACGGGGCTGCCGGAAGGGCCGGCGGTGATCGGGGTCCGTCCGGAAAACATCACCCTGTCCAAAACCGGTGGGATGCTCCAGGGAACGGTGAAGCACCGGTTTTACATGGGAGATGCGGTGGATTACCGGATCCAGGTGGGAGACCATGTCCTCCGGGTGATGACCCACGGCAGCGCCTATCATCAGTGGGCCGATGGGGAACCCCTGTATCTGGATCTGGAAGACGTGATCCTCCTGAACAACGAGAAGAGCAATTATGTGATTACGTGAAAGAGGGGGTGTTGCACGTTTCGTGCAACACCCCCTTAGCTGTAGAGCCGCATAGCGGCTCAAGTCTGGAGTCGGAAGTCTGGAGCCGAAGGTTAAATTTGCAGGCAAATTTTTTGAATGTGTAGAACCTTTGGATGAAATGATCGCTCAGATTGATTTCGATTCTGGTTTTACATAATCAAAAGGATCCGTCCAGCCAGACGGATCCTGTCCTGAGGCTTCCGACTTCAAACTCCAGACTTCCGACTAAGGGGCTGTTGCGCATGCAACAGCCCCTTTTCCATGGTATAATACCCCTATCCCAACTTTTAAGGAGGTTTTTCCCATGAACAAACAGATTGCAACTCCCAAAGCCCCCGGTGCCATCGGACCTTATTCCCAGGGTATCGAAGCGTCCGGCAAGACCGTGTATGTTTCCGGCCAGATCCCCATCGACCCGGCTACCGGTGAATTTGCCGGGACAGATATTGTGACCCAGACCCGCCAGTCCCTGACCAATGTGAAAAACATCCTGGAAGCCGCCGGCTACACCATGGAGGATGTGGTGAAGACTACAGTGCTTCTCAGCGACATTGCCGATTTCGGTCCCATGAACGAAGTGTACGGCACCTTCTTCACCGGCGTATGCCCGGCCCGTGCCTGCTTCCAGGTGGCCGCTCTGCCCAAAGGGGCCCTGGTGGAAATCGAAGCTTTTGCGTGCAAGTGATAAAAGGGGGCTGTTGCCATGGGCAACAGCCCCCTTTTTCACTCTTCCAACAATGCACTTTTCCGCTCCAGCCGGGTTACCGTTTCTTCCAGTCCCTGCCGGAGCACCGGGTAGGTGATGGCCCGAAGCCGGTCCACTGGACCGGAAATGGTCAGGACGAACCGTTTATCCTTCAGATGGAGGGGCATGGCGATGGCGGCCACCCCCTGGTCCACTTCTCCTTCCGAAATACAGTATCCGTCCTGGAGGATCTTCAGCAGCTGGTTCTTCAGGATCCGTTGCTTCGTCCGGTCCGGTTCCAGTTCCTGGAGCAGCTGCTCCCGCAGTTCTTCCGGCTGGGCGGCCAGCAGGGTCTTGCCTGTGGCGCCGCTGCGCAGAGGGACGATGTAGCCCCGTTCTCCCGCCACCCCCAGACGGTGCCGGCTTTTGGCCAGGTCCGCACAAATCCCCGTATGGCCCAGGAGCACGGACAGTACCACGGTTTCGTTGAACTTTTCCGCCAGCCGGTGCATTTCTTCCGACAGCAGATCCCGGGAGGTGTTGTGGACGGAAACGGCGGAAGCCACCAGCAGGATCCCGGTTCCCAGGTAGTACTTTCCGGTTTTGGCGGATTGTTCCATCCATCCAGCCTGCTGGAGGGTCCGGAGGATCCGGTAGACCGTGGTCTTGTGGAGCCCCAGGGCTTTGCTGATTTCCGTAAGGCTCAGGGTTTCCCGGCGCTGGGCGGCATACAGCTCAAGGATCCGGATGGCATGGAGGACGGAATGGACCGCCGGTGTGGTTTCTGCCATAACATTGAACTTCCTTTCCCAATGGATCTTGTTTTCCCTCATTATACGGAGAACCAAAAACAGGGTCAAGGAAAATTGTTTCGTTATAGTGTCCGTATTGCGAAATAGTGTCCAATTTCGTTGACTTCCCAGAGGGGTCTTCCTATAATGGTCCCAAGAGAAGGGAAAACCCAAGTACAGAAAGAAGAGGAGATTGCACATGGACAACTTCAGCCTGCAGAAACCTTTGAATATGGCCCCTACGGGCATTGCCACCTTTGCCAAAACCGACCTGGCGCCGGATATTTACAACCTGAATGCGGATATCGCCATCCTGGGAGCGCCGTTTGACCTGGCTATCCAGGGACGTACTGGCTGCCGGCTGGGGCCCCGGGGCATCCGTCTGGGTTCCACCCGGTTTACCTACAAAAAAGGCGGCACCTACGATTCCGAACGGAAAGAATTCTACATGGATACGGACAAATGGAAGGTGGTGGACTGCGGGGATGCGGATTATATCCCCGGGGACCTGATGGGTACCATGGCCAACCTCCGGGAAGCGGTCCGGATCATCCAGAGCCAGGGTACCATGCCGGTGGTGCTGGGTGGGGACTGCGCCGTGGACTTCCCTATGCTTCAGGGCATGGAAGGGGCCGGCAAGTTTGACATCATCCACATTGATGCCCATCTGGACTGGACCAAGCCTCTGGACGGGCAGAAATATTTCAATGGGTCTCCCATGCGGAACGCAGCCAGCCTGCCCTATGTGGGACGGATCCTCCATCTGGGGATCCGGGGCATCGGCAGCAGCGGCCCGGAAGACTTTGCAGAAGCCCGGGAACACGGGGACGGGATCTACTCCGTCCGGGACGTGCGGAAAAAGGGCATCGAGGCCATCCTGGACGAATTCCAGCCGGCGGACAAAGTGGTGCTCTGCTTCGACATCGATGCCATGGATGCGGTGTACGCTCCGGCCACCGGTTCTCCCATGTTTGGGGGCTTCAACTACGACGATGCGGTGGATATCCTGGAAGCCATTGCCAACCATACGGAACTGGTGGGGATGGTGCTGACGGAAGTGGCCCCTCCTTTTGACGATGTGGGGGGCACCACCGGGTATCTGGCGGCCCGGCTGATTTCTGACATGCTGGGGTTTGCCACCAAGGCCCGGGAAAAGAAACAGGAGTAAGCCATGACAGGGCTGCAGAAAAGGCGGCCCGGACAGTGGATCACCATGATCGGGTTCTGTGTGGCCATGGAGGTGATCCTGGCCCGGTTCCTGTCTCTCCATACCTGGAATCTGAAAATCGGCTTCAGCTTTCTGCCGGTGGCGGCGGCTGCCCTGTGGGGCGGGCCTCTGGCCGGCGGCATCACCGGGGCCCTGGGGGATCTGATTGGAGCCCTGCTGTTTCCGGTGGGAGCTTATTTCCCCGGATTTACCCTGTCCAGCTTCCTGGATGGGGTGGTGTACGGCTGGTGCTTCCGCCGGGGCATCGGCAAGCGGCAGATCCTGTTGGCGGTGCTGGTGGTCCAGGTGGCCATCAGCCTGCTGCTGAACACCTTTTGGCTCACGGTATTGTTCCAGGTCCCCTGGAAAGACCTGGCCACTCTCCGGCTGTTCCAGTGCGCTGCCGGGATCGTGATCAAGTTCGGGATCCTGAGCCTGGTACTGCCGGTATTGAAGAAACATCTGGTTCCCTTAGGAAAATAAAAGATGGGTGTGCTGCACGTCTTGTGCAGCACACCCATCTTTTCAATCTGCTCCTAAAGGTATTTCTTCTTTTTCTTTCTTTTCCTGGATCTCCTTCCAAAGTTTTGCAGCCATAGGAGCCCAGGCTTTGGCATAAGCTTGGCAGCTGCCGCAGAGGGTATCCACGTCTTCCGGCGACTGGAGGTCGGTGGAACGGGCACCGGAGCGATGGACCATGGCTTTCAGGCAGTCAGGGTTCTCCAGCATGGGACAGGGCCGCAGGTGGTTTGCATTGAAAGGCTGCCCTTTGGCATATTCCTGGAACAGGGGCTGGCGCAGGCAGGTGAGCAGGTCGTCCCGGTTGATATTGGCACTGGAATAGTGGATGAATACACAAGGTTCCACATCCCCGGCCGGGTTGATGTGGCAGTAGTTCCGACCCCCGGCGATGCAGCCGCCGATGAATTCCCCGTCGTTCTGGAAGTCGATGGGGAACAGAGCGATGGGATTTTCGCTGCTGCGGATCTCCCGGATCCGCCGGACCATATAGGCACGCTGTTCCGGGGTGGGCAGCAGATCCAGAGAGGCTTCATTGCCTACAGGCATGTAATGGAAGAACCAGCTGTACCAGGCTCCGTTGTCCACCAGCATCTGGAGGAAACGGTCACTGGTGACGGTTTCGATGTTCTTCCGGGTGTAGCAGATGGAAGTCCCGAAGAAAATCCCATATTTCTTCAAGAGAGCCATGGCGTGCATCACTTTATCGAAATCACCTTTGCCACGGCGGCTGTCATTGACTTCCCGATAGCCTTCGATGCTGATGGAGAAGCTCAGGTTCCCCACGTCCACTACCTGGCGGCAGAAATCCTCATCGATCAGGGTGCCGTTGGTGAAGGCGTGGAATTCACAGTCCGGATGGGCCCGGCAGAGCTTCAGGATATCCCCTTTCCGGACCAGAGGTTCGCCCCCGGTCATCATGAAGGTATGGACCCCCAGGGCTTTCCCCTGAGTCACGATCTTGTCCATGGTTTCATAGGAAAGGTTCAGGGTATGGCCGTATTCCGCCGCCCAGCAGCCGATGCAGTGCATGTTGCAGGCACTGGTAGGGTCGAACAGGATGGTCCAGGGAATGTTGCAGTGGTATTTTTCCCGGCAGGCTTTCCGGGTCTTCAGTCCATAAAATCCCGATTCAAAACCCAGATTCATGATCCCGGTTTTCAGGATATGGGGATTCAGGGTATCCAGGCCCCGTTCCACAAACTTCCACCATTTTCCGTCCTGGCGAATCAGTTCCCGGGCACCGGCAAAGGAGGAAGGGGCGAAAAAGCTCCCAAAGAATTTCTCCATCAGATAGGAAAGACGGAGCAGGGATTTCTTCCGTTCTTCCGGATCTTTTACAGACAGTACATGATCAACCACCGTTTCCACGGCTTTCCGTTCAGCATCATGGATCAGCTTGCTTTCTATGATCCCTCATCTCCTTCATTACAACTTCAGATATAAGTATAGCAGACGGAGATTAAAAGTCAAAAAGACAAATCAATTTCACAATTAAAAAATAAACAAAGAGAAAAGTGTAACATGGTGTTACAAAAAAAGCTGTGAAGAAATGAGGATCCATTTCTTCACAGCTCCTTACAAAAAGTGCTCCAACAACGCAAACACGCCGCCTCCGGCCAGCACTGCTACGCCCAGGGATTTGGTCTTCAATACCAGGGGAGTGATCAGCAGGGTGGTCAGCAGGGGAATGTTGTGGAGGGACAGGTTCAGGCGGCCTTCTGTCAGGAAAATATCCGGGAACACCAGGGCTCCGAAAATGGCCGGAGGCACAAAATTCAGCCACACCTTGAACCAGTGGGGAATGGGATGTTTCCGGATAATGGCCATGGGGATCACCCGGGGCAGGAAGCCGGTCAGGGCCATGATCAGGATTACACAGAGAATATAAGTCTGGTTCATGCTTCACTGCCTCCTTCCACAGGCCCGCAGTCTTCTTCCGCTTCCGGCGCTTTTTCCGGCTGGATTTTCTTTTCATGCTTCAGGTATACCCAGGCGGCCAGTCCGGAAGGGATCAGGGACGCCAACACAATATGGAGCTTGTAGGGTACCACCTGGGACAGCACCACAGCCAGGATCCCGGCAGTCAGGCCGGTGATCACCATGGTCCGGTTCTTCAGGTAGTTGGACCAGATCCCCAGGAACATGGCGGTAAGGATGTAGGACACCAGGGACAGATCCAGGTGGATCAGCCGGGAGGCATAGCAGCCGAAGGCGTTGGCTACTGCCCACACCCCCATGCTGAGGATATCCAGGCCCAGCGCTTCTTCATGGGTCCAGTGGTCCTGCCCTTCCTGGAAGGAAGAAAGGTTCACCGCAAAGGTCTCATCGGTGGTACCGTAGGCGAACAGCCCGGTGTAGAGTCCTGATTTTTGAGAGACCAGAGGAGCCAGAGTGGAGGTGAACAGGGAATACCGGAGGTTCACCATCAGGATGGTGAGAGCAATGGAAATATAGGAGGCACTCTGGAGCATCATGGCGATCCCGATGAACTGGGAACTGCCGGCAAAGGCCAGCACGCTCATAATGAACATATGGAAGGGATTCAGGCCGGCCTTTTCTCCCAACATGCCGCAGGCCATTCCCAGCACCCAGTACCCCAGGATGATGGGAGCGTCTTTCTGCAGTACACGTCGTGTAATATAAGCCATGAACAAAACCCCTCTTTCTATGTATAATGGATACAGAATTCTTTGTCCCATATTATATACCAGTTTACGAATTTTTACTATAAAAACGCAAATATGGTATAATGAACCTATGACACAATATTGCAGAGGGACTTTTGTTACGAAAAGCACCCAAAAATCAAAGCTATCATTCGGGAGTGATAATTATGGCAGAAATCAGACCTTTTGCTGCCCTGCGTCCGGTTCCGGAACTGGTCAGTCAGATTGCTGAATTACCTTATGATGTAATGAGCACCCAGGAAGCACGGGATATCCTGAAAAAGAATCCTCTGAGTTTCGTCCGGGTCACCCGGGCGGAAGCGGATCTGCCGGAAAATGTGGCAGAATCGGATCCCAGGGTTTATGCCAAAGCCCGGGAAAACCTGGAGAACTATGTGGCCAAAGGCCAGATGAAACAGGATCCCCAGCCCTGCTACTATATCTACCGGCAGCAGATGGGGGCCTATATCCAGATCGGTCTGGTGGCTGCCGCCTCTCTGAAGGAATATAAAGAAGGGATCATCAAACGCCATGAACTGACCCGCCAGGTGAAGGAAACGGACCGGGTGAATCACATTCTGTCCACCAAAGCCCAGACCGGGCCGGTGTTCCTGGCCTACCGAAGCAAGGGGCTTTTGACCGCCTTCCTGCTGGAATACATGGGCAGCCATACGCCGGTGTACAATTTTGTAGGGGATGACAAGATCCGCCACACCCTGTATGTAATCAGCGAACCCCTGAAGGTAAAGGAAGTGACCCGTCTGTTCCAACAGGTGCCGGAACTGTACATCGCCGATGGCCATCACCGGTGCGCCGCAGCCCTGCGGGTGGCGGAAGAACTGGCCAAACGGCCGGGTCAGACCGGAAAGGAAGAATACAACTACGTGCTGTCCGTGATCTTCCCCTCCAACATGCTCCATATCCTGCCCTACAACCGGGTTGTCCGGGATCTGGGAGAACTGAGCGAAGAGAAGTTCCTGGAAATGGTCCAGGAAAACTTCCTGTTGGAAAAGGACGACCGGCCGGTGGAACCTCAGGTTCCTCACACCTTCGGCATGTATATCAGCGGCCAGTGGTACCGGCTGACCGCCAAACCGGATACCTATCCCACCGCTGACCCCATCCATTCCCTGGATGTAAGCATCCTCCAGGACAATCTGCTGGCACCGGTGCTGGGCATCGACGATCCCCGGACGGATCCCCGGATCGACTTTGTGGGAGGCGTACGGGGGCTGGGAGCCCTGGAAGACGCGGTGGACGGGGAAGATGCCACCGTGGCTTTCTCCCTGTACCCCACTTCCATGGATCAGCTGATGACGGTGGCGGACAAGGGACTGGTGATGCCTCCCAAATCCACCTGGTTTGAACCGAAGCTCCGGGACGCACTGACTGTACACTTAATAGGAGATGAACAAGATGGGAAGAATCTTTAATTTCGAGGCAGGGCCCTCCATGATGCCCCTGCCGGTGCTGGAACAGGCCCAGCGGGAACTGCTGGATTACAAGGGAAGCGGCATGTCCATGCTGGAAATCAGCCACCGGAGCCCCCTGTTCGAGGAAGTGAACGACCAGGCCCAGGACCATATCAAAAAACTTCTGGGCATGGATGACAGCTGGAGCGTAATGTTCATGGGCGGCGGGGCCACCCTGCAGTTCTCCATGATCCCCATGAACTTTCTGACCCCCGGGAAGACCGCGGCTTATGCCATTACCAGTACCTTCTCTGAAAAGGCCATCAAGGAAGCCCATAAAGTGGGAAATGCGGTGGAAGTGTACAGCAGCAAGGCCACGGGCCTGGACCGGGTGCCCCGGCCGGAAGAACTGGTGCTGCCGGACAACTGCGCCTATCTCCATCTTACCGGGAACTGCACCGCAGAAGGCCTGGAATATTTTGACTATCCGGATACGGGAGATGTGCCCCTGATCGTGGACATGTCTTCTGACATCCTCAGCCGGCCCATCCCCCTGGACAAGTTTTCCCTGATCTACAACGGGGCTCAGAAGAACATCGGCCCTGCAGGGGTCACGGTGGTCATGGCCAAAAAGGATTTCCTGAAGGGACGGGATCCCCAGCTGCCCATTATGATGAACTACGAAACCTATGCGGACCACGATTCCACCTACAATACCCCGCCGGTATTCGGCATCTATCTGGTGGATCTCATGTCCCAGTGGCTGCTGGACCAGGGAGGCCTGGAGAAGGTGGAACAGCGGAACATCGCCAAGGCCAGAAAGGTCTATGACGTGCTGGATGCCCATCCGGACTTCTACAAGGGCCATGCCCAGAAAGGCAGCCGGTCTCTGATGAACGTAACCTTCAACCTGCCCTCCAAAGATCTGGAAGGCAAATTTGTGGAAGAGGCCAAGGCTCGCGGTATGGCAGGGCTGAAGGGCCACCGGGCCGTAGGGGGCATCCGGGCTTCCATCTACAACGCCATGCCGCTGGAAGGCGTCCAGAAGCTAGTGGACTTTATGGAAGATTTCTGGAAGAAAAATCGCTAAGGACGTGACACCATGTTTATTTCCCTGTCCGAGGGAATATTGACCATCCGGGCGGATGGCATCTGCACCACCGCCCTGGCAGCGGTGATGCTGCTTTTGGGGGTGTGGCTGAAGGGACAGAGCCGGCTGCTGCGGAAATACTGCCTTCCTGCACCGGTGGTAGGGGGCACCCTGGCCATGCTCCTGGTGTTCCTGGGCCACGAAACCGGGCTGTTCCAGATGGAATTCGATACCCAGTTCCAGATCCCCTTTATGATTTCCTTCTTTACGGCGGTGGGACTGGGCGCCAAGCTGTCTGCCTTCAGCAAAGGGGTGAACAAAGGCGGGAAACTGCTGCTGATCTACTGGCTGATCACCGCCTTCATCTCCCTGTGCCAGAATCTCATCGGCCTCACCGTAGGCCGTGTGATCGGCCTGGAACCGGCCTATGCCCTGCTGTCTTCTGCCATTTCCATGGTGGGAGGCCATGGGGCCGCCGGGGCCTATGGGAGCACCTTCCTGAAAATGGGGTATCCCGCCAGTATGGAAGTGGGGGCCTCCGCCGCTACCTTCGGGCTCATTGCGGCGGTGATGTGCGGAGGGCCCATGGGCCGTTTCCTCATTGAAAAATACCATCTCCATTCGGAAGATATGGAAGAGGTCCGGCCCCTTCCGGAAAAGCCCAGGGAACTGACCCATCAGCAGATGGCCAAACTGGACATCCTGATCAATGTGGCGGTGATCCTGATCTGCATGGGCCTGGGGGTATGGCTGGCCCAGGGGGTGGGAATCCTGCTGAACATGACCTTCCCCAGTTATGTGTGCGCCATGTTTGTGGGGGTGCTGGTCCGGAATCTGAATGAAAAGTTCCAGGTATACCGGTTCAGTGAATCCCTGGTGGGGTCCTTCGGGGAAATCATGCTGAACCTGTATCTGGCCATTGTGCTCATGTCCCTGAAACTGTGGGAAATGGCCGGGATCCTCAGCGGGGTCATGCTCATTGTGCTGGCCCAGGTGGCCTTCATGCTGACCATGTGCTATTTTGTGGTGTTCCGGCTGCTGGGGAGCAACTACGATGCGGCGGTGATGTGCGCCGGTCTCTGCGGCCACGGGCTGGGGGCGGTGCCCTCTGCCATGGTGAACATGACGGTGCTGGCGGACCAGTACGGCATGAGCCGGAAAGCCTTCCTGATCGTGCCGGTGGTGGGGTCCTGCCTGGCCGATCTGGCCTATCAGCCCCACACCCTGCTGTTGATCAAGCTTTTTGTGGAGAATCTGGATTAGGGGGTGCTGCTGAGCAGCACCCCCCTTAATTCACAAGAAGTTTGACTTTTTGATATTGACAGGGTTACAAAAATCGGATACCATGCAGAGTAGAGAAGGAAATTTTGACAGTTCTTTACAAGGAGGAACGGACAGATGAAAAAAGGTCTGGTGATTTTCTTTGCGGTGGTCCTGCTGCTGGCCGGGTGGATCTTCGGGTCCTACAACGGGGTGGTCACCGCCAACGAAAATGTCAATGGAAAATGGAGCCAGGTGGAAACCCAGCTCCAGCGGCGGAGTGATCTGATCCCCAACCTGGTGAATACGGTGAAAGGATATTCCGCTCATGAAAGCCAGGTGTTCACCGATGTGGCCAATGCCCGGGCCAAACTGGCAGGGGCCCAGAACGTAAGCGAAGCGGCCCAGGCCAATGGGGAACTGAGCAGTGCTTTGAGCCGGCTTCTGGCCATTTCCGAAAACTATCCCCAGCTGAAGGCCAATACCAACTTCATCCAGCTCCAGGATGAACTGGCCGGGACGGAAAACCGGCTGGCGGTGGCCCGTAAGGACTACAACGATGCGGCCCAGGCCTACAACGCCAAGATCAAAAGCTTCCCCACGGTGCTGGTGGCCCGGGTGATGGGCTTCCAGGAACGGAGCTATTTCAAGGCGGATCCCCAGGCCCAGAAGGCGCCCCAGGTGAAGTTTTAACCGGGGGAACACCATGAAAGGAGGAGGCCTATGAAACAGCTGCTGCTGCTTCTGGTGCTGGTCTGCCAAATGGTCTTTGCCCCGCTCCAGGCAGGAGCGGCAGCCCAGGTCCCGCCCCGGCCCACATCCAGCATCTATGTCCAGGACCAGGCGGGGGTCCTGTCCCGGAGCACCCGGGACACCATCCGTGCCTACAGTACGGCCCTGGCTCAAAAGACCAAGGCCCAGATTGTGGTTCTGACGGTGCCCAGCCTCCGGGGCCAGTCCCTGGAGGACTACTCCCTGACGGTGCTCCGTCAGTGGGGGATCGGGGACAAGGAAAAGAACAACGGGGTCCTGCTGCTGGTGGCAGTCCAGGATCGGAAAAGCCGGATCGAAGTGGGGTATGGGCTGGAAGGCGCCCTGCCGGACGGGCTCACCGGACGGATCCAGGACCAGGCTATGCTGCCCTATTTCCGTCAGGGGGATTATGACCGGGGCATCCTGAATGCCTATTCGGCCATCCTCCAGACGGTGCTGAAAGAGTACAATCTTACCCCTCAGGACCTGCAGGTGGAAAAGACCCTGCCGGCCAAACAGGGGGACAGTGTGACCGTATCTCCCTTGATGGCAGGGGCCGGGCTCCTGGGGATCCTGATCCTGTTTCTCCTGGACCGGGTGCTTTTGGGAGGCGCCCTGTTCCGGTTCCTCTTTTATCTGTTCTTCTTCCGGGGCGGCGGCCGCGGAGGCGGCGGCTTCGGCGGAGGAGGCTTCGGAGGCGGCAGCTACGGGGGCGGCTCCGGAGGCGGCGGGGGCTCCAGCAGGAGTTGGTAGGGGCTGCGGAGCAGCCCCCTGGACAACGGTCAGCTGACAAAAAAGGGTGTTGCACGCAACGTGCAACACCCTTTTTTTACTATTAGAACCGGAAATCCCGTTCCCCTCCATCGATTTTCTGGAGATAGGATTCGCAGGTGGCTCTTACTTGCGGGTTGGGAATGTGGTTCAGTTCTCTTTGGATGGCTTCCATGCCTTTCTGGCGGGTTTCCGGGGAGGCGTAGTCGTCCAGGTATTCCCGGAGGGTCAGCAGGGCATTGGGCTGGCAGCAGTTGGAGATTTCTCCCGTTTTGGCCAGGCTCATGAACCGGTCCCCGGTGCGGCCGGCCCGGTAGCAGGCGGTGCAGAAGCTGGGGATGTACCCGTCGGTGAGGAGCCAGTTGATCACCTGGTCCAGGGTCCGGTTGTCATTTACTTCAAACTGGGCGGAATCTTCTTCTTCCTCTTCTGCATAGCCTCCTACGCTGGTCCGGGAAGCGCCGCTGATCTGGGAAACCCCCACTTCCAGTACAGCTTTCCGGGTGGCAGCGGATTCCCGGGTGGAAATGATGATCCCGGTGTAGGGAACGGTGATCCGCAGGATGGCCACGATCTTCTTGAACATGGCATCGGAAATGGCGTTGGGGAAGGATTGGACGGAAATGTCGTCGGCCGGACGGATCCGAGGCACGCTGATGGTGTGGGGCCCTACCCCGAACATGGCTTCCAGGTGTTCCTTGTGCATCAGCAGGCCGGCAAAGTCATACCGGTACATATTGAGGCCGAACAGCACCCCGACTCCCACGTCGTCGATGCCCCCCTCCATGGCCCGGTCCATGGCTTCCGTATGGTAGGCATAGTCATGTTTGGGACCGGTGGGATGGAGCTTTTCGTAGTTTTCTTTATGGTAGGTTTCCTGGAACAGGATGTAGGTGCCGATACCGGCTTCCTTCAGCTTCCGGTAGTTTTCCACGGTGGTGGCGGCGATGTTCACGTTCACCCGGCGGATGGCGCCGTTTTTGTGTTTGATGCTGTAGATGGTATGGATGCATTCCAGGATGTAGTCAATGGGGTTGTTCACCGGATCTTCCCCGGCTTCCAGGGCCAGCCGTTTGTGGCCCATGTCCTGGAGGGCAATGACTTCTTTCCGGATTTCGTCCTGGGTGAGCTTCTTCCGGGCAATGTGTTTGTTCTTCATGTGATAGGGGCAGTACACACAGCCGTTGACGCAGTAGTTGGACAGATACAGAGGGGCAAAGAGCACGATCCGCTGGCCGTAGATCTTGTCCTTGATTTCCCGGGCCAGGTCATAGATCCCTTCCAGGATGGAGGGGTCTTCGCAGGCCAGGAGCACGGAAGCTTCCCGGTGGGTGAGGCCTTTCAGGGTCCGGGCCTTTTCCAGCAGGCTCCGGCAGTAGTCCAGGTCTTTGCTCTGCTTATCCGCAAAGGCCAGGGTGTCCAGGATTTCCTGGTGGTTGATGAATTCATCCGCTTTCGGAGATGCAGGATTGTACGGTATGGTCATTTTTTCCTCCCCTTCGCTCCCTCTGAAATAGAAAAAAGGAGCCCGGCCTGAAAAAGGCCCAGCTCCCCCTGTGATTCGTTCCTGTACTGCCTTAGTACTCGGTTCACCTTGTACGCAGGGAGCAGATTATGGATATTGTAACGTGTGGAACAAAAAAAAGCAAGGTCATAAAACAACGATCCCAGGAGCCAGCTTACCGCTCCTGGGATCATTCTCTGTATTCAGTTGTCAAAGTTTCAAGGTCTTTCTCACTCAATTGTATTTTGGACTCACCCCAATAATCATTTCTGTTCGTACTTACACGATCCTGTATTTTGGACTCACCCCAAAAGCCAATTGGCTTACTTGAATTTCAATTCCTGATAACCGATCAACGCAGTTGCCGGGTTCAAAAGAGCAGTCCCGGTAAGGGTTGCAGTTTCGAAAGTGGCTTTGTAAATCACAAACGGTGTACCGCTTTTATCGTCTGTATATTTCGTGACCACAATATTCTTGGCATCCGGATAGTCTGCCAATATGGTTCCTTTCACATCAGCTTCCGTTTTGTTCACCGTAACGGATCCAGGATAGTTGCTCGTCTTGATGACGGCACTCCGTACCTTGCTGGTGGCCCGGTCCACAACGATTTCGTACCGCTGCAGAGTATCGGGAACCAGATACTCCAGATCAAACTTTGCATCATCCGTCTTCGCACTTGTCAGCACCGCTTCAGGCGGTACGACCTTCGCTGCAGCATCAATCGCAGCCTGTTTGCTGGCAATGGTATCTTTTACGGTTGGTGCAGCCATTGCGGGAACAACCGTACCAAAAGAGGAAGCAACAACCAATCCGGCAACGATTGCTTTCGCGATCTTTTTATCTAGGCCCATTGGAAACCCCTCCTGTCTTTCGGAACTTCCAACCTTCCCTGTCTTTGGTTGGATTTCCTTTCTTGGCTTTATCATAGCATTTTTCTAAAAATATGCAAGAAAAATCAGAAAGCGGCTGAAAAAGTTACAGTTTTTGTATAAAATGGTACGGCACAAAAAAAGAAGCTGTTGCATTTGCAACAGCTTCCTGTACATTCAATTGGTGGCCCCGGAGTGATTCGAACACTCGACCTTTTGGTTCGTAGCCAAACGCTCTATCCAGCTGAGCTACGGAGTCATTACCGAACAGTCATTATTATACGGGAAAGGGGAAAATCTGTCAAGGTGTTTTTGAAAAAACGGAAGAAAATCGGAGATATCCGGGAGGAAAGCCGGGACCCTCTAGGCATTTCTGCCCTGATATTATATAATAAGATATTAATCAATTACTGTTTTTACAGAAAGAAAGGCAAAGGTGTAACATGCTGTTTACGGATAAAGCAAGAATTTATGTGGAAGCCGGATCCGGTGGCGACGGTGCTTCCAGTTTCCGGAGAGAGAAATATGTGGCCTGCGGGGGCCCGGACGGAGGCAACGGAGGCCGGGGCGGTTCCGTGGTGCTGGTGGCGGACAAGGATCTGAATACCCTGGTGGATTTCCGCTACAAGCGGAAGTTTGTGGCCCAGCGGGGCGGCAACGGGGCGGCCAAGAACTGCACCGGGGCCAAGGCACCCAATGTGGAAGTGAAAGTGCCTCTGGGGACCGTGGTCTATGACGATGCCACCGGGGTGGCCCTGGCGGATCTGGCCCATCCGGGAGACCAGTTTGTGGCTGCCCGGGGCGGCCGGGGCGGCAAAGGGAATGCCTGCTATGTGACCAGCACCAAGCAGGGGGTCACTTTTGCGGAAAAAGGCGAACCGGGGACCAAGGGCTGGCTCCGGCTGGAACTGAAGATGCTGGCGGATGTGGGGATGGTCGGGTATCCCAGCGTGGGGAAATCCTCCATTGTGGCCCGGGTATCCGCTGCCCGTCCGGAAGTGGCGGCCTATCACTTCACCACCCTGACTCCCGTGCTGGGAGTGGTCCGGCTGGATGCGGAAACCAGCTTCGTACTGGCGGACTTGCCGGGGCTCATTGAAGGGGCGTCCCAGGGTGTGGGCCTTGGCCATGACTTCCTCCGGCATATCGAACGGACCCGGGTGATCCTCCATGTGGTGGATGTAAGCGGCTGCGAAGGCCGGGATCCGGTGGAGGATTTCAAGAAGATCAATGAAGAGCTGGTCCTCTACAGCGAAAAGCTGGCCAAACGGCCCATGCTGGTGGTGGCCAACAAAATGGACCTGCCCGATGCGGAAGAGAACTTCAAAAAGCTGGAAGCCTATGTGACGGCCCAGGGGTATCCCATTATGAAAGCCTCTGCCGCCACCGGTCAGGGGCTCCGGGAAATCATGTGGAAGGCCTATGAGATGCTCCAGAAGGCTCCGGCGGAAGAGGAAGTCATCGACATCGGCAAAGTGGAAGAAGCGGATCCGGATTCCTTTACCATCCTGCGGGATACGGAAGATGCGGATTTCGAAGTGAAAGGGAAGAACATCGAACGGCTGGTGGCCATGACCAATTTCGACAACGAGGAAGCGGTGTACCGGTTCCAGCTGATCTGGCGGAGACTGGGGATTGAAAAGGCCCTGAAGGAAAAGGGCATCCAGGAAGGCCAGTCGGTGAAAATCGGAGACATGGTCTTCGATTATGAAGAGCAGTAAGGGGAAGCGGGGCCTGAAAAGCAGGTTCTGTCTGTATGCACAAAGGGGTTGATTCCATGGATCGCGCCAAGATGGCAGAAGTCAAACGTGTGGTGGTGAAAGTCGGGACCAGTACCATTACTTATCCCAACGGCAAGATCAACTATGAAAAAATCGAGAAACTGGCCCGGATCATGACGGACCTCCAGAACCAGGGGAAAGAAATGATCCTGGTGTCTTCCGGGGCCGGAGCAGCCGGGGTGGGCCGGATGGGCCTGGACGCCAAGCCTTCCACCATTCCCGGGAAACAGGCCTGTGCCGCTGTGGGCCAGGGCATACTGATGCATATTTACGAACGGCTTTTCGGGGAATACGGCCAGGTGGTGGCTCAGGTACTGCTGACCAAGTCGGACATGGTGAACCGGCACAGCTATGCCAATGCCCGGAATGCGCTCCAGGAGATGATTTCCTGGGGGGTGATCCCCATCATCAACGAAAACGACGTGGTGGCCATCGATGAATTCAAGATCGGGGACAACGACAACCTGTCCGCCCTGGTGGCCAGCCTGGCGGATGCGGATCTGGACATCCTGCTGTCGGACATTGACGGACTCTATACCGCCAATCCCAAGACCCATCCTGAGGCCAAACTGGTTTCTGTGGTGGAGGAAGTGACGCCGGAAATCGAAGCCACTGCCGGAGGAGCCGGATCCAAGAATGCCACCGGCGGCATGCTCACCAAGCTCCAGGCGGCCAAGAATGCCATGAGCGCCGGCATTGCCCTGATCATTGCCAACGGAGAGGATCTGGAAATCCTTCGTCGGATCATGAGAGGAGAACCAGTGGGGACTCTGTTCGTCCCTCGGGAAAACCATCTCCGGTTCCGGAACCAGTGGCTGGCTTTCGGGTCCAAGATCAGCGGAAAGATCATTGTGGATGAGGGGCTGGCCAAAGCCCTGCGTCAAAAGGGGAGCTGCAGCATCCTGCCGGTGGGCATTACCGCTGTGGAAGGCAGCTTCGACAGCGGGGACACGGTGAGTGTCCGGGATCAGGAAGGCCATGAACTGGCCCGGGGTATGACCAACTACAACGCGGAAGACCTGAATCTGATCAAAGGCTGCAAGACCAGCCAGATCGAAGAAAAGATCGGCTACAAACATTATGATGAAGTCATCCACCGGGACAACCTGGTGGTATTGTAAGAGGGGGCGGAAACCATGTATGAAGTGGGAATGGTGCGGACTCAGGGAGAAGCCGCCAAAAAGGCTTCTCTGGAACTGGGCATCCTGAATACCCGGGTAAAGAATGCGATCCTGGAAAGTATGGCGGACGGGCTCTTGGCGGAAGAAAAGGCCATCCTGGAAGCCAATGCCGTGGATATGGAAGAAGGCCGGAAATCCGGGCTCCGGGACTCTCTCCTGGACCGGCTGCTGTTGACCCATGACCGGCTGGCCCAGATGGCCAAAGGCATCCGGCAGGTGGCCGGGCTGCCGGATCCGGTGGGGCGGATCCTCAGCGGGGCCAATCTGGCCAACGGACTGACCATCACCAAGATTTCCGTGCCTCTGGGGGTGATCGGGATCATCTATGAAGCCCGGCCCAATGTGACCGCCGACGCCATTGCCCTGTGCGTGAAAAGCGGCAATGCTGTGATCCTGAAGGGGGGCAGGGAAGCCCTCCATTCCAACAAGGCCGTCAGCGATGTGCTGATTGCCTACGGGGAAAAGGCGGGACTGCCCCAGGGATCGGTTCAGTTCGTCAATGTGCCGGACCGGGCTGCGGTGGATGAACTGATCCATCTGGAAGGTCTGGTGGATGTGGTGATTCCCCGGGGCGGGGCCGGACTGATCAAAAACGTGGTCCACAATGCCTCTGTACCGGTGATCGAAACAGGTGCCGGGGTGTGCCACACCTATGTGGATGCCTATGCCAATGTGCCCATGGCGGTGGAAATCGCCATGAACGCCAAAGTGAACCGGCCTTCCACCTGTAATGCCATGGAAACACTGCTGGTCCACAAGGACATTGCGGACGCTTTCCTGCCGGCCATGCTGGAGGCTTACAAAAAGGCCCATGTGACCATCCTGGGGGATGCCCGGACCCAGGGCTACAGCGGAGACGTGCAGCCTGCCACGGACGAGGACTGGGCCACGGAATACGGTGACCTGCGGCTTTCCGTGAAGGTGGTGGACAGCCTGGAAGAGGCCGTGGCCCACATCCGCCGGTACGGCACCGGCCATTCGGAAGCCATTGTCACGGACAACTACGAAAATGCCCGGAAGTTCCAGCAGCTGGTGGATGCGGCAGCGGTGTATGTGAACGCCTCCACCCGGTTCACTGACGGGTTCGAATTCGGCTTCGGGGCGGAAATCGGCATCAGCACCCAGAAGCTCCATGCCAGAGGGCCCATGGGCCTGCCGGAACTGACCACCACCAAATATCTGGTCAACGGCAATGGCCAGGTCCGGAAATGACCGAAACGACCATGCATAGACAGTAAGAATTTCTGAGTTGTTTACAGACTGTTCATGGGAGATTCATAAATCTTTTATACAATAGCAGTATCCATAAGAGAATGAGGGAACGGATGTATGGAGAGCCATTCTCTGTACATCCGTGCTTTTTTTCCTGCAGGAGCAGGAGGATGATGGAGGGAAAACAGCGTGAACATCGTGCAGAAGCATAAAGTGCTGCTGATAGTCCTGGCAGTCCTGATTGCCGGCGGGGCCGGCGGCTACAAGTACTACCAGGTCAAAAAGACCCAGGAGGCCGTGGCGGCCACCCGGACCGATGCCGTGCAGCGGGGGGATCTGCGGAAGACCATTTCCGCCACCGGGGCCCTGAAAGCTCTGGACAACGTGGATATCAACTCCAAGATCACCGGCCGTATCGTCCAGGTCTATGTAACGGAAAACCAGCATGTGACCGCGGGCCAGGCTCTGGTGAAACTGGATGACACCTCTTTAAAGGCCACCCAGGAAATGAAGCGGGCTGCTCTGGCGGACAAACAGGCCACCTACGAACGGGACCAGGCACTGCTGGAACAGGGGGCCATTGCCCAAAGCGTATTCGATACGGCAGAAGCCAATTATCGGGTGGCCAAAGCAGAATATGAACAGGCTACGTCCAATGTGAATGATACGGTGATCAGCACTCCCATTGACGGGTATGTGATCGGTAAACCCACTCCTGTGGGGCAGACCGTATCCTCCGGTATTTCCACGCCTCAGGTACTGATGAGTGTGGCCAACCTGGACAAAATGCAGATCTACCTGATGGTGGATGAATCGGATATCGGCCAGATCAAACAGGGGCAGACAGTGGAGTTCACCGTGGACGCCTATCCCAATGAAACCTTCAAGGGAACCATCAGCCTGATCGGCCGCAGCGCCACCACCACCAACAACGTAAACTACTACACCTGCTATGTGGATGTGGAAAATTCGGAAGGGAAGCTGCTGCCCACCATGACCGCCCGGGCCAATGTGATCGTGGATGAAATCCAGGATGCCCTGACTGTTTCCAACAAGTGCCTCCATACGGAGAATGGGGAAAAGTATGTGCTGGTCTATGACAAGGCCACCAACACCAGCCGGAAGGTGCCGGTTCAGGTGCTGCTTACCGGGGAAGACCGGGTGGCGGTCCAGGGGGATCTCCAGCCTGGGGATGAACTGGTGGTGAAGACCACCAAGGCCACCGGCGGCACCAACAACAGACGGATGGGGCCTCCGATCTAAGAGACGGGAGGACAGCCATGAACGTCATTGAACTGAAAGACATTGTAAAAAGCTATCAGATGGGGGATACCATCGTCTATGCCCTGAACCATGTAACAGTGGATTTCGAACAGGGCAAATTCACTTCCATTGTGGGGCCTTCCGGCAGCGGAAAATCCACCATGATGAACATCCTGGGCTGTCTGGACCGGCCCACTTCCGGGGAATATTATCTGGAGGGAAAGAACATCGCCAACTACACTGACGATGAACTGGCCCGGACCCGGAACCGGCGGATTGGATTCGTGTTCCAGAGCTTCAACCTGCTGAACCGGCTGACGGCGGTGGAAAATGTGGCCCTGCCCCTGATTTACGCCGGGGTGAACCTGGAAGAGCGGACCAAAAGGGCGGAACAGGCCTTGAACAATGTGGGGCTGGGGTCCCGGATGTATCACAAACCCAACGAAATGTCCGGGGGCCAGCGGCAGCGGGTGGCCATTGCCCGGGCCCTCATCAACAATCCGGCCATCATCATGGCCGACGAACCCACCGGGAACCTGGACACCAAATCCACCCTGGAGATCATCGACATCTTCGAGAAGCTGAACCAGGAGGGGAAAACAGTGATCATGGTTACTCACGAACCGGAACTGGCGGCCATGACCCAGCGGATCCTGGTGATGCGGGACGGCCGGCTGACGGAAGAGAAAGAGGGAGGAGGTCAGGTGGTTGTTTAGAGAATGTGTGAAAATGGCCTTTGAAGGGATGCTGGCCAACAAGATCCGGACCTTCCTGACTATGCTGGGGATCATCATCGGGGTGGGCGCCGTCATCGCCATGGTATCCCTGGGACTGGGGATGCAGCAGAAGGTCAAGGAAAACATCACCAGCATGGGCAGCAACCTGCTGATCGTTATGAGCGGCGGCCGGACGGCCAATGGCCAGCGGATCGCCAGCGGCAGCGGGGCCAAACTGACCTACGAAGATGCCAAGGCCATCGAAAAGAACGTGGATGGCATCAAGTATGTGGCCCCGGGGGTGCAGGCCAGCTATCAGCTGGTGGCCGGGAACCAGAACTGGACCTCCCAGGTCCAGGGTGTCACACCCAACATCCTGTCCATCCGGAACTATTCCATCGATCAGGGCCGGATGTACAGCCAACGGGATATGAACGGACGGGAACGGGTGTGCGTCATCGGGAAGACCGTGGCGGATACCCTGTTCCCGGACGGGAATGCTGTGGGGCAGATCATGCGGATCAACAAGGCTCCCTTTACGGTGATCGGGGTGCTGGCTTCCAAGGGACAGTCGGCTATGGGACAGGACCAGGATGACATTGTGTTCGTTCCCCTGACCACAGCCATGCAGCGGCTCATGGGGTTCACCTATATCCGGAACATCACCATCCAGTGTGAAAATGAAAACACAGTGTCCCAGGTCCAGTCCGATGTGGTGACGCTCCTCCGGACCCGGCACAAGATCAAGACGGGAATGGATGACGATTTTTCCGTCCGGGATCTGACGGAAATCATCAAGACCGCCCAGGAGACCACCGGGTCCATTACCCTGCTGCTGGCCATTGTGGCCGGAATCAGCCTCCTGGTGGGGGGCATCGGTATCATGAACATCATGCTGGTGTCCGTTACGGAACGGACCCGGGAAATCGGCATCCGAAAAGCCCTGGGGGCCACCTATCACGACATCCTGCTCCAGTTCCTGGTGGAATCCATGGTGATCGGGGTCACCGGGGGCACCACTGGCATGATCCTGGGGACGGTGATTTCGGTGATTGCTGCCAAGATCATTGGCTGGCCCATTGTGATTTCCATTGCAGCCACTATTATCTCTGTGGTGTTCTCCGTGGGCATCGGCCTGTTCTTCGGCCTCTATCCGGCCAAGAAGGCAGCCCTCCTGGATCCCATCGACGCCTTGCGCTATGAATAAGGCACCCAAGCCCACCCTCCGGCAGAAATGGAGAGGGTTCCAAGCATTCCTCCGCCGTCCCAAGACCCGTTTCGACATCAAAGACCGGGGCCGGGCCCTGGTCCTGTTCCTGATAATTGTGGCAGGACTTATGTGGGTGGTGGAGAAAATAGGAGAATAAAAAAAGCTTGCTGTCCGTGGATGTCTTCCACACGGGCAGCAGGCTTTTTTTGTCAGCGGCAAACGGTTAACGGTCAACGGCCGGATGATAAAATCTGCAGGCAGATTTTTTGAATAGGCACATTGATTCTATTGGAAAAAAGCTGTAGGGCGGTTCTGAACTTTTGTGTTTTCCCCTACTGTACGATTTTATAATACGAATATCTCCCTTTTCCAATAATCTTCAATTTCTTTTCTTTACATAATGTTTGTAGAATGGTATAAGCTTGAGTTTTCGTAATATGCAGCAACTCTACTACATCGTTTTTTGTGATGCTGCCATTCTGACGTTTTGCAAGGGTCAGAACCATTTCTGGGAAGCGGACTGAATCAATGCCGCGCTGTCTGGTATATTCTTTTGCTTTGCCTGTCTTTGTGTAAGGGCTGCATCCCAACATAAACATGCGGTTATGTCCTCTGCCTATTTCTTCCACCAAACCGCGTTCAATCAACATTTCCATCATTGGTTTAAGTCTGGAAAGTTGGATATGGGTCTTTTCAGATAAATCTTTGCTGCTCATTTTCCGTTCACTGTAAAGAGCTGAAAGTACCAGTAACGTATTGATGGAAAGAGGATGTCCGATACTTTTTTGCTCATCCATGACCATTCGGATAAAAGGCAGATCGGCTTTGGCACGTGGAATGAAGAGAACCACATTTTTTGTAGTGGATGCAGAATAATCTGGCCAAGGTCGGCCAAAAGTAATGGAACCTTCAAAAATACGATCTATACCGCGTCCCGTCCTTTCAGCCAGACCAATTCTTTTTAAGGCATCTGATAAGGTGGGGTTCCGCCCATAAGGTTCAGCCGTCAATAAATTATCCAAAGAAATACCATCAATGAATCCTCCCGGACTGCTTATAGTTAATCCTTCATCTGTCAGTTGCACATGGACTGATCCCAGTACAGAATAATCCCGATGCGCGAATGCGTTGATTAAACCTTCACGAAAAGCTGGCTTAGAAAATTCTGGAATGGGTATTCTAAAAAGGCCATAGTCAAATTCCTTTTCCGGATTCCAGGGCTTCATATATTCGGAGAATAATTCAACCAATTCGATAATTGGTTTACAGTAAGATTCGTTGATAACGACGTTGGTTCCTTGGAGTACTTGAAAATCCGCTTTTGCCGTTGGAACAAGTTTTCGTAAACTGTTTTCTTTACCGATCAAGAGCAGACCAGTTAATGTTGGATAGACCTTTTCTCCTACGCGTGCTGTAAACTGCAAGGCCTGTGCCAGTTCTTCATCAGTTAAGGTGAGTAAAGACTGCTCCCCATTCTGGTTCTGGATGGTTTCCCGTAACCTGATAAGTTGATTTGGATCCAAGTCTTCCAGGGATCCGTCCTTAATGGGCTGTGCTGAAAAGTCAAGCTTCCGCAAATCAGAGAGCCGAGTATAGATCTCATAAGGATACATGGGAATGACTTCCGGGGTTCCATCGATTTTCAATCTTCTTTTTAAAATTTTACCAGAAGCAGAAGCAACAATAGAATAGCTTTTGGGAATATGGATTGCCATAATGGGTAAATTTTGTGCATAAATCACTTCGGTACGGACAGAAAGAGAGGGGCGGGTCTTGTTGGCAATTAAAGCTGCCAATCTGATCGGATCCTGATGAGCAGATATGATTCCGGTGATACGGCCATCATCCTCTATACCCAGATAAAGAGTGCCGCCTTCCGTATTGGTCATTCCAACGATTTCATCGATCAAATCATTGACAGGATACCCTTTTCCGCTATTCCCCCGGTCGCTCTTAAATTCAATAGACAGTGATTCTTTTTTTGGTAAATTGTCTGTCTGCATCGTAACACCTGCCTGTTTCAATAAAAGAATTCAACTTAATTCAACTCATTAAACAAATATCAAAAGGGATTCAATTCATTTTAACTCAATAAATGAATTGAATCAATGATATCAACTCAAAAAATGAGTTGAATTGAATTGAAATTGAATTAAAGAAATAAAATGGAAATTATTGGAATGTTGTAATCCTGAACCCGTAGGGGCCGCACGCCGGGCGGCCCGCAAGTTTGACGGATACAAAGGCGAAAAGAGAGGACATCTGTCTTACAGCAGATTCATGAACAGGGTGATGATCAGCGAGTTTACGATATCCGTAAAGAATCCTCCGCAGATGGGAATGATCAGATAAGCCTTTTCTGAGGGGCCATAGACCTTTGTCAGGGAATCCATATTGGCCATGGCATTGGGGGTGGCCCCCATACCAAATCCGCAGTGGCCGGAGGACAGGACAGCTGCATCATAATCCCGTCCGCAGCAGGAAAAGGTGATAAAATAACAGAATGCGGCACAAATGCCTGTCTGGATCAGGAGAATCACCAGCATGGGCAGAGCCAGCCCTGCCAGCTGTTGGAGTTTCAGCCCCATCATGGCCAGGGCCAGGAAGAAATTCAGACAGATGGAACCTATGGTGCTGATTTCCGGGACGGGAATATTCTGCCCCTGGCTGTCACTGATATTGCGGATCAGGATCCCGATAATCATGGAGCCTACATAAGAGGCCATGGTCAGGTGGATCTGGTTGAAAAAGTACGTGATAAAGGTGCCTGCTCCAGAGGCCAGGAATAAAAGAGCAAGGGCCCAGGTCCCTCGTTCTGGATCCAGCGTTTGTCGAAAATGCGTGTTTTTCTCCAGTTCTGCTTTGGCTTCTTCGTTCTTGAAACCTGAAGAACTGGTTGTCAGGTGAAGAGAAACAATGCGTTTTCTGGCAACCGGATTGCCAATGAGATTTCCTGCAATCAGGCCATAGGTGGCTGCAGCAATGGCAACTGTTAAAGCATTGCTGATGCCCATGTCTTCCAGCAGAGGAGCGAAAGCAGCAGAAGTTCCATGGCCTCCTGTCAGGGGCAGAGAACCCAACGCCAATCCCAGCAGAGGCGGAAGACCGAAGAAGTGACACAGCAGGGCACCGGCCGTATTCTGGAGAACTATCAGAACAGCTACAACCGCCATAAAGACAATCAGTGTCTTACCTCCTTTTTTAACCATGGAAATGCTGGCGGAAAACCCCACACTGGTAAAAAAGAGATTCATGAAAACACTTTGAAGACTGGTGTCCAGAGTCAGATTCAGCAGGTTGAGTTCAAAAAGGGAAAACTGGAGAAGTGCAAAAACAATTCCTCCGATTACCGGACTGGGAATACAGTATGTCTGGAAAAATGCAATTCTCTTTTTCAGGACGGATCCCAGATAGAATACGATAACGGCCAAAGCCATGGTATGATAAAGATTCAGGGATATAGTCATGGTAATACCTCCTTTTCAAGAGATGGAAGGACAGTGTCTTTTTGCTGCCGTCATTCTTTTATCCATTTTCAGGGGATGGGCGGCCAAGGACCAGGAACGGTCTGGATGCTTTTTCAGCTGCTTCCAGTACATGCCGGGCCAGTATGGCTGTAGTGACGGAACCGACGCCGCCGGGAACCGGGGTGATGGCGTCCACAATAGGGGATACGTTGGAAAAATCCACATCGCCGCAGATTCCCCCGTTTTCTGCAGGGTTGATGCCCACATCGATGAGGGTCTGTCCTGGACGGACCATGGAGGCGGTAACCAGGTTCCGGCAGCCGGCGGCGGAAACGATGATGTCAGCGGACCGGCAGTACTTCCCCACATCTTTTGTCCGGATGTGGCAGATGGTGACGGTGGCTTCCCGTTTCAGAAATTCCATGGCAACAGGCCGGCCGATGACCAGGCTGGATCCGATTACCACCACATCCCTGCCTTTGACAGGGATATCGTAATGATCCAGGATTTCCATACAGGCAGCGGCGGTGCAGGGGGAATATCCGGTGGGAGCTCCGGTAAAAAGCCCGGCCAGAGATGCATCCGTGATTCCGTCCACGTCTTTTTCAGGGGCAAGAGAAGCCCGGATCAGAGCATCATCAAAAGCCGGTGGGAAAGGACGAAAAATCAGGCATCCGTGAATGGACATATCCTGATTGACCTGGCGGATCAGACGGAGCAGATCCTGCTGTCGGCAGTTTTCCGGAAGGATCTGGGGACGGCAGGTGATGCCGATGCTGCTGCAGCGTTTCTGGATGCTGGTCTGATACCGTACATCACTGAGCCGGTTTCCAATCCGGATCAGGGCCAGGACCGGTTCCACACCTTTTTCTTTCAGCAGGGAAGCCTGGTTCTGCAGAGAGGGCAGCAGGGCTGCGCTTACGGTTTTACCAATCAGTAATCTGGACATTGGATATTCCTCCTTGGCCTGACAGGAAATAAAAAAGCCTGACGGCAGCTGCAGTGCAGTTGGTCAGGCCTTTTAAACAGAGGGTAATGAAGGAGATTCAGTACCCTGTCTATAAGGGGTTTGAAATTTGTTATACTATACCACAGCAAACAGGAATCCTGCAAGTGGTATTTTCTGAAAAATCGATTTTCCAAAATATTCTTGACAGAACAGCCGGACCATGCTATGATTCACCTAAATCGTCGAGTATATGGGTTGCAGGATAACCTTCTGGAACCGACATATGGGAGGCTGACAAAAGAGTTTTCTTTTTGTCGGCTTTTTTTGTACCTGAAAAGAGGGCAGAGCTATGAGAGAATGTATCTATCCGGAAGATTCGGTCTTTGTGACCGGGGTGGCCAAAGTTACCCGGGAAGACGCCATCAATGCCATGTATGGTACGTTCAGCCTGAGCCTGATCATCGATGGACACACCGGGATGATCCTCAATGCCAGTGCCAATATGGTGATGCAGGATACGGTGGAGTTCCTGAAAGACATCCTGATAGGGCGCAATCTGCTGACAGATGGGGAAGCCGTTACGTTGATCTTGAAGAAACGGTTCCTGGCACTGTCACAAAAAGCCGTTATTACCGCCTTCAAGGATGCCCAGAATCATTTTCTGCTGGTGTACCCACAGGCGAAATAAGCACTCTTCTGCAGATTCTTTTTTAATGGGACTGGGATGACCTCTCAGTACTGTCTTGGGGAAGAACAGGCAGCTGTTGGATTTCAGCTGTATTGTTCTTCTTTTTTCTTGTGTTCTCAACCTCTCATGCTGGAAAGGAGTCCTGAAATGAAACCTGTAAAACAAGATGCTGTAAAACTGCTGGATATTTTCGATCCTGAAATGGCCAGTCTGCTGCATAGAGAAGAAAAAAGGCAGTTCGAAACCATTGGCCTGATCGCCTCTGAGAATGTGGCATCTCCGTTGTCCACCTGCCTGGAAGGATCCGTATTCACCAACAAAAATACGGAAGGGTATCCGGGAAAACGGTTCGTGGGAGGCTGTGAACTGGCGGATCAGGCGGAACTGCTGGCCTTGGAAAGAGTCAAAAAAGTCTTTGGGGCAGAACATGCCAATATCCAGTCTGGCAATGCGACGATTGCCAATTGTGCTGTACTGACCGGTCTTCTGGAAAGAGGAGATACTTTTTTGGGATTGACTCTGGATAATGGAGGCCATTTAAGCCATGGAGCCAAATTCCATTACAGTGGGCGGGAGTTCAATGCCCTTCATTATGGCGTCAACCGGGAAACAGAACGGATCGATATGGATCAGGTTCGCCAGATGGCGTTGGAATATCATCCCAAACTGATTGTTACCGGGGCTTCTTCTTATCCCCGTATGATCGACTATGCAGGATTCCGGTCCATCTGTGACGAAGTGGGGGCCTATTTCTGGGTTGACTGTGCTCACGATATCGGGCTCATTGCAGGCGGTGCCATTCCCAGTCCCGTACCCTATGCGGATGTGGTGACATTCTCTACCCAGAAAACGCTCCGGGGGCCCCGGGGCTGTGGAGTGATCCTGTGCAAAGAGGCTCTGGGGAAGAAAATCGACAGAGGGGTCTTTCCCCGTATCCAGGGCGGGCCCAAAGGGGATATGCTGGCCGCCAGAGGCGTGCTGTTTTTGGAACTGATGCAGCCGGAATTCCGGACCTATGCCCATCAGGTGGTGAAAAATGCCAAGGCCCTGGCCAAAGGCTGTGCGGATGAAGGGATGCGGCTGATTACCGGCGGGACGGATACCCACATGGTCATGCTGGATGTGACGCCGGTCATTGCCAATGGACAGCTGGCGGAGACACTGCTGGCCAGTGTGGGAATCATCACCAACAAGAACATGATCCCCTATGATACGCTGCCTCCCAGTCTTGGCAGTGGGCTGCGCATCGGTTCTCCCACCATGACTACCCGGGGTGCAAAGGAAGAGGAGATGTATGAAATCGGCCGGCTGCTGGGAAAGGTGTTGAAGAACAAAGACAATGAAGAGGTGCTGGAACAGGTAAAGCAGGAAGTCCGTCAGCTGGCCATCAGCCATCCCATGTTTTCCAGTGAATGGATGCCGGAAAAAATCAGGGCCCAGTTCGATGCCATGTACTGTCACGAAACCTTTGAATAAGGATCAGGGCAGGATGCATAAACGGCCGATGACCGCTGACAAAAAGGAGGTGCTGCCTGTATGCGTTTTTGCACAGGCAGCACCTCTTTTTACTTCACCACAATATACAACACGGCCACCCCTTCCGGCAGGACCAGCTCACAGGTCCCTTCCGGGGGCAGGACATACAGGGTGTCCGGTTCCAGGGGCTTCCCGTCCAGAGTGGCGCCTTTCAGCTGGGCTTCCGTCCAGAAGGGAACGTAGACGAAACGCCGGGGAGCAGGGGGGAGCGGACGGCTCCCGGCGATCTTTTCGCAGCTGGCTGAGAGCCCTTTCCGGGCCATCACGTTGAAATCCACCGCTTTCCCTACGGAGTGGGTATGCCAGGCTCCGTCAAAAGAAGCCTGTTCCAGGGGCCCCAGGGTCACCTGCCGGTTTCCGTCTTCCGGGAAGGTAAGGGTAAAACCACCCTTCAGGGGCAGGATGATCCGGTTGTAATCGGGCAGCAGGGTAAAATCCGACGCTTCCAGATCCACCGTGGCGGAACTGATCCGGACGGCGAAATCTCTCCGGGCATAGGCGCTGCCGGGAGGGTCGATGTAAAATTCCGTGGTGGTGCCTCCGGACCAGCGGGTGGTTGCGGCCTGAGCCCGGGACAGTTTCAGAATGTCCATAGTATCACCTCATTGCAAGAGTCTTTTCCAGTTTCATCCTAGGGAAAGAACGTCCAGAAAGTGTCAAAAAATAAAAATATCGGAAAAAATTGATTTCAGACGTTTTTTAGGCGAAGAATTCATACTATAATAGCAAACAGGGGCATAAAGATGCCTTTCAGCTGTTACCAAACTATAACTGTCTGATGGAGGTGCCATTATGGCGAAAAAATTGGTTGAATTTGTTCCGAATTTCAGTGAAGGCCGGGATAAGGAAAAGGTTGAAAAGATCGTTGACGAAGCCCGCAAGATCAAAGGGCTGAAGATCCTGGATTACTCCAGCGATGCTGACCACAACCGTTCTGTCGTCACCATCATCGGTTCTCCTGAAGCGGTTACGGAAGCAGCCATCAACATGGCCAAAGTTGCCATCCAGCTGATCGATATGCGGACCCACCATGGGGCTCATCCCCGGTTCGGTGCCGTGGACGTGGTTCCCTTCACTCCGGTGATGGGCGTGACCATGGACGAATGCGTGGCCATTGCCAATGCTGTGGGCAAGGCTTATGGGGAAATGGGCATCCCTGTGTATCTGTATGAAGATGCCTGCACCAAGGAAGCCCGCCGGAACCTGGCTGCAGTACGGAAAGGCCAGTACGAAGGCTTCTTTGAAAAGATCAAGGATCCGGAATGGAAACCGGATTACGGCCCTGCCGTCATGAACGAAAAATCCGGCTGTTCCGCTGTAGGCGCCCGGGTGCCTCTGGTGGCCTTCAACGTGAACCTGGACTGCAGCGACAAAGCGGTAGCCGATGCCATTGCCCGGAAAGTCCGGAACATCGGCGGCGGTCTCCACTATGTAAAGGCCATGGGCGTGAAACTGGAAGAACGGAACCAGGTACAGGTTTCCATGAACTTGGTGAACTACGAAAAATCCGCTGTGTACCAGGCTTTTGAAATGATCAAGATGGAAGCCCGCCGGTACGGCGTCAATGTGGTGGGCAGCGAAGTCATCGGGACCGTTCCCATGAAGGCCCTGCTGATGGCTGCAGAATATTATCTGCAGATTGAAAACTTCAACCTGGACGAAATCCTGGAAAAACGGCTGCTGGAACTGGAAGAGTAACAAGTCGGTCCACAAGGAGGAAATTCGATGCTGAGCGATATCGAGATTGCGCAAAAGAATGTGATGGAACCCATCAGCAAGATTGCTGACAAAGTGGGGATCCTGCCGGAAGAACTGGAACAGTACGGTCATTACAAAGGAAAAATTTCTCTGGATGTGCTGAAACGTCTGGAAAACAAACCCAACGGGAAACTGGTGCTGGTCACTGCCATTACCCCTACCCCTGCCGGGGAAGGAAAATCCACCACCAGCATCGGCCTGGCCCAGGCTCTGAACCGGGTGGGCAAAAAGGCTGTGGTGGCCCTTCGTGAACCGTCCCTGGGACCTGTGTTCGGGATCAAGGGCGGGGCTGCCGGCGGCGGTTATGCCCAGGTGGTTCCCATGGATGACATCAACCTCCATTTCACCGGAGACATGCATGCCATTACTGCAGCCAACAACCTGCTGTCCGCTATGATCGACAACCACATCCATCACGGCAACGAACTGCGGCTGGATGCCCGTCAGATCACCTGGCGCCGGGTCATGGACATGAACGACCGTGCCCTGCGGAACGTGGTGGTGGGCCTGGGGGGCAAAGTCTGCGGGTTCCCCCGTCAGGATGCCTTCACCATTACCGTGGCTTCTGAAATCATGGCCATCCTGTGCCTGGCCAAAGACCTGGAAGACCTGAAAGCCCGGTTCGGCCGGATCGTCATCGGCTGCGACCTGGACGGGAATCCGGTCCATGTACACCAGCTGGGCTGCGAAGGGGCCATGGCCATGCTCATGAAGGATGCCATCAAACCGAACCTGGTCCAGACCCTGGAACACACTCCGGCCATTATCCACGGGGGGCCTTTTGCCAACATCGCCCACGGGTGCAACTCCCTCCTGGCCACCAAGATGGCCCTGAAACTGGGCGACATTGCCATTACGGAAGCCGGCTTCGGTGCTGACCTGGGTGCTGAAAAATTCATGGACATCAAATGCCATTACGGCAACATCTATCCGGATGCAGTGGTGCTGGTTGCCACCATCCGTGCCCTGAAGATGCACGGGGGCGTCGCCAAGGCTGATCTGAGCCAGGAAAATGTCCAGGCTGTCAGCGACGGGTTCTCCAACCTGGCCAAACAGGTGGAAAACATGCGGACCTTCGGGCTGCCGGTCCTGGTGGCCATCAACAAGTTCGCCACGGATACTCCGGCGGAAATCGACATGCTGCTCCAGAAATGCGCCAGCTACGGAGTGGAAGTCAGCCTGAACGAATGCTGGGAAAAAGGCGGCGAAGGCGGCATCGACATGGCCAACAAACTGGTGGCCATGCTGGAAGAACAGGCTCCGGAAAAAGTGGAACTGTACGATGTGAACGATACCATCCCCAACAAGCTGAAGGCCATTGTGACCAAGATCTATGGCGGTGACGGAGTGACCTTTACCCCCAATGCCAAGAAACAGATCAAACAGCTGGAAGACTGGGGACTGGACAAACTGCCGGTGTGCGTGGCCAAGACCCAGTATTCCCTCAGTGACAATCCGGCTCTCCTGGGCGCTCCCAAAGGGTTCAAGATCAATGTCCAGGATGTGCGGGTATCCAACGGGGCAGGGTTCATTGTCTGCCAGACCAGCAACATCATGGTAATGCCCGGCCTGCCCAAGAAACCGGCGGCCCTGAAGATGGACATCGACAACAACGGCAAGATCTACGGCCTGTTCTGAGCAGGGAGGAAAGGATCCTATGGAATTACGCAAACTGACAGTGGAAGGATTCATCAATGAAACGGCCTCGTCTTCTCCGGCTCCCGGAGGGGGCAGCATTGCAGCCCTGAACGCTTCTTCTTCCGCCGCCCTGATCGCGATGGTGGCCAACCTGACCCTGGGCAAGGAAAAGTATGCGGCTGTGGAAGGGGACATGAAGGATGTGGCGGCCAAAGCCACGGCCCTGAAAGATGATTTCCTGGCCCTCATTGATGAGGACAGCAACGCTTTCAATAAAATCATGGCAGCCTTCAAGCTGCCGAAGGATACGGACGAAGCCAAGAAAGCCCGGAGCGCGGCCATCCAGGAAGCCACCAAGGGCGCAGCCCTGGTGCCCTTCAAGGTGGGCCAGAAAGCCAACGAGCTGTTTGCTCTGGCGGAAACCGTGATTACCAAAGGCAACCAGAACGCCATCACCGATGGGGCAGTGGCGGCCATGAATGCACGGGCTGCCGTACGGGGAGCCTTCCTGAACGTAAAGATCAACCTGGGCAGCATCAAGGATGCTCTGTTCGTGGAAGATCTGAAAAAGAGAATGGCTGAAATCGAAGCCGATGTGGATGCCAGAGAACAGGCACTGCTGGGCAAGGTGAAGCTGTAAGAAAAGGGGCTGTTGCAAGAGCAACAGCCCCTTAGTCGGAAGTCGGGAGTCTGAAGTCGGAAGCCTCAGGACAGGATCCGTCTGGCTGGACGGATCCTTTTGATTCTGTAGAACCAGAATCGCAATGAATCTGAGAAATCATTTCGTCCAAAGGTTCTACACATTCAAAAAATTTGCCTGCAAATTTAACCTTCGGCTCCAGACTTCCGACTCCAGACTTGAGCCGCTATGCGGCTCTACAGCTAAGGGGGTATTGCACGAAACGTGCAACACCCCCCTTTTTTACACCTCGATCCCGTATTTCCTAATCCGGTACTGGAGATTTTGACGCTGGATACCCAGCTCTTTGGCGCTGCGGGTAATGTTCCCTTGGTTCCGGTGGAGGGTTTCCTCCAATAGGTACATTTCGTAGCTGGCCATTTTTTCCGCCAGGGTACGGCCCGGCATATCCGGAGGCGGGTCCTGGCGCCCGGACCGGGGCAGGGCGGATCTCTTCCGGCTGGTCTCCCTGAGGGAGGGGGCCGTCCAGGGGGCACGGATAAAGTCCGGAAGCAGGTCATCGGTGAGCTCGTTGCCTTCCGCCAGGTTCATGGCATAGTCCAGTACATGGAACAGCTCCCGGACATTTCCCGGCCAGCTGTACTGCTGCAGCTGCCACAGGGCTTTGGGGGCAATATGGGTAAGGGGATAGGCATAGCGGCTGGCGCAGCGGCGGAGGTAGAAATGGCACAGGGCTTCCAGATCATCGATCCGATCCCGGAGCGGGGGAATCTGGAGCACCATGGTGGCCAGCCGGTAAAACAGGTCTTCCCGAAGCCGGCCGGCCCGGACCAGCTGGAAGGGGTCCTTGTTGCAGGTGGAGATCACCCGCACATCCACTTCCCGTTCCCGGGTCTCTCCCACCCGGCGGAAAACACCTTCCTGGAGTACCCGGAGAAGCTTGGCCTGCATGGCCGGACTCATGGAATTCAGTTCGTCCAGGAACAGGGTCCCTTCATGGGCGGTTTCCAGCAGACCTTTCCGGTTGGTGGAACCGGTATAGGCCCCGGCTACGGTACCGAACAGGATGCTTTCAATGAGGCTTTCGGGAACGGCGGCGCAGTTGAGCACCACCAGGGGCTTGTCTTTCCGGCGGCTCAGCTGGTGGATGCTTTGAGCCAGGATTTCCTTGCCGGTGCCCGTCTCTCCGTAGATCATGATGTTGCTGTCCTGGGGAGCCACCTTTCGGACCGTCTTTTTCAGTTCCTGCACGGATGGAGCTTCTCCAATGAAATCCTCCAGGTCATAGCTGCGCTTTTTCTTTTCCTGTCCCTGAGCCAGGGCCAGGTTCTGGGCCCGGTTCTGGAGCTGTTCCAGCAGCTGCCGCCGTTTGTCCAAGAGAAACACGTCTTCTTCAAAGTCGATGGCCGCCGTCAAAGTCCTGTTCTCAAAGACCGGATGGGCGGTGTTGAAAGTGTAGTGTTCCTTTCCGTCCATGGTTTTGTACCGGCAGAGCCGGTTCCGGATCTCTTTCTGTTCCCGGATGCAGGACAGGGTGGTGCTTTCTTCTGAAGTCACATTGACCACGGACAGCAGAGCTTCTCCCCGATACGGACTGTTTTCCGGCACACCCATCATCTGCCGGGCCTTCCGGTTCATGAAAATGGCTTTCCCCAGAGGAGAATAAATGTAGACTGCTTCATCCAAAAGGTCCAGGGCTTTTTCCAGAAAATGGATATAAGATGTCATCATGCCCTCCTTTTATGCGCAGAAAAATTTTGCAGATGCAGAATGATTTTGCATTTCTCTTTTCATTATGCCTGTTTCCCAGGGCAAAGGCAAGAGAAATCTGCTTCAGAAAGGCAGAAATTTGTTGTAAATGAAATAAAACAGGGTGAGAAGAAAAAGTATGCAGTATACATAGGAGATTTTTCCGGAAAACAGAGGAACTGGTATCCAATTTGCATAATAAAAAGACAGAAATCAACAAACGCAGCCACAACTGCAGAATCTGGGAGGGATTGCAATGAATGCGCAGACAACCGACAAAAAGGGCATCCGCTGGGATGTCTTCGTCCCCTGTTTCCTGATCATCGGCGGAGCCGCCATCCTGGGGGTGGTGAACAACGCCTGGCTGACAAAGGTGACCCAGGCCATATTCGGCTGGTCCCTGGAAACCTTTGGCTGGCTGTATCAGTGGGTGGCCCTGGGCACCCTGATCCTGATCACCCTGCTGGCCTTTTCTCCTCTGGGGAAGATCCGGTTCGGCGGACCCAACGCCAAAGCCAAATTCTCCTTCGGTGCCTGGTTTGCCATGACCCTGACCGGAGGCATTGCCACCGGGCTGATCACCTACGGGGTCAATGAACCGTTGATCTATTACGGCAGCATCTACGGGGAACTGAAGGAAACGGGCATTGCTCCCTTTACGCCGGAAGCCTCTTTCTTCGCCATGGCACGGTGTTTCTACAACTGGACTTTTATTCCTTATGCCATGTATGCCCTAAGCGGTGTGATCATTGCCTACATGTATTACAACCGGAAGAAGGAACTGTCCGTAGCCGCGTCCCTGACTCCTCTCTTCGGGGAACGGGTGACCAAAGGCTTCTGGCGGGCAGCCATTGACACTCTGTCGGTGCTGGCCATCGCCCTGGGGCTGGCGGCTTCCCTGGGTGCCGGGCTGGCTCTGGTGGGCACCGGGCTTACGGCTGCCTACGGAATCAAACAGGGGCCGGTGGTCTGGTTCATCCTGACGGCCGTCATCACCGCCACCTTTACAGTTGCCTCCGTCATGGGCATCGACAAAGGGATCAAATGGCTGGCCAACCTGACCACCAAGATCTTCTATGCCCTGCTGATCCTTTTAATCATCATCGGGCCCACCGTGTACATCCTGAACATCACCAATGTGGGGATGGGCTACTGGCTGGACCGGTTCTGGACCTGGGCCCTGGATCCCTACCTGGCGGAAGGGAAAGCTCTGGTCACCTGGTGGACCATGTATGACTGGGCCATCTGGATCGCCTATGCACCCCTCATGGGGATTTTCTTTGCCATGATCGCTTACGGGCGCACCATCAAACAGTTCCTGCTGATCAACTGGATCCTGCCGGCAGTGTTCGGTCTGGTGTGGTTCTCCGTCTGGGGCGGCACAGCCCTCCAGTGGCAGATGGACGGCCGGGTGGATATTGTCCAGGCCATCAAGGTCGGGGGCGCGGTATCCGGGATCTGGACCTTCCTCCAGGCCATTCCTTTTGGGGGCGTGCTGATCCCGGTGATCATCATTACCCTGATCGCCGCTTTCTCCACCACTGCGGACACCATGTCCACCACCATTGCAGCTCTGTGCACCAAAGGAGCCAGTCATGATGAAGAACCGGCTCTCTGGCAGAAAGTGGTCTGGGGGGTCTCCATCGGTGCCATTGCCGCCATCATGGTGGCCTTCGGCGGCGGGGAACAGGGAGTCGACGGGGTGAAATTCCTGGCGGCCTGCGGCGGCTTTGTGGTGCTGGCCATTTTCATCCTTCAGGTGGCAGCTGCAGTGAAGGTGTTCTTTATGGAAAAAGAAACCAAAAAGGACATTGTGGACAGTGAAGACCTGATCGAGACACCGGAAGGGAAGTGACACCATGGCTGAGACAATTATCCTTGGACCGAAAATCAATCTGGAAGATTTCATGGCCGTGGCCCGGTTCCATGCACCGGTGGAATTTTCTCCCGGGTATTGTGAACGGGTAAACCGGTCCCGGGGCCTGGTGGAAAAATGGGTGGAAGAAGAAAAAGTCATGTACGGGGTCACCACCGGTTTCGGGGCCCTGTGCACCAAAGCCATCAGCAGGGAAGAAACTGCCCGGCTCCAGGAGAACATCATCCTGTCCCATTCCGTGTCCGTAGGGAAACCTCTGCCGGAAGAAGCGGTCCGGGGAACCCTTTTGATGATGCTCCAGAATCTGGGCCAGGGATACAGCGGGGTCCGTCTGGAAGTGCTGGAACAGATCCGGCAGTTCCTGAACCGGGGACTCACGCCCTGGGCTCCCGGGGACGGCAGTGTAGGATACCTGAGCCCGGAGGCCCACATGGCCCTGGTGATCACCGGACGGGGAAAAGCCTGGTATCAGGGGAAACTGTTGGAAGGCCGGGACGCCCTGGCACAGGCGGGACTGGAGCCCCTTACCCTGGCTTCCAAGGAAGGGCTGGCCCTGGTGTCCGGGACCACTTCCCCCACGGCCCTGGGAGCCATCGGTCTTTATGACCTGCTCCAGGCGGCCCGGACCGCCGATGTGGTGGGGGCCATGAGCCTGGAGATTCTCCAGGGAGTGATGAATGCCTTCGATCCCCGGGTCATGGCCGTCCGGCCCCATCCGGACCAGGCCAAAGCGGCGGAAAACGTCCGGAACCTGCTGGCAGATTCCCAGGTGATCGCCGCCGCCCGGGGAAAACGGGTCCAGGACGCTTTATCTCTCCGGTGCATCCCCCAGCTCCACGGGGCGGCCCGGAAAACCCTGGAAGATGCCAGGAGAACCCTGGAAATCGAAATGAATGCCTGCTGCGACAATCCCATCCTGTGGCCGGAGCCCGGGAACGAGGACGTAATCTCCGCCTGCAATGCGGATTCCGCCTATGTGGGGATCGCCATGGATTCGTCCTGTATGGCGGCCACCATGATGGCCAAAATGTCCGAACGGCGGAACAACCGGCTCATTGACGGAAATCTGTCCGGGTACCCCTGGTTCCTGATCCAGAATCCGGGGCTCAATTCTGGGGTGATGATTCCCCAGTACACCCAGGCGGGGCTGCTGAACCAGATGCGGATTCTGTGTACTCCTGCGGTGATTGACAACACGCCTACCTGCGGGAACCAGGAAGATTATGTGGCCATGGGATACAATGCGTCCCTGAAATCCCTGAAAGTGGCGGAGAAACTGGAATACATCCTGGCCATTGAGCTGCTGTCCGTCTACGAGGCCCAGCCCTTTGTGGACGGAAGCCTCCGGCGGAGCAGCGCCAGCCGGCAGGTGCTGGCGGAAATCGCCCAAACAGTGCCGGAAATGAAAGAGGACATGTACCTGTATCCCCATATCGAGTTCCTGAAGGAAAAGATCCACGACGGAAGCATCCTTCGTTGGGCGGAAGAAGGAATGGGGAAGAAGCTGGTGTAAAAAGAAGGTCTAAAAAGAAGGTGCTGCACGTTGCCTGCAGCACCTTCTTTTTGTCCATAAAACGTCTTCTGCTTTAGCGAAATACTGGAATAAAAAACGACAAAGTATACTGTATACAATAAAAAGAAAATTCAAAATCGTGTCCCGAGTGAAAAATATTTGACATTCTTCTGACTTTTTTACAGTACAATAAATCCGTAAGACAAAGGGGATTGCGCAGGAATCCCCGCAAACGGAAAAGTGAATAGAAAAGGAGTGATCAATGTATGGAAATCTTAACCAACCCCATCGTCGTCTCCGTAATTGTCATGTCCGTCTTGTGCCTGCTCAAGATGAACGTCCTGTTCGCCATCCTGGTGGCAGCCATTGTAGCCGGAGCCACCGGCGGCCTGGCCATTGACAAAACGGTGAGCATCCTGATCGGCGGGATGGGCGGCAACTCGGAAACCGCTCTCAGCTACATCCTGCTGGGGACCCTGGCAGTGGCCATCGGACGGTCCGGCCTGGCAGACATTGCAGCACGGAAAATCACCAAGGTGGTAGGGACGAAAAAAACAGCCTTTGTATTCCTGATCGCTTTCGTGGCCTGCTTCTCCCAGAATCTGATCCCGGTACATATTGCATTCATCCCTATCCTGATTCCCCCTCTGCTGGTGGTAATGAACCATATGAAACTGGACCGGAGAGCGGTTGCCTGCGCACTGACCTTCGGACTGAAAGCCCCGTACGTATCCCTTCCTGTAGGGTTCGGGCTGCTGTTCATGACCATCATCAAGGATCAGATGGTGGCCAACAACGTAATGGTTTCCATCAGTGACATTTCTTCCGTTATGTGGATCGGCGGTGCCTCTATGTTGGTGGGCCTGATCCTTTCCACCATTTTCTACAGCCGTGACCGGGAATACAAGGACCTGCCCATTATGGGCCAGGATGAAAAAGCCGGGGAAACGGAAATGAACGCGGACTGCTGGAAAGCCCTGGCCGGTGCCGTAGCCGCCTTTGTGGCCCAGCTGTACTTCAAATCCCTGCCCATCGGCGCCATGTGCGGCCTGCTGGTGATGCTGGTTACTGGTTCCATCAAATGGAACAAGATGGATGAAATGGTGGATGGCGGCGTCAAGATGATGGGCTTCATCGCCTTCGTTATGCTGGTGGCTGCCGGTTATGCCAACGTGCTCCGGGAAACCCATTCTGTGGAATCCCTGGTTATGGCCACCACGGCTGTAATCAACACCAAATTCAGCGGCGCCTTCCTGATGCTGGCCGTGGGCCTGCTGATCACCATGGGCATCGGCACTTCCTTCGGGACCATCCCTGTGGTGGCTTCCATCTACATCCCCATGGGCCTGAAACTGGGCTTTGGCATTCCCGCCATCATCCTGCTGATCGGGATCGCCGCAGCACTGGGGGATGCCGGTTCTCCTGCTTCCGACTCCACTTTGGGACCCACCTCGGGGCTTAACGCGGACGGACAGCACAACCATATCTGGGATACCTGCGTACCCACCTTCATTTTCTTCGATGTGACCCTGTTCATCGGCGGCCTGATCGGCGCCATGATCCTGGGCTGACTGGATAACAATCAGGGGCTGCCAGGCAGCCCCTTTCTATGGAATTCACTTGTAAGGAGGAAAATCACATGCTGAAAGATGTAAAAGCCATTAAAGAAGTCGTACTGAACGGGAATGACCTGACCCTGGAACAGCTGATCGCCGTCAGCCGGTACAATGCCAAGCTGAGCTTCGATCCTGATGCTGTGGACCGGATCAAGGCTTCCCGGGCTCTTATCGATGATATCGTCAACAGTGACCGTGTGGTTTACGGGGTTACCACCGGGTTCGGCTCCCTGTGCCGGGTCCACATCTCCAAAGATGACTGTGCCCAGCTCCAGGAAAACCTGATCCGTACCCATTCCTGCGGCTATGGGAAACCTCTCAGCCGGGAAGTGACCCGGGCTGCCATGACCATCCGGGCCAACGCCCTGGTGAAAGGCTATTCCGGCATCCGGCTGTCCACCCTGCAGACCCTGGTGGATATGATCAATAAAGGTGTCCATCCTTACATTCCGGAAAAAGGTTCCCTGGGGGCTTCCGGTGACTTGGCGCCTCTGGCCCACATGGTTCTGCCCATGCTGGGGCTGGGTGATGCGGAATACCAGGGCACGGTAATGCCCGGCAAGGAAGCCATGGAAAGAGCCGGCATTCCCATTATCCATCTGGAAGCCAAGGAAGGGCTGGCCCTCATCAACGGCACTCCGATCCTGACCGCCATGGGCGTGTTTGCCCTGTGGGAAGGCATGTCCCTGCTGAAACAGAGCGACATTGCCGCCGCCCTGTCCGTAGAAGCCCAGCGGGGCATCATCGATGCCTATGACGAACGGCTCCATGTGATCCGCCCCCACAGAGGGCAGCTGGATACCGCCTACAACATGCGGAACCTGCTGGCCGGCAGTACCTATGTGACCCATCAGGGCCAGCTGAAGGTACAGGATGCTTACTGCCTGCGCTGCGTACCCCAGATCCACGGGGCCAGCAAAGATGCTCTGGGCTTTGTGAAGGACAAAGTGGACATTGAAATCAATGCGGCCACCGACAACCCCATCGTCCTGCCGGATGGAGATGTGATCTCCGGCGGGAACTTCCACGGCGAACCCATGGCTCTGCCCTTCGACTTCCTGGGCATCGGGATCTCCGAAATCGCCAACGTTTCTGAACGCCGTCTGGAACGGCTGATCAACAACTCCCTGAGCGGATTCCCCTCCTTCCTGGTGAAACATTCCGGCCTGAACTCCGGCTTCATGATCACCCAGTATGCGGCAGCCGCTCTGGTCAGCGAAAACAAGGTCCTGGCCCATCCTGCTTCTGTGGACTCCATTCCTTCCTGCGAAAACCAGGAAGACCTGGTCAGCATGGGTGCCCATGCCGCACGGAAAGCCGGAGAAATCGCCTTCAACGCACGCCGGGTGGTGGCAACGGAAATCCTGGCCGCCTGCCAGGCCATCGACCTGCGGGAAGGGGAAGGCTTCAAACTGGGTGCCGGTACCCAGGCTGCCTATGATGCCGTCCGGAAGACCAACGACTTCATCGCCTACGACAAGGACATCGAAATGTTCAAAGAACTGGAAAAGATCACCAACCTGGTCCAGGAAGGCGGTATCCTGGATGCGGTAGAAGACAAAGTGGATCTGAAGTTCTTCTGAGAAATCCCATAACCATCCCTCTGGAGGCTGTTGCAGAAGCAACAGCCTCCATTTTATGCACAAAAAAGGGGGTGTGAAAAAATTCACACCCCCGGTCACTGGTCTCTTGTCACTAGTCACTGGAAGAAGGAAGGCAGCCGGGCTGCGGCTGCCTTTCATCTGCAGTATCAGAAGCAGACTTTGTTGGGGTTCAGGATCAGGTTGGGGTCGAAGACTTCCTTGATGCCCTGCATCAGGGAAATGGTGGTGTCGCCCAGGTTTTCTGCCAGGAACTGGACCTTGCCGAAGCCGATGCCGTGTTCCCCGGAAATCTGGCCGCCCAGTTCCGTGCATTTGGCGTACAGCAGATGCATGAACTGTTCCACGGATTTCTTGAATTCCATCAGATCCATGTCGTTGGCACAGGTGTAGATGTGCAGGTTGCCGTCCCCGGCATGGCCGAACATCTTCACTTCGAAGGGGAAGTCTCCCTGGATTTCCTTGATGTACAGGACAAAATCCGGGATCTTGGATACAGGGACCACCACGTCACATTCATCCAGCAGCTTGAACTGTTCTTCGATGCCTTCCAGGAAGGAGGAACGGGCTGCCCAGGTCTTTTCCAGGAACATGGGGGTATCCGCCACCAGCACGTCCAGGGCGCCGGCTTCCAGGAGCATTTCTGCCGCTTCTTCCACCTGTTTGTCCAGCAGGTCCCGGTCGTTGGAATCCAGGGTCACCAGGAGATAGGCACCCACTTCCTGGCCTTCCACTTCTTTCGGGAAGACGCTTTTGCCCATGTAGGCTTCGGAAGATTCCAGGATTTCCTTTTCGAAGAATTCCAGGGTCTGGGGATCCAGGCCGGAATGTTTGATGGCCGGCACGGCACCGATGCCGTCAGCCAGTTCCGCAAAGGGAACGATCAGGGTTACATGGCATTTGGGCGGGGCGATCAGTTTCAGGGTCAGTTCAGTAATGATCCCCAGAGTGCCTTCAGAGCCGATGATCAGGTTCAGCAGGCTGTAGCCGGAAGAGGTCTTGGAGACGGGAGCCCCCAGATGGATCACTTTCCCGGTGGGCAGGACCACGGTCATGGCCTGGACGTAATCCCGGGTGGTGCCGTATTTTACGGCCCGCATGCCTCCGGCGTTGGTGGACACGTTGCCTCCCAGGGTGGCGAATTTTTCGCCCGGATCCGGGGGATAGAACATCCCGTGGGCCAGGGCGTCCTTGGACAGGGTGTCCAGCAGGACCCCGGGCTGTACCCGCACGTTCATGTTCTTTTCGTCATAGCCCAGGATCTGGTTCATCCGGGAGGTGCACAGCACCAGGCCCCGCTGGACCGGAGTGGCTCCGCCTGCCAGGCCGGTGCCGGCGCCCCGGACGGTGACCGGGATGTGATGTTCGTTGCACAGCTTCATGATGGCGGCGATTTCTTCGGTGCTTTCCACATCGATGGTGGCTTCCGGCATGCCGATGCCGTAAATGGGCATATCATCATGGGTGTAGTCCGGGTTGATGTCTTCGCCGGTGATCACCCGTTTTCCAGAAATTTCACGGAGTGCTTCCAGCACATCCGGTGTAATCGGATTGTATTCGATCATTGTACAAGCTCCCCCTTCGGTTCTATAAAAAGAAACATGGGGATAGTATAATCAATTTCTTACGGACTGTAAAGAACTTTCTTAATATTTGGTAATTCGTGAAAACTTATCCATCCACCGGATACAGAATCTTTTCAGAGAAAGCAGACGAAAAGGGGAAACCTATAGTATAATGAACTATAAAACATGATGGAAAGGGTAAGTGTGGGTGGACCATGGAACAACCAATCGGGAAAAAAATCATACTCAGCCTGGCCCTGGCAGGAAGTCTCTGCCTGCCGGTACTGGCAGATGCAGCAGCACCGGTGCATGACCTGTGGACTTTTGCTCAGACAGACGGAACGGAACCGGCTGCCGGCTCCGGAGAAACGGCTCTGGCTGACAAAAAGGGACCGGCCAAGACCGGAACCCAAAAGCCGGGGATGGAAGCAGCCGGGAAGGACAGTGTCAATCCGGTCCAAAAAGCCGATGATCTGCGCCGGACCCGGGAAGTGGACTTTTCCCTCCAGCGGGGTCAGCTGCTCAGCGAAGCCATCGGGGATATTGACGGAGATGGCGTGGAGGAAGTGGTGGATCTTATGGGGAATCCCCTGGTGGATAAATCCAGCTACATGGGGGATATGTACCTGATCGTCCGGGAAACCGGCGCTGCCGGGGCCAACCGGGTGAAATACTACTACCGGCCTCAGAACCTGGGAGGCTACAATGCCTACCTGACCCTTGCGGATGTGACTGGAGACGGGTATCCGGACGTGATCATTGCTGCGCCCAGCGGCGGCTCCGGCGGGATGGTCTCCTACCGGATCCTGGATGTGATCGACGGGAAGCTCCAGGAGGTGTTCGGCCAGGAAGAGAACCGGGGGGTGTCCATGGTGGGCACTTATCTGCCGGATTACCGGGCCAGCCTGTCCTTCCCGGATCTGAAACAGGACATGGTGCTGGATCTTTCCGGGGAGAAGGACGCCTACCGGAACCTGAACGTGTACAATGAGGACGGCAGCCTGAAAGAATCCGGCCTGCGGCCCTATATCCAGAACCTGAGTCAGCTCAGTGCCCTGGACGTGAACGGGGACGGGGTGGATGAAGTGATCACTATCCAGAAGGTGCTGGGGGTGCTGAACGCGGAACCCCTGGGCTATGTACGGACTGTGTGGGAATACCGGGCCGGAGGCTGGGAACCCAGGAACGTGGGGTTCCAGGCGGAGCTGTACACCAAACCCACCTATACCAGCGGAGACAAGGTCACCGGGGAAAGCGGCTACGAAATCGTTTCCCTGAAGGTGCCGGCGGAAAACGGGGCGGTGGAATATCCCCACTTCCAGAAGCTGGATGGGAAACTGGCCTGGAAACTGAACCATGGCATCGAATCCTTTGTCCGGAATCAGCTGAAGAACGTGTCCATCGGCACCCGGCTGAACCTGGATTATGATGTGAAATACAGCGGCCGGCACTATGCCAGCATTATGGTCCTGGGGCTCCTGACGGAACGGGACAAGAGCCAGGCCATTACCCGGTGCTGGAACTTCAATATGGATACCGGAGAGGAAGTGGCCCTGAAGGACATGATCCGGCCCTGGGGAAAATTCTGGCGGATGGTGGAAAAGGAAACAGCCGCCGGCGGACTGCTGCTGAAGCCGGAAGACGTGACTGGCTATTACTTCGATGGAGAGGCTCTGGGCCTTTTGTACGGGGACCAGAAGGAATACGATCTGGAGGCGGAAAAGGTCCTGCCGTTCCTGACGAAAAACCGTCCCGGGGAAGTATTTTTGACTAGCCAGTCAAATGAAGAAAACGTGAAAAAAGAAGTAAAAAACGTAGAAAATAAAGAAAAAACCTCTAAATAACAGGTTTGAATCTGGAAATTGCATACGATATAATATACAAGGTTTTCTATAACTGTTTCACGATTGCAGTACATGCCCGCAAGGGCAGGATTTTAGGAGGATTGTCCATGTTAGGAAAGAAAAAAGCGATATCCATCGGGATGGCTCTCCTTCTGCTGGTAGGCGTTGCCGGCTGCGGCAGCAAGACCACACCGGCGGCGGGAGACGTGGCTGTAAAGTCCATGAAGGTCATCAAGCGGGATACCCCCATTACCTATGATTACACCGGCTTCGTGGAAGCGGCCAATGACGTGCAGATCAAGAGCAAGGTCACCGGTACCATTGTCCAGAAACTGGTGAACGGCGGGGATTATGTGGAAGCCGGTCAGCTGCTCTATGTAATTGACCCCCGGAACTATCAGAACTCCGTGCTGAATGCCCAGGCCAATTTGGCCAATGCCCAGGCCACTCTGGCCAATGCCCAGCGGGATGCCGCCCGGTACCAGACTCTGTATGAACAGGGGGCTGTAAGCAAACAGACCGCGGACCAGTACAACACTCAGCTGGCTCAGGCCCAGGCTGCCGTGGATGCCCAGTCTGCCATCCTGGCTTCTTCCCAGGTGGATGTAAGCGATACCCAGATCGTGGCTCCCTTCTCCGGGAAGATCGATACCAATCCTCTGGCGGAAGGGTCTTTCGTAACGGCCAACTCCACGGTGCTCACCACCATTTCCGGCAGTGATCCCATGCGGGTGCGGTTCTCTGTATCCCAGGCGGATTACCTGGATATCATGAAAGGGAACACCAACAACGGCACCAAGCTCCAGAACGTGACCATGAAGCTCAGTGACGGCACCACCTATCCGGAAAAAGGATCCGTGACCCAGGTGGACCGGGGTGTCAGCGATACCACCGGTACCCTGACTCTGAAGGCAGAATTCCAGAACCCCAACGGGGTGTTGCTGCCCGGTATGTTCGCCAACATTTCCGTAGTGGGGTCCCTGGTGCCCAATGCCATCCTGGTTCCTCAGCGGGCTGTCACCGACGTAATGTACAAACATTTCGTCTATGTGATCAATAGTGACAACACCGTCAGCATGAAGGAAGTACAGCTGGGTGCCCGGATCGGGAAACTGTGGCTGGTGAAGAGCGGTCTGGACGGTACGGAAACCGTTGTGGTGGAAGGGGTCCAGAAGCTGAAGGAAGGCGCCAAAGTCAACGCTTCCCCCATGACGGAAGCGGATCTGGATACCACCGACACGACCCAGACCAGCGGGAAGTAAGGAGGTAAAGTAGAGTGGCAAAGTATTTCATTGATCACCCTGTATTTGCCTGCGTCATAGCCATCATCATCACCCTGGTGGGAATCATTTCCGCCTACAACCTGCCTATTGCCCAGTATCCCCAGATCTCCAATCCCCGGATCAGTGTGCAGACCAACTATGTGGGGGCCAGTGCGGAGGTTGTGGAACAGTCTGTGGCCCAGGCCATTGAAAAGCAGGTCAACGGGGTGGACAGCATGGTGGATATGAACTCCACCAGTGACAACCAGGGCAACTACACCCTGGACGTAAAGTTCGAACTGGGGACGGATCCGGATATGGACTCCGTCAAGGTGCAGAACCGGGTAGCCCAGGCTTCTGCTTCTCTGCCCAGTGAAGTAAGCACCTACGGGGTCACCACCAAGAAGGAATCGGCGGAAACCATCATGTATTTCGCCCTGACTTCCCCCAACGGCACCTATGACACCCTGTTCATGAAAACCTATGGGGCCACCCAGTTCGTGGATGCCCTGAAGCGTGTGAAAGGGGTATCTGAAGTCAGCGAATATGGACCGGAACTGTCCATGCGGGTATGGCTGGATCCCATGAAAATGGCCCAGCTGGGCGTGACGGCGGCAGATGTAAAGAATGCCATTGCCAGCCAGAACGTCCAGGCACCTGCTGGGAGCATCGGGGCCCGGCCCAATGAGGCAGATCAGGAATTCCAGTATTCCGCCCGTGTGAAAGGCCGTCTCTCCACTGCGGATGAATTCGGCAACATCATCATCAAGAACAGCAGCGGGAATCTGCTCCGGGTAAAAGATGTGGCCCGGGTGGAATTCGGTCCCCGTGACGACAGCGTTACCTCCAAACTGGACGGAAAGAACGCCATGAACTACGCCATCAGCCTGAACACCGACGCTAACGCCCTGGAATCCGTGGCGGAAGTGAAGAAGGTGCTGGCGGAGGCGGAAAAGAATTTCCCGCCGGATCTGAAACTGACCATCGTACAGGACAACACCGAATATGTACGGGAATCCCTGAAGGAAGTGGTGGTCACCCTGGTGGAAACCCTGGTACTGGTGGTGCTGATCACCTGGGTGTTCCTGCAAAGCTGGCGGGCCACCCTGGTTCCTACCCTGGCCATCCCGGTTTCTCTGTTGGGGACTTTCGGATCCTTCATTATTTTTGACTTTACCATCAATACACTGACACTGTTCGCTCTGGTGCTGGCCATCGGGATCGTGGTGGACGACGCCATCGTAGTGGTGGAAGCCGTGGAACACAATGTGGATGCCCTGGGGATGGATCCCAAGGAAGCCACCTACAACGCCATGCGGGAAGTATCCGGAGCCATTGTGGCCACTGCCTTCGTACTGCTGGCCGTGTTCCTGCCCGTAGCCTTCCTGAGCGGGATCACCGGGGTACTGTACAAACAGTTCGCCCTGAGTATCGTGGTGGCTCTGAGTATCTCCGCGGTAGTGGCCATGTCTTTGAGCCCTGCCGTGTGCGCCATGGTGATCAAACCCAAGGATCCCAACGGCAGCAAAGGATTCCTGGGCAAAATGTTCGGCTATTTCAACCGGTGGTTGGAACGGACCACCGGCAAATACGTAAAGAACGTGAAACGGCTGCTCCGGCATTTCAAACTGGGGCTGGTGGGACTGGCCATCGTCTTTGTGCTGATCGGCATGTTCTTCAAGCTGATCCCTTCCTCCTACCTGCCTGATGAAGACCAGAGCTTTGCCATGATGACGGCTTCTTTGCCGGAAGCGGCTTCCACCAACCGGACCACCAAAGTCACCAATGAAATGGTGGAAGAGATCCGGAAGATCCCCGGGGTGAAACATGTACTGCAAATCGTGGGCATCGATGTACTGTCCATGGGCAGAAAGCCCAATGCGGCCATCATACCGGTAAAACTGGATGATATCCAGAACCGGACCACGGAGGATACGAGTGTATTCAGCGTCCTGAAAAAGCTGAACATGATGGGGGCCCAGAACCCGGCGGCCACTTCCATGGCCTTCAACCAGGCCGTACTCCCCGGTCTGTCCAACACCGGGAGCCTGAGCCTGTACATCATGGATACCACCGGCCATGACACCAACACCATGGCCAAAGATGTGCAGACCATCCTGGGCAAGCTTCGGCAGCGTCCGGAACTGGCCACCATCTACACCACCTTTACCGATAATACTCCGGCCCTCCAGTTCGATGTGGACCGGGCCAAGGCGGAAAGCCTGAACGTGCCGGTATCCAGCGTATTCACCGCCCTCCAGGCCAACCTGGGCGGCAGCGAAGTCAACGACTTCAACCTGCTGGGCAAGACCTGGAAAGTGGTCATCCAGGCTGATCCCAAATACAGAGGGGATGTAAAGAGCTTCTCCAACCTGTATGTGGCCAGCACCACCGGGTCCCTGGTGCCTCTGAGCGCTTTGGTAACCAGCAAGGAAATTCCGGCTGCCCCAGTTATCACCCGGTTCAACGGGGCCCGTGGGGCCAAGATCGCCGGGTCTCCCGCCACCAACGTGTCCACCGGTCAGGCCATTGCCGCCATCGAAAGCGTGCTGAACAGCGAACTGCCCAGTGGGTATACCTACCAGTGGACGGACCAGAGCCGGGACGAAAAAGCCGCCGGGAACTCTTCCTTTATGATGTTCGGGATCTCCCTGGTGTTCGTGTACCTGTGTCTGTCCGCCCTGTATGAAAGCTGGACCCTGCCTCTGGGCATCATCTTCGCGGTGCCTTCCGCCGTTATGGGCGCTGTAGGCTTCCAGTTCCTCCGGGGGCTCACCAGTGATATCTACATGCAGATCGGGCTGATCGTGCTGATCGGGCTGTCCGCCAAGAACGCCATCCTGATCGTGGAATACGCCAAGATGAGAGTGGACGACGGCTGGGCTGTCATGCCCGCTCTGGTGGATACGGTTACGGTCCGTCTCCGTCCTATCCTGATGACCGCCTTCTCCACGGTCATCGGGGCTGTGCCTCTGGCCTGGGCCAGCGGCGCCGGTGCCGGCAGCCGTACCTCCATCGGTACCGCCATCATCGGCGGCATGATGGCTTCCACCTTCCTGAGCCTGTTCCTGGTGCCGGTCCTGTTCCTCACCATCGAAAAGGTCTTCCATCCCAAGGTGCCTGTAGGTTCCGTGGATGATCCGATTCCGGAAGAAAAGAAATAACGTGGTAAAGGACTGCTGCATTGCAGCAGTCCTTTACTGTCAATAGTCAATCGACAATTGAAAAGGGGCTGTTGCGTATGCAGCAGCCCCTTTTTTCTCCAAAAATCTTTGCTTTTTTTCATTGGAACGGATATAATAGTTTTTATTCTTGATTGTGTAAGGTGAAGGACACGTGAAACAAACAAATGGTACGAAAAAACTGCTCAGTCAGGTCTGGCACCTGACCCGCAGCTATTGGAAAAGTGAAGAAAAGAAAAAAGCCTACGCCTTACTGCTGGCCATACTGGTGCTGACCCTGGCGGTGGTGGCCATGCTGGTGCTGCTGAACCAGTGGAACAATGCCTTCTATACAGCGCTCCAGAACTACCAGACAGATGAAATCTTCCATCAGCTGAAGCGGTTCACTGTGCTGGCTTTTATCTATATCATCCTGGCCGTTTACGCCTACTACCTCCAGCAGGTGCTGGTGCTGAACTGGCGGCGCTGGCTCACCAACCGGTACATCGACCGGTGGCTCCAGCACCGGACCTATTACCGGTTGGAAATGTTCGGGAAGGAAATGGACAACCCGGACCAGCGGATCAGTGAGGACGTGAATCTGTTCGTTACCAAGACCCTTGGGTTCTTTGTGGGGATCGTGAAGGCCCTGTGCACTCTGGTTTCCTTTGTGGTGATCCTGTGGCAGCTGTCCGGTCCCTTTTCCTTCGCCTTTTTGGGCCGTACCTGGCACATTGCCGGGTATATGGTCTGGGTGGCGGTGGCTTACGCCTCTGTAGGAACCTGGCTCACCCACCGGGTGGGCCACAAGCTGGTGGCCCTGAACTTCTTCCAGCAACGCCGGGAGGCGGATTTCCGGTTCAGCATGATGCGTATGCGGGAAAATGCGGAAAGCGTGGCATTCTATCAGGGAGAACAGCTGGAAGGGAAAGTGTTCAAGAAACGCTTCGCCCTGCTGCTGGACAACTTCTGGAAAATCGTCCTGAAGCAGAAACAGCTGGTGTGGCTGAATTCCGGCTATTCCCAGATTGCCATCATCTTTCCTTTTGTAGTGGCCATTCCCCGGTTCCTGCGCCGGGAACTGACCCTGGGGGGCCTGATGCAGGTGGCCACGGCCTTTGGCCGGGTCCAGGATTCCCTGTCCTACTTTGTGGACATGTACGCTTCCCTGGCGGAATGGCAGGCGGTGGTGGACCGGCTCACGGGGTTTGAGGAAGACATGGTCCGGGTCCAGGAAGCCGGCAGCCAGAGCCATGTGGAACGGGTGGAAAGCACCGGCGGCGCTGTCCGTCTGGAGCCTCTGGAAGTGGACCTGCCCAACGGACAGCCCATCCTGAAACCTCTGGACCTGACCCTGGAGCCGGGCACCAATGTGCTGATCAAGGGCATCAGCGGCAGCGGGAAAAGCACTCTGCTCCGGGCCCTGGCGGGGATCTGGCCCTTTGCCCGGGGAAAGGTAGCCCTGCCGCCCCAGGATCAGCTGATGTTCATTCCCCAGCGGCCCTATCTGCCCTTGGGGACTCTCCGGGATGCGGTGCTGTATCCCGGCACCCGGGAATTTTCCGACGAAACCCTGAAGGAGGCCCTGGAACAGTGCCGGATCGGGTATCTGGCAGTCCATCTTCAGGAAGAAGGGGACTGGTCCCATGTGTTCTCCATCGGGGAACAGCAGCGGCTGGCCTTTGCCCGGGCCCTGCTTTATCAGCCCCGGTGGCTGTTCCTGGATGAATCCACTTCCGCCCTGGATGAGGAAACGGAAGGGGCCCTGTACCGGACCCTGGGAGAAAAGCTGCCTGGGACCACCCTGGTCAGCGTTGGACACAGAAGCACGCTGCTCCGCTATCACCAGCGGGTGCTGGCTTTGGATAAAGAAACACATACAGCTTCTCTGGAAAGTGCGGAGAAGTGGGAAGAGCGCCTGCGGGCTCAATGAAAAAGGGGGAAGTTTGTTTATGAGTATTGCGTTGCTGAATCAGATCGACAGCTTTGTCTGGGGACCGCCCTTGCTGGTCCTGTTGGTGGGGACCGGGATTTTCCTCAGCTTCCGGCTGGGTTTCCTGCAGATTTTCCGTCTGCCCCGTTCCCTGAAGCTGATCTTTTCCGCGGAAAACCAGGGAGAAGGGGACATCGATTCCTTCAAGGCCCTGTGCACCGCCCTGGCTGCCACTGTGGGCACCGGGAACATTGTAGGGGTGGCTACGGCCATCAAAGCCGGGGGGCCGGGGGCCATCCTGTGGATGTGGATCGCCGCCTTCTTCGGCATGGCCACCAAATATGCGGAAGGCTGCCTGGCAGTGAAATACCGGACCGTGGATGACAAGGGACAGATTTCCGGGGGCCCCATGTACTACATTGAAAACGGGCTGGGCCGGGCCTACCGGCCTCTGGCCATTGCTTTCGCCTTCTTCGGGGTACTGGTGGCCTATTTCGGCATCGGGACCTTTGCCCAGGTGAACTCCATTGTCCAGATCACCCAGCTGAATGCCGGGATCCCGGTGGAATACACCGCCGTGGTGCTCACCATCCTGGTGGCGGCCATTACTCTGGGAGGCCTTCAGAGCATTGCCAAGACCGCATCCAAGGTGGTGCCGGCCATGGCTGTAATCTACATGGCTTCTACCCTGGGCTTCCTGGTGATCTTTGCGGACAAAGTGCCGGGGGCCATTGCGGAAGTGTTCTATGATGCCTTCCATCCCACGGCGGCAGTAGGGGGCTTCCTGGGAGCCAGCGTGCTGTTCGCCATGCGGAACGGGGTGGCCCGTGGGGTATTCTCCAACGAATCCGGCCTGGGGAGCGCTCCCATTGTGGCCGCTGCTGCCAAGACCAAATGGCCGGCGGAACAGGGAATGGTTTCCATGACCGGTACCTTTATCGACACCATCATCATCTGCACCATGACCGGTCTGGTAGTGGTGATCAGCGGTCTATGGAAAACGGATCTGAACGGAGCCGCACTGACCAATGCGGCCTTCCTCCAGGCTTATCCCCACTTCGGGGGCTACATGCTCATGGTGGGGCTGGTGCTCTTTGCCTTCACCACCATCCTGGGCTGGAACTACTACGGAGAACGGTGCATGGAATACCTGGTGGGGGTCAAAGGGATCATGCCCTACCGGGTGGGCTTCATCCTGCTGGTGGGCTGCGGGGCCTTCCTGAAACTGGAATCCATCTGGATCCTGGCAGATATCGTAAACGGCCTTATGGCCATCCCCAACCTGATCGCCCTTCTGGGCCTGTCCGGTGTGGTGGTGTCCGAGACCCGGAAGTATATGGAGCATGTGAAAGAGGAAAAGAAGAATGGTTCTGCTGCCTGAGCAGCAGAACCATTGACCATTGACAAAACGGAAGTCTCTCTGGGACTTCCGCTTTTCAAATTGTCATGGAAAGAAGAAAATAGTATAATGATAGGGCGAAAAAGGAACTGTTATTTTTGAAAGGAGATTCAACATGAAAGCTCGTACTATTGTCAATGATATATACGAAGTGGGGATCCGGGACTGGACCCTCCATGATTTCCACGGCTTTGCCACTCCACGGGGGGTCACCTACAACTCCTTCCTGATCATGGATGAAAAAATCTGCCTGATCGACGGGGTGAAGGCTCCCTTCGCCGGGGAACAGCTGAGCAACATCCGGACCATTGTGGATCCGGAAAAAATCGACTACATTGTAGTGAACCATGTGGAACCGGACCATTCCGGAAGCCTGCCGGCTCTGGCCCAGGCCTGCCCCAATGCCACCTTCCTGATCACGGTCCAGGGGGCCAATGAACTGAAGGAACATTACGGGGATATCTTCAAGACCCAGATCGTGAAAAAAGGGGATACCGTAAGCCTGGGCAAACGGACCCTGGCCTTCCAGCCCATTCCCATGCTCCACTGGCCGGATTCCATGGTCACCTACTGCCCGGAAGAACAGATCCTGTTCTCCAGCGATGCCTTCGGGCAGCACTACTGCTGCAGCAAGCTGTTCGATGACGAAACCGAAGTGGAAAACATGTTCTTCGAAGCCCAGAAATACTTCGCCAACATCCTGATGCCCTACCGGAAACTGGTACCCAATACGGTGAAACTGGTCCGGAGCCTGCCTCTCAAGATGATCTGCAGCTGCCACGGCTGCATCTGGCGTTCCCACATCGACGACATTCTGAGCCGGTACGAATCCTGGGGCAAGGGTGAAACCGTGGACCGGGTACTGGTGGTATTCGACACCATGTGGGGCGGCACTGCCGCCATGGCCCGGGCCATGATCAAAGGTATCGAAAAGCAGGGAATGCGGGTGAAGCTGTACCGGTATGAAAGCAGCCTGAAGGCGGATATCGTCAGCGACCTGCTCACCGCCAAAGGGATCCTGATCGGTTCTCCCACCCAGAATTCCGGCATGATGCCCACCATCGGCGGATTCCTTACTTACCTGAAGGGCCTGAAACCCACTGGCAAGAAGGCCGCTGCCTTCGGGACCTACGGCTGGGCCGGCGGTGCGGAAAAGGATATGGAAGCCATGATCAAGGAGTCCGGCATGGAACTGCTGCCCGGGTACAATGTGAAATGGCGTCCGCTGCCTGCTGAACTGGAAGCGGCAGAACAGTACGGCTACGACTTTGCGGAAAAAGTCAGCAAGGGAGAATAAAATCTGCCGGAACCAGCGGACCGGATGCCAAAAGGCGGAAGGCGCTGACCGGGACAACGGGAAAGGGGTTGTCGCAGCTGCGGCAGCCCTTCCCTTGTATCAGGAGGAACCATGGAAGATTTCATTGTGGGACGGAATGCGGTGCGGGAAGCCCTGCGCAGCGGCCGGCCCTTCAACAAAGTGCTGATCCAGGAAGGCAGCCACGGGGGCAGTCTCAGCGAGATCCTGGAACTGGCTCAGGAACGGAAAATCCCGGTGGAAAAGGTGACCCGGGAAGCCCTGGACCGGATTTCTGACGGGGTCCGTCACCAGGGGGTGGCGGCCCAGGGGGCGCCGGTGGCCTTCCAGGATCTGGATACGGTGCTGGCCCGGGTGGAAAGCCGGGGAGAAGTGCCCCTGCTGCTGCTCCTGGATGAACTCCAGGATCCCCAGAATGTGGGAGCCCTGATCCGGACCGCCAATGCGGCCGGGGTCCACGGGGTGCTGCTGCCCCAGCGCCGGAGCTGCCCTCTCAACGGAGTGGTGGCCAAGATTTCTGCCGGTGCCATTGAATATGTGCCGGTGATCCAGATCGGCAATATTGCCCAGACCATGAAGCAGCTGAAAAAGCGGGGCTTCTGGATCGCCGGGGCGGATATGGACGGGGAATCCCAGTATTTCGACGCCAACCTTACTGGCCCCATGGTGCTGGTGGTGGGGGCGGAAGGCAAGGGCCTGGGCCGTCTGGTGAAAGAAAACTGTGACTTCATCGTCCGCATCCCCATGCTGGGGCAGGTGTCCAGCCTGAATGCCTCTGTGGCAGGCGGGATCCTGCTCTATGACATTGTCCGGCAGCGGATCCTGGAAGGGCGGAAGAAGCCGTGAAGGGTGCAGAGTAAAGAGCACAGAGGCTGAGGCAGGCGGCATGCAGCCCCTCGGTCTCAACCTCGGAAGGAGCACAAAACACACCAGAGGGGGCGGGAACTGTTGCAGGAAGAACTGCGGAAAGTCTATGACACCCTGTCCGACGAAGAGCTGATCCAGCTGATCCAGGACCGGGATGACCGGCAGGCTCAGGAGTATCTGCTGGACAAGTACAAGGAATTCATCCGGATCCGGGCCAGCCGGTATTTTCTGGTGGGGGCGGAAAAGGAGGACATCATCCAGGAAGGGATGATCGGCCTTTTCAAGGCCATACGGGATTACCGGCCGGGAAAGCAGGCTTCCTTCAAGGTCTTTGCGGAAGTCTGCGTGAACCGGCAGATCATTTCTGCCATCAAAAGCGCCACCCGGCAGAAACACCGGCCTCTCAACTGTTATGTGTCCCTGGACAAGCCGGTGTTTGAGGAAGGCAAGGAACGGACCCTGTTGGACATGCTGGGGGGAAGCCACGGGGTGGATCCGGAAAATCTGCTGGTGGACCAGGAAGCCTTCAATGACATTGAGCGGAACGTCAGTGCCATGCTCAGCAGTCTGGAATGGCAGGCCCTATGCAAATACCTGGAAAGCAAAAGCTACCAGGAGATTGCCCGGGAACTCCAGCGGAGCACCAAATCCATTGACAACGCTCTTCAGCGGGTAAAACGGAAACTGGAAAAATATCTGGCCAGCCGGAACCATGAACTGGACCTGATGACACTGAACAAGGGACTTTTGATTATGGCAGCCAAGGAACATCTCCGGACCAGCCATAACAAGACTGATAGAATTGAAACAATCTGACAATTCGCTGGCCGGTGAAAAGAAGAAAAAAACTCTTTTGCAGGAATTCTCTTTTCTCACGGCGAATAACATGGTATAAACAGCGGAAAATCCATGCATCTAAGGGAGGGCGATACACATGAGTCAAATGGAAGAATTTCTGAAACAGGTGGAAGCCGTACAGGCAAAGGATGAAAAGGTCCTGGTCGTTACCGGGAAACCCGGCAGCGGCAAAAGCAAACTGCTCCGGGAAGCGGCGGAAGCCAAAGGCTGGGATTATGTGGATACCCGGCTTTTGATCACCGAAGAGTTCCTGAAGCTGCTGCCCAGTGAACGGAAGGAAAAAGCTCCGGAAATGCTGACGGAAGAACTGTCCGGCCACCGGGGAGATGTGATCCTGCTGGACCGGGTGCAGACGCTGTTCGTTCCCGTGTTCCACATTGATCCCAAGAGCGTCATCGATGCCCTGGGGAAAGCCTATACGGTAGTGCTGGCCTGGCCCGGTTATGTAAACGACGGGCTGCTGTGCTATGACAAGTTCGACGGCACGGAATCCATCCGGATCTCCGCCGCGGACTATACGGTGTGGGAAGTGGAATAACAGCCAGGAAAGGGTGAAGTCCAATGCAGGAAAAGAAAAGGGGAACCCTGGCGGTCCTTACCGGCGGAGGTGACTGCCCGGGCCTGAACGCCGTGATCCGGGCCGTGGTAAAGACGGCCATCCATCATGGATTTGAGATCTACGGCATTTCCAATGGCTTCCACGGGCTGATCTGCAACGACATGAAGCTGATGGGCCTGGAGGATGTTTCCGGGATCCTGCCCCGGGGCGGGACCATCCTGGGAACCACCAACCGGGACAATCCCTTCCATTATGCCGCCGGAGAAGATGAAAAAGGCAATGTGATCTATGAAGACCGGCGGGAAGATGTGGTCCGGAACCTGAAGGACCACGGCATCGGCTGTCTCATCGTCATCGGCGGGGACGGCAGCCTGAAGATCGCCTATGATCTCCACCGGTTCTGCGGGGTAAACGTAGTGGGGGTCCCCAAGACCATCGACAACGATCTGCCCTGCACGGAACGGACCTTCGGCTTCGATACGGCCATGGCCATGGCCACGGAAGCCCTGGACCGTCTCCATACCACGGCGGAATCCCATCACCGGGTGATGGTGCTGGAAGTCATGGGCCGGTATGCAGGCTGGATCGCCCTCCATTCCGGGATAGCCGGGGGAGCGGATGTGATCCTGATCCCGGAAATCCCCTATGACCTGGATGCGGTGATCCGGAAAATCCGCCGGCGCCAGCAGAATGGGAAGAAATTCAGCATCATCACTGTGGCGGAAGGGGCCAAACCCATCGGGGGCCAGCTGACCATTGCCCGGATGGTGAAGGAAAGTTTCGAACCTATCCGGCTGGGTGGCATCGGGGAAAAACTGGCCCGGGAAATCGAAGAGAAAACCGGCATCGAATCCCGGTGCACGGTTCTGGGCTACCTCCAGCGGGGAGGCTCTCCCACCGCCTACGACCGGGTGCTTTCCACCCGGTACGGGGCAGCGGCTGTGGAAGCCTGTCTGGATGAGGAATACAATGTGATGGTTTCCCTCCAGGCCAATCAGATCGTCCGGGTACCCATTGCCCAGGCGGCCTCCAAACCGCATCAGGTGCCGGTGGATTCGGACATTGTCCGGACCGGCCGGGAAGTGGGGATTTCTTTCGGGGACGAAAAGCCGGAAGAATGACTTTCTGAACAACCAAAAAAGAGAAGCACAATTTTTCTTAAACTCAGGGGAAAAATCCGTGTCTTCTCTTTTTTTTTTGCTCCGGATGCCATATAATGAACAAGTTCTTAAAACGAAATGGAATCTCAGACGAAGAAGAGAAGAAGGAGTGTGCATTGTGAGTGAAAATCTGATTGCGGTGCTGTTGGGCATTGTGGAAGGCCTGACGGAATTCATCCCCGTATCTTCCACCGGCCATATGATCATTGTGGGCCATATGATCGGCTTCGAAGGGAACCTGGCCAAGATCTTTGATGTAGTGATCCAGCTGGGGGCCATCCTGGCGGTGCTGGTGCTCTACAAGGAACGGTTCGCCCAGTTCCTGACCAAAGAGGGCTGGCAGCTGGGAAACGGGCTCACCGGCTGGCATATTGCCGCCGGCTGCGTGCCCACCATGGCTTTCGCCTTCCTGGTCCACTCCTTCATCAAGAAATACCTGTTCTCTCCGGCTACGGTGGCCATCGGCCTGGTGCTGGGGGCTTTGCTGATGATCTATGCGGAACATCGGATCAAGGGCCATGAAAAGGAACTGGTCCAGGATGTGGATCACATCAGCATCCGGCAGGCCCTGTACATCGGCTTCTTCCAGTTCCTGTCCCTGTGGCCCGGGTTCTCCCGGAGCGGCTCCACCATGGGAGGAGCCCTGCTGGTGGGGGTGAACCGGAAGGCCGGGGCGGACTTTACCTTCATCATGGCCCTGCCCATTATGGTGGCGGCCTGCCTGTTTGAACTGCTGAAGAATCTGGCCGGTCTCAGCGCCGGAGACCTGACGGTGCTGGCCATTGGGTTCGTCACTGCCTTCGTGGTAGGGTACCTGTCCATTGTCTGGTTCATGAAATTCCTCCAGCGGTCCACCCTTACCGCCTTCGGGATCTACCGGATCCTTCTGGCCCTGGTGACGGTCTGGTATTTTTATCTGTGAGAAAAGGGGCGGCTGCCGGTGCAGCAGCCCCCTTTTTTTCGGTTTATAAAATTCCTTACACTTTTTTTGAAAAACCTGTTGACAAAAACCCCATGTTCCTTTATACTTATCCTTGTTACGAACGAAAAGCGCTGGCATAGCTCAATAGGTAGAGCAACTGACTTGTAATCAGTAGGTTGAGGGTTCAATTCCTTTTGCCAGCTCCAAATATTCGTGACAGACAAATGTGGAGAGATTCCCGAGTGGTTAAAGGGAGCAGACTGTAAATCTGCCGCCTCTGGCTTCGAAGGTTCGAATCCTTCTCTCTCCACCAAACATCGCGGGGTGGAGCAGTTGGTAGCTCGTCGGGCTCATAACCCGAAGGTCGTTGGTTCAAGTCCAGCCCCCGCAACCACATGCTGATGTAGCTCAGATGGTAGAGCGTATCCTTGGTAAGGATAAGGTCACCAGTTCGATTCTGGTCATCAGCTCCAATTATGGCGGCGTAGCTCAGTTGGCTAGAGCAGTCGGTTCATACCCGGCCTGTCCGCGGTTCAAATCCGTGCGCCGCTACCATTACCAACACAGCCCCGTAAAGGGGCTATTTTAAAATCCAAAAAAATATTCAGAAAGCGTTGGGAGGTATTCTAATGGCTAAAGAGAAATTTGAAAGAACCAAACCCCATGTGAACATTGGGACCATCGGTCACGTTGACCACGGCAAGACGACCCTGACTGCGGCCATCACCAAGGTGCTGTCCGAAACTCCGGGCTGCAAGGCCACTTTCGAAGCCTATGCTGATATCGATAAGGCTCCGGAAGAAAGAGAACGTGGTATTACCATTAATACCGCCCACGTTGAATATGAAACCGAAACCAGACACTATGCACACGTTGACTGCCCGGGGCACGCTGACTATGTAAAGAACATGATCACCGGTGCTGCTCAGATGGACGGCGCCATCCTGGTTGTTTCCGCTGCTGACGGCCCCATGCCTCAGACCCGTGAACACATCCTGCTGGCCCGCCAGGTTGGCGTACCTGCCATCGTAGTGTTCCTGAACAAATCCGACCAAGTTGACGATCCTGAACTGATCGAACTGGTTGAAATGGAAGTCCGTGACCTGCTGAGCCAGTACGGCTATCCTGGAGACGAAGTGCCCATCGTTGTGGGTTCCGCTCTGAAAGCCCTGGAAGGGGACAAAGAACAGGAAGACAACATCCGGAAACTGATGAAGGCTGTTGACGAATACATTCCTACTCCTGTCCATGACCTGGCCAAACCGTTCCTGATGCCTATCGAAGACGTGTTCACCATCACTGGCCGTGGTACCGTAGCTACCGGCCGTGTGGAACGTGGCGTGATCAAAGTTGGGGACACTGTTGAAATCGTTGGTCTGTCCGACGAAAAGAAACAGTCCGTAGCCACCGGTCTGGAAATGTTCCGGAAGACCCTGGATCAGGCTGAAGCCGGCGACAACATCGGCTGCCTGCTGCGTGGTATCGACCGTACCGAAATCGAAAGAGGTCAGGTACTGGCCAAACCGGGCACCATCCATCCTCATACCAAATTCAAAGGCCAGGTTTACGTACTGACCAAAGAAGAAGGCGGCCGTCATACTCCGTTCTTCAACGGCTACCGTCCGCAGTTCTACTTCCGTACCACCGACGTTACCGGTGTTGCTCACCTGCCTGAAGGCACCGAAATGGTTATGCCTGGGGACAACGTGGTGATGGATGTTGAACTGATCACCCCGATCGCCATCGAACAAGGTCTGCGTTTCGCTATCCGCGAAGGCGGCCATACCGTTGGTGCCGGTGTGGTTACTGAAATCGAAGGCTAATCGAATCACCGGATGTAAAACTGAGGCCGACCTATCCATCGGCCTCACTTTTTTGTTGACATCCTGGCGGTTCTATGATAACCTTTATAGGCGGCTTTTGGGAATCAAGAGTTTTGAATGTAAGTGAGGTGTTAAGGAATGGCAGCTGGAAACCGTGTGGGTATTACCCTGGCTTGCACCGAATGCAAACAGCGTAACTACCAGACTACGAAGAATAAAAAGAACGATACCGAACGTATCGAAATCAAAAAGTATTGCAAGTTCTGCAAAAAGCATACGTTGCATAAAGAAACGAAATAAGGTGGAGCGATACTATGGCAGGAACTCAATTCACCCCGGAAGTAAAGAGCACCTCTGGTGTGGGTGGTTTTCTCCGAGAAGTGAAAACCGAAATGAAAAAGGTAACATGGCCCACCAAGAGGGAACTGATCGGGTACACCATTACGGTGATCCTCTCCTCTCTCTTTGCAGCTTTCCTGATCTGGGCTATTGATGCTGTCTTGTCCGTACTGTTTCGCTTAGTGATGGGAGTGCAGTAAGCATGGAAAATCAAAAGCACTGGTATGTCATTCATACTTATTCTGGTTACGAGAATAAGGTAAAGATGAATCTGGAAAGCAAAATCCATTCCCTGGGTATGGAAGAGCAGATCTTCCAGGTGCTGGTTCCCATGCAGAATGAAGTAGACGCAAAGGATGACAAGCAGAAGGTCGTGGCGCGGAAAGTGTTTCCAGGCTATGTACTGATCGAAATGATCGTGGACGACCGGACTTGGTATGCTGTGCGGAACACCCCTGGTGTAACTGGCTTCGTTGGTACCGGCACAAAACCCATTCCTTTATCTGACCGTGAAGTAGAACGCATCCTGGGGGCCATGCCCAAAGAAGGAGAACAGACTGCTGCAGTCGGCAAGACTGTGGAAGAACCTGTAATCCGGATGGAATGCCCTGTAGGTTTGAATGATACCGTCCGCATCAAAGCCCCTGGCTTTACCGATATGGTAGGGACGGTAGCGGAGATCAACGACGAACAGCAGAAGATCAAAGTGATGGTCGAAATGTTCGGACGTGAGACTCCCATTGAGGTTAAATTCACCCAAGTGGAAGCTATTGAATAAGTAAGGAGGTGTAAATTATGCCTAAGAAAGTCGTTAAGATGGTCAAACTGCAGGTCCCTGCTGGTAAGGCAACTCCGGCACCTCCCGTAGGTCCGGCACTGGGCCAGGCTGGTATCAACATCATGGCCTTCGTAAAAGACTTCAACGAACGGACTGCCAAACAGGTTGGCCTGATCATTCCTGTTGAAATCACCGTTTTCGAAGATCGTTCTTTTACTTTCGTTACCAAGACTCCTCCGGCAGCTGTACTGCTGAAGAAAGCCTGCGGCATCGAAAAGGCTTCTGGTGAACCCAACAAGAACAAAGTTGCCACCATTAAACGTGACAAAGTTCGGGAAATCGCTGAAAGCAAAATGAAAGACCTAAACGCTGGCTCTGTTGAAGCTGCCATGCGCATGGTCGAAGGTACTGCCCGGAGCATGGGTATTACTGTAGAAGACTAATGTCTGAAAAACTGTGGGAGGCAAAAGCCGCTTGACCACAAGGAGGAACAAACAATGAGTAAAGCTGGTAAGAAATATACCGACGCCGCAAAGCTCATCGAAGCTGGCAAGGCATATTCCCCCAAGGAAGCAGTTGATCTGGTTAAAAAGACTTCTGTGACCAAATTCGACAGCACGGTGGAAGTTTCCGTCCGCCTGGGCGTTGATCCCAAGTACGCTGACCAGCAGGTCCGCGGCGCTCTGGTTCTCCCCAACGGCACCGGCAAATCCAAGACTGTGCTGGTATTCGCCAGAGGCGCTAAGGCCAAAGAAGCCGAAGCTGCCGGCGCAGACTTTGTTGGCACTGATGAATACGTGGAAAAGATCAAAGGCGGCTGGACCGACTTCGACGTCTGCGTAGCCACTCCTGACATGATGGGTACTGTAGGCCGTCTGGGTAAAATCCTGGGCCCCAAAGGCTTGATGCCTAACCCCAAAGTGGGTACTGTGACCATGGATGTCACCCGTGCCGTCAACGAAATCAAAGCTGGTAAAATCGAGTACCGTACCGACAAAGCCGGTAACGTACAGACTGCCATCGGCAAGGTTTCCTTTGACGCTGACAAGCTGCTGGAAAACTATCTGACTCTGATCACCACCCTGATCAAAGTAAAACCCTCCGGCGCAAAAGGCCAGTACATCAAGAGCGTAACCCTGAGCACCACCATGGGCCCTGGCGTTCCTGTTGACGTACTGAAAGCTGACAGCAACAAATAATCAAATAGAAAATGACCATCGGACCCAAGACAGCAGGCGCGCAAGCCTAACGGATTTCCACCTGCCTAGGTCGGAGTGTTGATAAACATGACCTCCGGCTGACCCGCCGAGAGGTCTTTTCATTGATTAATAAAAAACTGACGCAAGGAGGTGTACTACTGATGCATGACATTAGACCTGAAAAAGCTGGTAAAGTGGCAGAACTGAAAGATCTGCTGTCCAGTTCCAAAGGTGCTGTTCTGGTTGACTACTGCGGTCTCACCGTGGCTGAAGATACCGAACTGAGAAGCAAAATGCGTGAAGCCGGTGTGAAGTACATGGTTGCCAAGAACACCTTTATCCGCATTGCCGCCAAAGAAGCTGGTGTTGAAGGACTGGATTCCTATCTGGAACACAATACCGCCGTGGCCTTCTCCGCTGAAGACCCTGTGGCTCCTGCCAAGATCCTGAACGATTTCAGCAAGGACCACAAAGCTCTGGAAATCAAAGCCGGTATCCTGGACGGTAAAGTAATCGCCCTGGACGAAGTCAAGGCTCTGGCAGAACTGCCTTCCAGAGACGAACTGCTGGCCAAACTGGTTGGCAGCATGCAGGCCCCCATTTCCGGGCTGGTCAACGTACTGCAGGGGACCATTCGCAACTTTGTGTATACCCTGGAAGCCGTACGGCAAAAGAAAGAGCAGGAATCTGCTTAATCGGAAAACAGGCTGATTCTGCAGCCTGATGAAAACCATTACCCATTTCATTAAAAATTTTGGAGGTATGAAAAATGGATAAAGATCAAATCATGGAAGCCATTGAAAATATGACTGTTCTGGAACTGGCCGACCTGGTTAAAGCCATGGAAGACAAGTTCGGTGTTAGCGCTGCTGCTCCTGTTGCCGTAGCTGCTGCTCCTGCTGCCGGCGCTGCCGCTGCTGAAAAGACCGAATTCGACGTTGTTCTGAAAGATGCTGGTGCCAGCAAGATCAACGTAATCAAAGTTGTTCGGGAACTGACCGGCCTGGGCCTGAAAGAAGCCAAAGCTGCCGTTGATGCTGCTCCCAACGCCATCAAAGAACATGTTGCCAAAGCTGACGCTGAAGCCATGAAAGCCAAACTGGAAGAAGCTGGCGCTACCGTAGAACTGAAATAATTTCTGCTGGTATTTCAAAAGGACTGTCCCTCTGGGGCAGTCCTTTTTTACTGTTCGAAAAAAGATTACATTTCCTCTTGACAAAATACCCCCTGCATAGTAGGATATTATCATATTGAAAAAAGCAATGAGCGGAACCAGTACCTTTGGGGAAGGCCCACAGAGAGTCCGGCGGCAGCTGAGAGCCGGGCGGCGGGAACCTTGGGGAATGCCTCCGTGAGCTGGGCCTCGAATTTCCAGTAGAGCGCCCCGGGTCAGCAGCCGTTATCCCTGCTGCAAAGGCCGGCCTTTGGATGCCGGTGAATCAGAGTGGAACCACGGGCCATCGTCTCTGTTGAGACGATGGCCCTTTTTGTTTACACAGACCAAGAGGTGTTGGATTTGATCAAGTTTCAGGATATCAGCAAAACTTTCAAGATCGGCAGCGGGGCTGTACAGGCTCTCCAGCATGTGAACCTGGAAGTGGAAAAGGGAGATATCTTCGGAGTCATCGGTTTCAGCGGGGCAGGAAAATCCACCCTGCTGCGGATGGTGAATGCCCTGGAGACTCCCACGGAAGGCCATGTGGAGATCGAAGGACAGGTCATAGACCAGTTGTCCCACAATGAGCTGCGGAAGGTACGGAAAAAGATCGGCATGATCTTCCAGCAGTTCAATCTGCTGGATTCCCGGACCGTCTACGAAAATGTGGCCATTCCCCTGCGGCTGAACCACACGGAGCCGGTGCAGCTGGACCGGACGGTAAAGACCCTGCTCCAGTTCGTGGGACTGGAAGACAAGGCCGGGTCCTATCCCATCCAGCTGTCCGGGGGACAGAAACAGCGGGTGGGCATTGCCCGGGCTCTGGCCACCAACCCCAGCATCCTCCTTTGCGATGAAGCCACCAGCGCCCTGGATCCGGAAACCACGGAACAGATCCTCCAGTTGCTCCGGCGGATCAACAAGGAACTGAAGATCACCATCCTGTTCGTCACCCATCAGATCCAGGTGATCCAGCAGCTGTGCAACAAGGTGGCTGTCATGGAACACGGCCGGGTGGTGGAACAGGGGTCCGTGCTGGAAGTATTCAGCAATCCCCAGCAGGAGATTACCCGGAAGTTCGTCCGGACGGTCATCCCGGACACCATCCCGGAAAGCATCCAGGCAGATCTGAAAAAGGATCCCCGTCCCTTCAAGCTGCTGAAACTCCGTTTCCTGGGCCGCCAGGCCTCGGAAGGAGACATCTCCGTACTTAATGACCGGTTCGGTCTGAAAACCAACATCGTTTTCGCTACGGTGACAGAACTCCAGCAAACCGCCCTGGGCCTGTTCATCCTCCAGTGCATGGATGAAGGAGACAAAATTGCCCGGAGTGAGGCATACCTGACCCAGCAGGGCATTCTGTGGAAGGAGGTGAGCCTGTCATGATCGACCAATTGGGTGTTCCCGCGTCCCAGCTGATCCTGAGCGCGGAACAGACATTGTACATGGTGTTCGTTTCCCTTCTGGTGGGCTCCATACTGGCCATTATCCTGGCCATGATCCTGGTGCTGACCAACGACAACGGGATCCTGAAGAACCGGCCCATTTATCTGGTGCTGAACACCATCATCAACATCATCCGGAGCGTTCCTTTCATTATCCTGATGGTTTTCATCATGCCCCTGACCAAGGCCATTGTGGGGACCCGGATCGGCACCACCGCGGCGCTGATTCCGCTGATCGTCTTCATCACGCCCTATCTCACCCGGCTGTTCGAGAACTCCATCCTGGATGTGAACCGGGGCATTGTGGAAGCCGCCCAGTCCATGGGGGCCTCCTATTTTGAAATCGTCTGGTACTTCCTGCTGCCGGAGGCCAAGGGATCTTTGATCCTGTCCATTACCACCGGCACCATCGGGCTGATCGGCGCCACGGCCATGGCCGGTGCCATCGGGGCCGGGGGCGTAGGGGACCTGGCCCTGACCTACGGGTATGAACGGATGAACACGCCGCTGATGCTGTTTACGGTGGTGGTACTGATTGTCTTCGTCCAGATCATCCAGACCGTGGGCAACCACTTTGCGTATAAAACCAGAAATCATGGATAACAAATTTTGAGGGGGTAACATCATGAACACAAGCAAACTGAAAAAATGGCTGGTAATCGGATTGGCAGCGGTGATGACCACCGCCCTGGTGGCAGGCTGCGGCAGCGATTCCGGCAAAAGCGCCGACAAAGGGGCTTCCACCAAAAAGGAACTGAAGTACAGCAAATCCCAGGGTCCTTATTCCGATCTGTTTGAAAAAGGGGTAAAGCCCATCCTGGAAAAGAAAGGCTACAAGTTTGTGGGCAAGGACATGTCCGACCTGCTCCAGGCGGACATCGCCCTGAACGAAGGGGAAGTGGACTTCAACGTGGAACAGCACACCGCTTATATGGAAAACTTCAACAAGAAACAGAACGGCCATCTGGCGGCCATCACCCCCATCCCCACGGTTCCGGCCGGAATCTTCGCCGGATCCAAGAGCAGCCTGGATCAGGTGGCTGACGGGGATACGGTGGCCGTCCCCAACGATGCCTCCAACACCTCCCGGGCCTATGCCCTGCTCCAGAAGGCCGGCTGGATCAAACTGGATCCCAAGAAGGATCTGTCCACGGTGACCCAGCAGGATATCATTGAAAATCCCCATCACCTGAAATTCACCGAAATGAAATCTCTGAACATCCCGGCTGTCCGGAATGACTTCTCCTACATTGTGATCACCGGTGCCATCATCTACAACGCCAAGATCGATCCTTCCACCGCTCTGATGAAGGAAGATATCCTGCCGCACCTGCTGCTCCAGCTGGTTGTCCAGGACAAGAACAAGGACGCCCAGTGGGCCAAGGATATTGCCGACGCTTACAAGTCCGCGGAATTCCAGGAATACATGAAGAAAAACAACAAGGGTCTGTGGTTCGACCCCAATGCCAAGAAATAAACAGGTGCAGACAAACCCCGGAGGCCCAGGCTGATGGGGTTTCCTGCTGAAAAGGAGACTTTGCCATGGATGTAAAAGAACAGGTGGCAGCCCTCCAGCCGGAACTGGTCCGGCTGCGCCGCCATTTCCACGAAAATCCGGAACGGTCCTGGAAGGAATTCCAGACCCAGAAAGCCATTGAAGCCTATCTGGATGAACTGGGGATCCCCTATGTGGAATCCTGCCATTCCGGGGTGATCGCTACTTTGAAGGGGCCCCATGCTTCGGACCGGATTATCGGGATCCGGGCGGACATCGATGCCCTGCCCATTACGGAACTGAGAGAAGCGGAATACAAATCCCGGAACCCGGGGACCATGCATGCCTGCGGCCATGATACCCACATTACCATCCTGCTGGGGACGGCCAGGATCCTGGCGGCCCTGAAGGACCAGCTGACGGTGACCGTCCGGTTCCTGTTCCAGCCGGCAGAAGAAGAAATCGCCAACAGCGGGGCCGCCTACATGAAGGAAGAACCTCTGGTGAAGGAATGCGACCGGCTGATCGCCCTCCATATCTGGAGCAAGATCCCTGCGGGCTGGGCTTCCCTCCGGTATGGGCCTGTCATGAGTGCCGCGGATACCTTTGATGTAACAGTGGAAGGGAAGGGAGGCCACGGGGCCCTGCCTCATCAGACCATCGATCCCATTGTGGCCGGAGCGGAATTCGTTACCGCCCTCCAGTCCGTGGTGAGCCGGGAAGTGAATCCTCTGGAACCGGCGGTACTCAGTGTCACCCGGTTCCAGGGGGGCACCACCAGCAATGTGATCCCGGGAGAAGTCCAGCTCTCCGGCACTGCCCGGACCTTCAGCAAGGAACTCCGGGAAGCCTATCCCGGGATCCTGGAACGGGTGGCCCAGGGCGTGGGCACTGCCACCCGGGCCACCCTGCGGACGGTGTATCATTTCGGGCCTCCGCCCATGATCAACGACAAGGCCTGTGTGGATACGGGCCGGAGGGCCTGCGCCAAAGTCTTCGACCCGGACAAGCTGGTGGACTGGGAACTCCAGATGGGAGGCGAAGACTTCGCCAAGTACTACAATCCCAAATGCCTGCTGCTGTTGGGCGGCGGCTTCCCGGAAGAAGACCGCCGGTATCCTCAGCACAGCCCCTACTTCGACATCGACGAAAAAGCCCTGGGACTGGGTGTGGAATATTTTGTCCAGTATGTATTGGAGTGGGAGGAGGAATTGAAGAAATAGGATAAGTAGGGTAAAATAAAGAGACTGTGGCGTTCTGCCCAGCCTCTTATTTGTTGATTACGGAAGGGAAGTAGGTATATGCAGCCTTATCTGATCCTTGGCTTTCTGATTGTCCTGGGCTATCTGGCCCATAATCTGACGGTATCTTATGCCGCCGGCCTCCTGGTCTTGCTGAAGCTGTTCCTGCCGGAGGAGAAACTGCTCTATTTCGGCGGCCACGGGGTGAACTGGGGGGTCATGCTGCTGATGGCAGCGCTGATGGTGCCCATCGCTACCGGGAAAATCGGTCTGGCGGAAACCCTGGGAGTGTTCAAGACACCTCTGGGCATGGCCTCTCTGGTCATCGGTGCCCTGGTGGCCTTATTGGGCCGCTGGGGGGTGGAACTGATGGGGGCGGATCCTCAGGTGGTGGCCGCCATGCTGATCGGCACCATCATCGGCGTCATCCTCTTCAAAGGCGTCCCCGTAGGTCCCATGATCGCCAGCGGGATTTTGTACTGTGTAATGAAAGTGTTGGGAATGGTGTTTCATTGAAAGGGGCTGTTGCATGCGCAACAGCCCCTTAGTCGGAAGTCGGGAGTCTGCAGTCGGAAGCCTCAGGACAGGATCCGTCTAGCTGGACGGATCCTTTTGATTCTGTAGAAACAGAATCGCAATCAATTTGAGAGATCATTTCGTCCAAAGGTTCTACACATTCAAAAAATTTGCCTACAAATTTAACCTTCGGCTCCAGACTTCCGACTCCAGACTTGAGCCGCTATGCGGCTCTACAGCTAAGGGTGGTGTTGCACGCAATGTGCAGCACCACCTCTTTTTACGCCAGTGCATCGCCCAGTCCTTTGCACTGATTCAGGGCATCGTCATCCGGGGCGTTGTTGGCGATTACCGGATCAGCGGCCAGCACGGCGCCTTCGGCTTCCGCGTCGGCTTTCCAGCTGTCCATCCATTCTCCGGTGCCCCAGCCGTAGGAGCCGAACAGGGCGATTTTCTTGCCTTTCAGGCTGCCTTTCACTTCATCCCACATGGGCTGGAATTCCCCTTCTTCCAGGACTTCCGCTCCCATGGCCGGGCAGCCGAAGGCGATGGCGTCGAAATTGGCCACTTCCCCGGCGGAAAAGGCGGAAGCATTGTATTCCACCACTTCAGCTCCTTTGCCTTTGGCACCGTCCTCCACGGCCTTGGCCATGGTTTCTGTGTTGCCGGTCCCGCTCCAGAATACCACTGCGATTTTGCTCATTGTAATCCATCCTTTCCGCCGGCCACGCCGGCTGACAAACATTTTATTTAAGCCACCGCCAGCCTGCTGAGGGGAGTGCCGGCGCAGTAGCAGCGCCAGTAGATCCGGGTGCATTTCTGGCATTTGGCAAAATAACAGGCGGCCCGTTCCCGGTTTCCGTAGGCCTTCCAGCACCCGGAACAAACGCCTTTGTCCCGGGGGGAGGCCATGTAGGCTTTCACATCTTCCAGAGGATAGTCCAGCAGGATGCCGATTTCATGAGGGAAGGGGTCCCGCCGTGCCAGGCGCAGGGCCATCTGGTCCAGGATCTCCTGACAGGTGGAGCCCTCATAGCCCTGGCGTTTCAGGAAGGAACTGCTTTCCGGATCCTGGAGAAGGATGCTGAGCCGGTGGGGGCGGTACACATACAGGAGGGCACTTTTCCGGATGCAGTCATAGCTCAGGACTTCCAGACGGGTTTGTTTGGGTTCCAGGCTGCGCTGGATTTCCCCGATCTGGGCGAAAGGGCTGTCTCCGGGACGGAAAACGAAGCGGAACAGACTGGCGGCTTTGAGACCGGCCAGGGTGGGCGCGCACTGGCGCACCAGTTCTGTTTCCAGGGTGATGGTCATAGTGGAGCCTCCTTGAATAAGTTAGCTATGACTAATTAATAACCAAAGAAAAATGGCTGTACTTCGAAAAATACCAGCCAAAATAGTTAGCAATTACTAACTAAACGAAGTATAACAAATCCCTCTGTTTTGTGCAACCATTTTTTTTCTCCATCTTGCCACCGGACCGGTTTTGGGCTATAATGAGGGTATAATTAATCAAACGAATAATTATTTTACTGGTACAGATGGGAGCGATGACCATGAAATGGTGGAAACCTGTGGTGGTGGGGCTGTCCCTGACCCTGGCACCGGGGATGATGCAGCCGGCCCTGGCCGGGAAGAAGGATCCCCAGCCCAAGGCGGTGAAGATGCCCTCCTGGACAGAACTGGCCCAGAAGCAACCGGCAGCTTATGACAAGGCCACGCCGGAGGCCAGGCTCAGTGAGGAACAGCTGGCGGACTGGTGGAAGACCTTCCAGGACCCCAAACTGGACGCCCTGATCGAACTTTCTCTGAAAAACAACCGGGATCTCCAGGCGGCCCAGGCCCGGGTGGAAGAAGCACGGGCCCAGTTGGGGATCAGCAAGGGAGAAGCTCTGCCCTGGCTGAATGTGGGAGGCACCTACGGACGGTATGAAGCCCCTCAGGGGGTCAACGACAAAATCAGCGATATGAGTCCCTATCCGGGGATGATCAACCCGCCCAACCGGAATTCTTCCGTAGCCGGGCTGGGCATCGATGCTTCCTGGGAACCGGACTTCTTCGGCCGGCTGAAAGCCAAGAAGCAGAGCGCCGCCCACAACCTGGCAGCCCAGCATGCAGCCCTGTACAGCACCTGGGTGACCCTCAGTGCGGAAACAGCCCTCAACTATGTATCTCTCCGGACCCTCCAGCAGGATCTGGACCTGTTGGAACGGCATGCAGCCCTGGAAGGGGAAAAAGCAGATCTGCTCCAGACCAATTACAATGCGGGGCTGATCAGCGGCTATCCTCTGGAAGCCATGCGGACCCAGGAACAGAATACCCGGGCGGAGATCCCCCGGACCCGGCAGTCCATCCAGGAGACCCTTACCCGGCTGTCCATCCTTACCGGGACGGAACCGGGCCAGCTCAATGACCTGTTGGAACCGGAAGATCTGCCGGAAATCGATCCGGAACTGTATCATGCCATTCCCGCCAACCTGATGCGCCAGCGGCCGGATATCCGGGCGGCGGAAGAGCGGCTGGAAGCCCAGATCGCCCGGACCAAAGAGGCACGGGCGGAACTGAAGCCCCGGTTCACCCTGGACGGGTTCCTGGGGCTCATCACCCTGGGGGGCGGGAATCTGTTCGGTTCCGGCGCCCACTCCTTTGCCATTGCGCCTTCCTTCACCTTCCCCCTGTTCCATGGGGGACAGCTGCGGCAGAATGTGAAGCTGCAGGATGCCCGGGCCAAAGAATACCAGGCCCAGTATGAAAACACGGTGCTGAAGGCGGCCGGGGAAGTCCAGGATGCCATGACCGGTATCGTCCAGGAAAAGGAACGGAAAGACAAGCTCACCGCCGGGGTGGACAATGCCCAGGGGGCTTTCGACCTGGCGGAAAACCGTTTCCAGGCGGGACTCAGCGATTATCAGCCGGTATTGGACAGCGAACGGACCCTGCTTACCATGAAACGGCAGGAAAACCGCAGCCGGGGCCAGGAACTGGCGGACCTGATCCACCTGTACAAGGCACTGGGCGGCGGCTGGCAGCCTCTTTCTGATGCGGAACAGGCGGAAATCAGCAGGGCAGAAGGGAAGGATAAATGATGGCATTTTGGGAAAACCTTTTACAGGACAAAAAGAAACTGGCGGCCCTGGTGGCAGCGGCAGCCCTGCTCATCGGCGGGGGCTCCTACGGCTACCACCGGTATCAGGTGCAGAAGGCGGCCCGGCAGCTGACCCTCTACGGGAACGTGGATGTGCGGGAAGTATCCGTGGCCTTCCGGGAAAGCGACCGGATCGCGGAAGAAATGGTGGAAGAAGGAGACAAGGTCACCAAGGGCCAGGTACTGGCCCGGTTGGATACCGATGAACTGAAAATCAAGAAGAGCAAGCTCCAGGCCCAGATCGCTGCCCAGCAGAGCGTGGTGGACAAACTCCACAACGGCACCCGGGCGGAAGATCTGGAAGCGGCCCGGGCCAAAGCCGATGAGGCGGCAGCCCAGGCGGACCAGGCCCGGCAGGATCTGGCCCGGGTGGAGAACGCCTTTGCCTCTTCCAATGGAAAATCCGTCAGCAAACAGGACCGGGATGCGGCCCGGACCAAGGTGGATGTAACGGCGGCCCAGGCGGAAGCGGCCCGGCAGGAATATGAAAAAGCCCAGGCTGGCCCCCGGGATGAAGATGTGGCCAGCGGGGAAGCCCAGCTGAAAGCCCTCCAGGAAGACGCCAAACACGTGGACTACCTGCTGAGCCAGGCGGAACTCAAGGCACCGGCAGACGGGGTCATCCGGTCCCGGCTGCTGGAAGTGGGGGATATGGCTTCTCCTCAGAAACCGGTGTTCAAGCTGTCCCTCAATGAAAAGAAATGGGTCCGGGTCTATGTAAGCGAAAAGGATCTGGGCCGGATCTATGAAGGGATGAAGGCGAAGATTTATACGGACAGCCATCCCAAGGATCCCATCGAAGGCCAGATTGGCTATATTTCCTCTACGGCAGAATTCACCCCCAAAACGGTCCAGACCACGGAACTGCGTACCTCCCTGCTGTACGAAGTCCGGGTCTATGTAACCGATCCTGACAATGTGCTGCGGATGGGAATGCCCGCCACGGTGCAGATCGACACGGAGCAGAGCCATGACTGAATGGGTGGTCCAGGCTGAAAAGCTGGACAAACTCTTTGATGACAAGCAGGGAAAGACCCATGCTCTCCAAGGCATCGACTTCCGGGCGGAAAAAGGGAAAATGACCGCCCTCATCGGTCCGGACGGGGCCGGGAAGACCACCACCATGCGGCTGATCTGCGGGCTCATGGACCCCACCGGCGGGAGCCTGAAGGTGCTGGGGCTGGATTCAGTGGCCGGGGCGGAGGAAATCCAGTCCCGGATCAGCTACATGCCCCAGAAATTCGGCCTTTATGAAGACCTGACCATCCAGGAGAACCTGGATCTGTATGCGGACCTTCACGGGATCCCCCAGGATACCCGGAAGGACCGTTTTGCCAAACTGCTGGATATGACCGGACTGGCTCCCTTTACCGGACGGCTGGCCGGGAAGCTGTCCGGGGGCATGAAGCAGAAACTGGGACTGGCCTGCACCCTGGTACGTTCTCCGGATCTGCTGATCCTGGACGAACCTACCGTAGGGGTGGACCCTCTCAGCCGTGACGAGTTGTGGATCATCATTAAGCAGATGGTCCGGGAAGAAAACCTCAGCGTCATTGTATGCACCGCCTACATGAACGAGGCGGCCATGTGCGACCATGTGTATGTGCTGAACCTGGGCCAGATGCTGTTTGAAGGGACTCCCCAGGAACTGAGCCAGGTGGCGGCGGGAAAATGCTTCGAAGTGGACCCGCCGGAAGAACTGCCCTACCGGGTGCTCCAGGGATCCCTGCTGGATGACACGGAACAGATCATCGATGCGGTGCCGGAAAGCGGTACCGTCCGGTACATTGCCGCCCGGCCCGGGGAACCCATCCCCACCCTGGAGCGGTGGAGCCTGACCCCCCGGGCGGTGGAACCCCGGCTGGAAGACGGGTTCATGATCCTTCTCCACCAGGCGGCGGATCTGGAAAAGACCCGGATCCCCCTGGCTCCTCTGGACAAGATCCCGCCCCGTCCTTCCCAGAATGAAGTGAGCATCGAAGTGAAGGACCTGGTGAAGAAGTTCGGGGATTTCACCGCGGTTTCCCATACTTCCTTCCAGGTCCACAAAGGAGAGGTGTTCGGCCTTCTGGGGCCCAACGGGGCCGGGAAGACCACCACCTTCCGGATGCTCTGCGGCCTGATCCCCGCCACCGGCGGCAAGCTCAGCGTGGCCGGGGAGAACCTGCGGACCGCCCGGACGGAGGCCCGGGCCAAGATTGGCTACGTGTCCCAGAAATTTGCCCTGTACACCAAGCTCAGCGTACTGGAAAATCTCCAGTTCTACGGAGGCATGTACGGACTGCCCCGGAAGAAGCTCCAGGAACGGATCCGCACGGTGCTGGAGGAATTCCAGCTCACCGGGACGGAATCCCACAATGCCGGGGACCTGCCGGGAGGCTACAAACAGCGGCTGTCCATGGCCTGTGCCCTGCTCCAGGAGCCGGAGATCCTGTTCCTGGACGAACCCACCAGCGGCATCGATCCTCTGGCCCGGCGGATGTTCTGGCGGGAAATCACGGATCTGTCCTGCAAAGGGACCACCATCATCATCACCACCCACTTTATGGAAGAATCCGAGTACTGCGACCGGATCATGATCCAGGACCACGGGAAGATGCTGATCATCGGTTCCACAGACGAGATCCGGGAAAAACTCCATAAACCGGGAGCCAATATGGATTCCATGTTCATCGACATTGTGAACCAGTCCCGGGCCAGGGGAGAGGAGGCAGCCCAATGAAAGACAATCTGCGCCGGATCCGGGCTCTGACGGTGAAGGAGTTCCGGGAGGTGCTCCGGGACAACTCCAGCCTGGCCCTGGGCATCCTGCTGCCCATCATCCTGATCCTGGTGATCGGCTACGGCATCAGCCTGGATGTGAAGCACGCCCCCATCGGGGTGGTGCTGGAAGATGCGTCTCCGGAAGCCCAGCAGGTGGTGGATTTCGTGGATGGGTCGGAATACTTCCGACCTACCTACATGACCAGCATGAATCAGGCGCTCCGGGCCATGGAACAGCGGAAGATCGACGCCATCCTCCGGGTACCGCCGGATTTCAGCCGCCAGCTCCATCAGGGGGACGGACGGATCCAGCTGCTGCTGTACGGCACGGACACCACCACTGCCATGAGCATCCAGAGCTATGTGGAAACGGCGGCGGCCCAGTGGTCCGCCCGCCAGATGGCCAGCCGGGGCGTGGGAGCCGTGGAACTGGAATCCCGGCTCTGGTTCAATGATGCCCATGAAAGCACCTGGTACTTTTTGCCCGGGCTGATCCTGATGATCGTGACCCTTGTGGGGGTGCTGCTTACCGCCGGGGTCATGGCCCGGGAATACGAACGGGGGACCTTTGAATCCCTGTTTGTAACCCCGGTAAAAAAAGGGGAAATCATCGTGGCCAAGATGATCCCCTATTTCTGCATTGCCATGCTGGGTGTCCTGATCTGTCTGGTCCTGTCCCGGTTCCTGTTCCAGGTGCCTTTGGTGGGATCTCTGTCCCTGGTGATCCTGATGTCCATCCTGTATCTCCTGACGGCCCTGGGTATGGGGATGCTGATTTCCGTGGTGACCAAAGCCCAGTTCATGGCCATCCAGATGGCTCTCCTGGTCAGCTTCCTGCCCAGCATCATGCTGTCTGGGTTCCTGTTCGACCTACGGGCCACGCCCCAATGGGTCCAGTGGATTGGGGAAGTGCTGCCTTTCAAACATTATCTGGTTGTATTGAAAACCTTGCTCTTGGCCGGTGATCTCTGGCCGGTGATCCTGCCCCAGACCGGGTTCCTGATTTTCTTCATGGCCCTGTTTGTGGGTCTGGCCCTGAGAGCCATTCGAAAGAAGGTGGAGTGAATGAATGCCTGGCAGCTTTTCTGTCAGCAGGTCCGGTTCATCTGCCGGAAGGAACTGCTGGCCATCTGGAAGGACAAGGCCTTCCGCTACGTGCTGGTGATCCCTACCCTGGTATTGGGGGTGGTCTTTGGCTACACCGCTACGTTCAACGTGGAAAATGTTTCCTATGCGGTATTGGACCAGAGCCATTCGGAAGCATCCACCTCTTTGCTGGCCACCCTGGACGGCACCCATTTCTTTTATCGGGTGGCGGATCTGCAGAATTCTTCTCAGATCCAGGGACCCATCGACCGGGAGGAAGCCATGGTGGTGCTGGCCATTCCCTCTGATTTTGAAGAGAAACTGGCCCAGGGAGAAAAAGCCCCCCTCCAGGTAATCACCGATGGCCGGAATACCATGACCGCCAGTCTGGCTTCCGCCTACACCTCCCGGGTGGTCCAGCAGTGGCTGGAAGCCCGGACCGGCCAGAAACCGCCCCTTTCCGTGGAAACCCGGACCTGGTTCAACCCCAACCAGCTGACCCTGTGGTATTTTGCTCCCGGGATCCTGGGGCTCATGAGCTTTTCCCAGGTGATACTCCTGGCCGGGATGTCCGTGGCCCGGGAACGGGAGGAAGGGACCTTCGAACAGCTGCTGGTGACTCCGGCTTCCCCTCTGGTGCTGCTGATCGGGAAGGCCTTCCCTCCGGTGCTGGTGGGGCTGATGCAGGGGACCCTGCTCTTGCTGCTGGATCTGTTCTGGTTCCAGGTGCCTTTTGAAGGATCCTACCTGACCCTGTACCTGGTGCTGCTGGTCTATTTCCTCAGTTCCACCGGCATCGGGCTGAGTATTTCTTCCGTGTGCAGCTCCATGCAGCAGGTCCAGGTGTACACCTATGTGTATCTGATCCCCAATGCCCTTTTGAGCGGGGTGGCTACCCCGGTGCGGAACATGCCCCAGTTCCTCCAGATTCTCACCTACGGGGATCCTCTCCGGTTTGCCCTGGATGCCATCCGCCGGATTTATTTTGAAGGAGCCGGCCTTGGCACCATTGCCCCGGATCTGTTGCCCATGGCCATAGTGGCCGTCCTGACCCTCTGGCTGGCAGCGGTTTTATTCCGGAAGAATTTGGGGTAGAATAAGGGAAGAGTCGAATACGAAAGGAGCCATGCCCATGAATGACGTGCTGCGCAAAATGGTGGAGGACTATATCCACAACCGGATGCCGGAATACCTCCAGACCCTGTATGATGTGATCACCATCCCTTCTCCCACAGGAGAAGAGGACAGGAAGGCCCAGTGGATCCTGGAACAATTGGAAGCCATGGGGGCGGAAGGCGCATACCGGGATGAAGCCGGCAATGTGATCTATCCCCACTGCATTGAAGGAGTGGACAAGTTCCCTTTGTACACTGCCCATATGGATACGGTGTTTGCGGGAGTGGACAAGATCACTCCGGACATCGACGGCCACATCCTGAAGGCCCCTTCCTGCGGGGACAACAGTTCTGACGTGGCTGCCCTGCTGTTCCTGATCCGGATGATGCTGACACTGAAGCTCCGGACGCCGGCGGTGTTCGCCTTCAATGTGGGCGAAGAAGGGCTGGGGAACCTGAAAGGGAGCCGGGCCCTTACTGATGCCTTCGGAGACCGGCTCAGCTATTTCATGGCCGTGGACGGGAACAGCGACCGGTTCGTGAACCTGGCCGTAGGGTCCCGGCGGTACGCGGTCCATGTGGTCACGGCCGGGGGCCACAGCTATGCGGCTTTCGGGGCAGCCAACGCCATCAACGAAGCCGCGGGAATCATCCGGGATTTCTACAGCCTCCAGGTGCCCAAAGATCCCCGGACCACCTACAATGTGGGGACCATCCAGGGAGGCACCACCATCAACTCTATTGCTGCGGAAGTGGAATTCACCGTGGACCTGCGGTCCGTATCCCATTCCGAACTGGAAAAGCTGGATGCCGCCTTCCAGGCCATCCTGAAGGCCCACACCACGGACAAGGTAAAGGTGGAGACCCTGCTTCTGGGAGAGCGGCCCTGCAGCGAAGGGGTGCAGCACCATGAAATCCATGACCGGATCACCGCCATCCGGAAATGGGAAGGCCTGAAAACGGTGTTCAGTGCCAGCAGTACTGATGCCAACATTCCTCTCAGTCGGAACATCCCGGCCATCGCCTTCGGCATCAGCCTGGGCAAAGGGGCCCACACCCTCCAGGAAGAACTGGACATGACCAGCCTGGAACCGGGCCTGAAGCAGCTGGCGGCGTTTATTTGGGAGATGTAAGAGCTGCTGACAGGGAAAGGGGCTGTTGCGCACGCAACAGCCCCCTTTCCTATTCCCAATTTTCTGCGTATAATAAGAATCATAAAGAAAACTGCGGGAAACCGGGAGTTGGGGATGGTTTCCTTATACGGAAGGGGAATGGTTATGTCCAAGAAATGCAAACAGTGCGGCTGCGAACTGGCGGACGATGCCCTGTTCTGCGTCCAGTGCGGCGCCAAACAGGATCCGGTGGTGAAATGCCCCAAATGCGGTCATATGAACCCGGCGGCCAATGATTTCTGCACCGAATGCGGTACCCGGCTGAAGGAAACAAAGCCGGAGGAAAAGGGTGCCGGAGATGAAAAGCCGGCTGAATCCGTACAGCCAGCTCAGGAAGAAACTTCCAAAGTAGTGGTGGCGGAACCGGTTTCCGGCGGCCAGGGAGGCGGCGGGAACCAGGGCTTCCAGAACTTCCGGATGCCTCCGGAGGGTAACGGAAAGAAAAAGAAGATCCTGGCCATCATCGGGGTACTTGTGGTGGTCCTGGGACTGTTCTTCGTCTTTGGGGGCGGCAGCAAACCCATCCAGGTGAAATCCGGTGAAATCGTGGATGACTATATCCGGGACCAGAGTTCCGGAGATAAAAAATACAAGGACAAGACCGTCCAGGTTTCCGGTAAGGTAAAATGGAAGGGGCAGTTCAACAATTCCCAGAATTACAGCATTACCCTGGAAAGCCGGAAAAACGGCGGCAAGACCTATCAGGTGCTGGTGGATGTGCCGGCCAAACGGGCCAGCATCGTCAATGATCTGAAAATCGGGGATTTCGTCAATGTGAAGGGGAAATGCGTGGGTATCGTGAAACAGAAGAGTCCCACCCTGATCAGTGTCCAGATCAAATCCACCAAGATCAATGACCAGGATGCGGACTGAGGGGCAGGAGGCGTAACCCATGGCGAAATTTTGTGCCCATTGCGGGAATCAGCTGACGGAAGAGGAAAAATTTTGTCCGGTCTGCGGCACGCCGGTGGAGCAGTCGGCGGCCCCGGCTCAGCCGGACCAGCAGGAAAAGGGAGCAACCCAGCCGGCACCCCAGCCCCAGAAGGCTTCCTTTGAGACTTTCCAGCCCCGGGAAGATCTGCCCCACAAAAGCGGCCGGGGCAAATGGATTGCCCTGGTGATCCTCCTGATGCTGGCGGCGGCCGGGGCAGGAATCTTCTTTGCCAGGCAGAAGGATGCCGGGTCCGATACCAAACCGGCGGTGACCCAGGAAGAAAAGAAACCGGGAACTTCGGCTCTCAAGACCCAGCCCAAGGCGGAAGGGGCTGACCAGAAAGCCGCGGACGGGAAAAAGACGGACAAATCCTTCGGAAAGATCACCGGTACCGACGTGCGTCTCCGGGCGGGTGCCGGAACCAATACGGATATTGTGGACTATTTCGATGAAGGAGAAAAGGTGGAGATCACCGGACGGAAGGACAACTGGTACCGGGTGAAACGGGACAACGGCCAGACCGGGTACGTTTCGGTCCAGTTCTGCCGGCGTTTGTAACCGGCTTCCGGAAAGGAGGGGACCATGGGAAAATATCATGACGCGTACCAAAAACGGAGATGGAAGGGACCGGCCTGGGGCGTCTTTTTCATCCTGGTCCTGCTGCTGGCAGCGGGGTTCGCCATCAAAGGCTGCCGGGGCGGACAGCCGGCGGAAGAAGCAGAGGAAACTCCGGCGGCACCGGCTGTTACCGGGGATGTGCGCCAGACCCCGGAACCCCATGACTACTCCATCCTGGTCAAAAAAGGAGAATTCACCCTGTTCCTTCTGGACCACGGGGAACCGGTGGCCCAATGGCCGGTGGCCCTGGGGAAGAATCCCGGGCAGAAGCAGGTGAGCGGGGACATGAAGACCCCGGAGGGAACCTTCCCGGTGGATGAAATCATCGATGCCTCCAACTGGTCCCATGATTTCCACGACGGCAAAGGGGTGATCCAGCACGCCTACGGGCCCTGGTTCATCAGCCTGGACACCCGGAGCATGAGCCAGGGAAAATGGGACGGCATCGGCATCCATGGCACCCACGACCCGGCCTCCATCGGCACCCGGGCCTCCGAAGGCTGCATCCGGATGAACAATGAAGATCTGGAAAAGCTGAAGGCCTGTGTGAAAGTGGGGACCAAGGTGACGGTGGAAGAGTAAAAGGCTGTCAGCGGCCGTTGGATGTCAGAATCCAATGATTCATTGCGGTGCCGTAGGGGCTCCACGCCGGGGAGCCCGCAGCTGGTACGGGCTGGCAGTCGATGGTCACTAGCCTCTAGCCAATGGAAGAAACCCGCCGGGCGGGTTCCTGGGAATATAGAAAACCGCAGGCCGGGAAGGGCGGGCCTTTGGCACGCCCCTACGCCGTTGGAATCGAATGTTGGATACCAACGGTCCCAGAAACGGATTTTTCGGAAACCCCGTTTCTCTGATTTTCCGTTGGTCCTTGACCCCAACGTTGTAAGGGCTCGCCGGGGCGAGCCCATCCCGGCCGCCCAGGGGGTCAATACGTTCAAAGGCAGATGCCTGGCATCTGGCATCCTTTTGCGGTGAACCGGCGTGGACGGGCGGCTTTGTCGACATTTTGCTTGCAAAAGCCTTGAACCGCCCCTACGGACTATCATCGGGGATGTGACAGGTGCCATAGGTGCGGACCAAGGGTTGCGCAGCGATTCCGCCCGGTTAGTCCGCTTGAAAGGGAGAGAAATGGAAAATGACGGTGATTGGGGTGAACTGAACTTCCATGATGGGGAAATCCTGTCCGTCAATTTGGAGTACGGGAACAAACGGGCCAATTTGGTGATCCAACTGGCCAATCCTCATACCAGGGTGGCAGTAGAAGCCCAAGGACTGTATGCTTTTCTCATGAGCTGCCGGGAACCTTGGGGAAGAGGAACCTATATTTTCAGTGTAACCACCAAACGGCAAAACGATAAAATCAAAATGGATATCCTGTTCAATTCAGGAGACCATATGGTCATTGGCTGCAAAAACTTAAAAGCCACTGCCCGTACCGACTGATTCAGTAAAAGTTCCAGAAAGGCAGATAAACCATGATCATGAGCATTTTTTTCCTTCTGGGGGCTTTCCGGACGTTTTACTATGTCATATGGGAGGCTGCAGAGAGAAAAACAGCAACAGCCTGGCGGGTGATGTTTGGGCTGTTGGGGCTGGCTGAACTGCTTCTGGCTTTTTATCTTTCACCGTTTTCTGCTGTTTTAAGAAATCTGGAAGAGCTGGAAACCGTTTATCATTATCTCATTCGGGCAGTCGTTGTTATTTTTTTGATTTTGGGCTGGACCGAAAGCAAAAATCTGGAAAGCAAGACCCAAAGGAAAGTGAAATCGTATATGCTGCGGGTTTATATTGCTTTGCTCATATACTTGGCCTTGAAATATTTGTGAGGGTCTTGTTATTCAGAGAAAACTGCCAAGGCAGTTTTCTTCCATCGGCCGTTGACCGTTGACCGGCCTGGCTGCTTCAGCGGCCAGGCCTTGAAAGGAGAAATTCATGGACACCATTCGTCTTGTAAAGGAACCGGAAAACTTCCGGGCGGCCCTGTATGACGGGGCCGTGGAAATCGGAAAATGCACCTATGGGGTGATCCGTCCCGGGGTTTGGACCCTGGAACACACCATTGTGGATCCCCAGTACGGAGGCCAGGGCCTGGCCGGGAAACTGGTCCGGGCGGTGGCGGACATGGCCCGGGAAGCCGGGGTGAAGATCATCCCCCAGTGTTCCTATGCCCGGGTCCAGTTCGACCGGAAACCGGAATTTGCAGATGTGTATGAAAAAGAGTAGAGTGTACAGAAACAAAAGTCCCAGAAACTGTTAAAAGAGATACAGAAGTGAACAATTTAAACTTTTTCAGAAAAAATATTTGACAAGCTGTTTCTCCAGTGCTACTATACAACCATCAATTCAATAAGAACCAAAAACCTTTGAGGTGGAGATAACGCCAGAAAATGTGCGCACAGAGAGTCCGGGAAGCTGAGAGCCGGACCGTGGCAGTCTGACAAATGGACCACTGAGGGCGCGATGAAATCTTCGGAAAGTATCCCGCGACGCAGCACCGACGTTACCGGTGAGGAATGTGTTGGCATTCTGCTTGAGGTGTGGAGCTTTGGCTCCATTACAGGGTGGTACCGCAGGTTATGACACCTGTCCTTGTAGGAGGACAGGTGTTTTTTTATTGCAGAGACAGTGACTTGCAGGAACAGGCATCCAGGTGGAATATCCAACCTGGATGTCTTTTTCTTTTATCAGTAAGGAGGAACAGTCATGAAACAACAGAGTCTGGAAGAAAGCAAAGCCCTGGCCCAGGGATATGCGGCGGTGCCTGTGGTCCGGGAAATCCTGGCGGATACCGCCACTCCCATCGGCCTGGTGAGCCTGGTGCGGAAGGAAAGCAGCCGGTATTTCCTGTTGGAAAGCCTGGAACAGAACGACCAGGCTGGCCGGTATTCCTTCATCGGCTTCGACCCTGTTGTCCGGCTCCGGGCCAAGGACCGGAACGCCCAGGTGGAATTTGCCGGCAGCCGGATCCCGGTAGATCCCAACCGGCCCCTGGAGGCCCTCCGGTCCATCCTGAAGGCCTACCGGGTCCCCAAAATCCCCGGGCTGCCTCCTTTTACCGGCGGGTTCGTAGGGTATTTCTCCTACGACTTTTTCCAGTACTGTGAACCCAGCCTCCATTTCGACCCGGCCAAGGCCACGGCCTTCCCGGATTTCGACCTGATGCTCTTCGACAAGGTGATCGCCTTCGACCGGGTGCTCCAGAAAATGTACCTGATCGTGAACATCAAGACCGATGACCTGGAAGGGAACTACGCCAAGGCCCAGAAGAACCTGGATGCCATGGAAGCCCTGGTCCGGCAGCCGGTGGCGCCGCCGGCCTTCACACCGGCTCATCTGGGGCCCATCACCAGCAATCAGGACAAAGCGACCTATGGAGAAAATGTGGAGAAGATCAAAGAACACATCCGGCAGGGGGATATTTTCCAGGCGGTGTATTCCCAGCGGTTCTCCGCTTCCTACGACCAGGATCTGTTCAACATGTACCGGATCCTCCGGACCACCAACCCTTCCCAGTACATGGTGCTGCTGAAGAACGACAATCTGGAAATCGCCGGTTCTTCTCCGGAAACCCTGATCAAGGTCCAGGACCGGGAAATCACCTCCATGCCCATTGCGGGCACCCGGCGGAGAGGCCGGACCGAAGAGGAGGACAAAGCCCTGGAACGGGACATGCAGACGGACCCCAAGGAACTGGCGGAACACAATATGCTGGTGGACCTGGCCCGGAACGATGTGGGCAAGGTGGCGGAATTCGGGTCCGTAAAAGTCCATGATCATCTGCTGGTGAAAAAGTTCTCCCATGTGATGCACATGACCACCCGGGTCACCGGTACTCTGAAGGAAGGGAAGGATGCCATCGACACCCTGTGTGCCGCCTTCCCGGCCGGGACCCTTTCCGGGGCTCCCAAAGTCCGGGCCTGTGAGATCCTGGATGGACTGGAACCGGAACGGCGGGGACCCTACGGCGGGGGCATGGGATACCTGGATTTTGCCGGGAACATGGACATCTGCATTGTGATCCGCACCGCTGTGAAATACGGGGACACCGTTTCCTTCCAGACCGGCAGCGGTATTGTGGCCGACTCCAAGGTGGAGGACGAATTCATGGAAACCATCAACAAGGCAGCGGCCGTACGGCAGGCTTTGGAAGCAACCACGGAGGCGTAACATGGAACTGATCATCGACAACTACGACAGCTTTACCTACAATCTGTATCAATATATGGGCACCCTGAACCCGGACATCCAGGTGATCCGGAACGATGCCATTACGGTGGAAGGGATCCGGAAGCTCCAGCCGGACCACCTGATCCTGTCTCCCGGGCCCGGCCGGCCCTGCGATGCAGGGGTCTGCGAACCGGCTCTCCGGGAACTGAAAGGGGAATTCCCCATCCTGGGGGTGTGCCTGGGCCATCAGGCCATCGGAGAAGTGTTCGGAGGCACCGTTACCTACGCCCGGCAGCTGATGCACGGGAAGCAGTCCACGGTGACCCTGGACCGGACTTCCCCCCTGTTCAAGGGCCTGCCGGAACAGATCCTGGTGGGGCGGTACCATTCCCTGGCCATCGACCCGGATAACCTGCCGGAAGTCCTGAAGGCAACGGCCACTACGGAAGACGGGGAAGTGATGGCGGTGGAACATCGGGACTATCCCATTTACGGACTCCAGTTCCATCCGGAATCCATCCTGACCCCGGAAGGCATGACCATCATCCGGAATTTCCTGGATCTGAAAATCACCAAGCAGCAAGCAGGAGGCATAGATCATGATTAAAGAAGCCATCATCAAACTGGTCAACAAAGGAGACCTGACCTACAACGAAGCCAAGGAAGTGATGCTGGAGATCATGGGAGGCAAGACCACTCCCACCCAGAATGCAGCGTTCCTGGCGGCTCTTTCCACCAAAAGCGCCAAGGCGGAAACCATCGACGAAATCACCGGCTGTGCGGAAGCCATGCGGTCCCTGGCCACTCCCGTCCCCCATCCCGGGATGGAAGTGATGGAAATCGTGGGCACCGGCGGGGACGGAGCCCATTCCTTCAACATTTCCACCACCTCCGCCATGGTACTGGCCGCCGGCGGGGTGAAGGTGGCCAAACACGGGAACCGGGCCGCTTCTTCCCTGTGCGGCACCGCGGACTGTCTGGAAGCCCTGGGGGTGAACATCCAGCAGGATCCGGCCCTGGCTCTGAAAATGCTGGAGGAGACCAACTTCTGCTTCCTGTTTGCCCAGAAATACCATGCAGCCATGAAGTATGTGGGGCCCATCCGGAAGGAACTGGGGTTCCGGACCGTGTTCAATATCCTGGGGCCCCTTACCAACCCGGCCAAACCGGAAATGTTCCTCCTGGGGGTCTATGACGGCTACCTGGTGGAACCTTTGGCCAAGGTGCTGTGTTCCCTGGGGGTGAAACGGGGCCTGGTGGCCTACGGCCAGGAAAAACTGGACGAAATCTCTCCCAACGGGCCCACCACCATCTGTGAGCTCCGGGACGGGTACTACCGGTCTTCGGTGATCCGGCCGGAAGATTTCGGTCTGGTTCCCGGGAAGAAAGAAGACCTGGTGGGAGGGACCCCGGAAGAAAATGCCCGGATCACCCGGGACATCCTCTCCGGGAAGCTCCAGGGCACCAAACGGAATGCGGTGCTCATGAATGCCGGGGCCGGCCTGTTCGTGGCCGGGAAGGCGGACACCATCGCTGACGGGGTGAAACTGGCGGCGGAACTCATTGACAGCGGCAAGGCCCTGGCCGCCCTAGAAAAAGTCATCAAAGTCAGCAACGAATAAACGGAAGGTGCGGAACATGATCCTGGATACCCTGGCAGAAGCCACCCGGCAGCGGGTGGAAAAACAGAAAAAGGAAAAAGACTTCTACACCCTCCGGCGGGAAGCGGAAGCCCTGCCCCGGGACCGGGAGGGCTGCTTCCGGGAAGCCCTGGGGAGACCGGGCCTCAACTTCATTACGGAAGTGAAGAAGGCCTCTCCGTCCAAAGGGCTCATCGCTCCTGACTTTCCCTATGTGGCCATTGCCCGGCAGTATGAAGCCCTGGGGGCTGCCGCCATTTCCGTGCTGACGGAAACGGACTGCTTCCTGGGCAGCGACCGGTATCTCCGGGAAATCCGACAGGCGGTGGGAACGCCCCTCCTGCGGAAGGACTTCACCCTGGATGACTACATGGTGTGCCAGGCCAAGACCCTGGGGGCCGATGCCATCCTGCTGATCGCCGCCATCCTCAGCGACAGCCAGCTCCAGGAATACCGGCTGCTGGCGGAAAGCCTGGGCATGGACGCCCTGGTGGAAGCCCATGATGAAGAGGAAGTGGAACGGGCCCTCCGGAGCGGCGCCCGGGTCATCGGAGTGAACAACCGGAACCTGAAGGACTTTACCGTGGACATCGGCAACAGCCTCCGGCTCCGGTCCCTGGTACCGGAAACCATTCCCTTTGTGGCGGAAAGCGGCATCAAAAGCCGGCAGCAGACCGCCCAACTGGAACAGGCCGGGGTCAACGGAGTGCTCATCGGGGAAACCCTCATGCGGAGCCCGGATATGAAAGCCGCCCTGGCAGAACTGCGGGGTGAGGTCCTGTGACGAAAATCAAGCTGTGCGGGATCCGGCGGCCAGAGGATGTGGCCATGGTGAACCGGGCCCAGCCGGATTATGCCGGGTTCGTCTTCGCCCCCGGCAGGCGGCAGGTAACGGCGGAACAGGCGGAAAACCTCCGCCGGCAGCTGGACCCGGCCATTGCCGCCGTAGGCGTCTTCGTAAAGGCTCCTGTGGAAGAAGCGGCGGCCCTGGCCAACCGGGGCACCATCCAGCTGATCCAGCTCCATGGAGAAGAAGACGAAGCCTATGTGAAGGCCCTCCGAGAACGGACAACGGCTCCCATCATCCGGGTGATACGGGTACGGGGACCGGAAAGCCTCCGGGACCTGGACCGGTATGACTGCGATTATTTCCTGCTGGATACCTATTCCGGCAGCCAGTTCGGAGGGCTGGGGAAAACCTTCGACCACAGTCTGCTCCGGCAGGCCCGGTTCCCCAGACCCTTTTTCCTGGCCGGGGGACTGGATGCAGACAATGTGGCGGCGGCCATTGCTGGGTGCAGCCCCTTCGGGGTGGATACCAGCAGTGGCATCGAAACTGCCGGAACGAAAGATGAAAACAAAATCCGCGCTTTTGTGAGCGCTGTAAGAAAAGAGGAAGAATCATGAGCAATGGAAGATTTGGCAGACATGGCGGCCAATATGTATCGGAAACCCTGATGAACGCAGTGCTGCAGCTGGACGAAGCCTACAACCGGTTCAAGGATGATCCGGAATTCCTTCAGGAACTGCGGACTCTGTACCATGACTATGCCAACCGGCCCAGCCTGCTGTACTATGCGGAAAAGATGACCAGGGATCTGGGGGGCGCTAAAATCTATCTGAAACGGGAAGACCTGAACCACACCGGGGCTCACAAGATCAACAACGCCCTGGGCCAGTGCCTCTTGGCCAAGAAAATGGGCAAGAAACGGGTCATCGCCGAAACCGGCGCCGGCCAGCACGGGGTGGCCACCGCTACTGTGGCGGCTCTCATGGGCCTGGAATGTGAAGTGTACATGGGCAAGGAGGACACCATCCGCCAGGCCCTGAACGTGTACCGGATGGAACTTCTGGGGGCCAAAGTGGTGCCAGTGACCACCGGCACTGGCACCCTGAAGGACGCGGTCAGCGAGGCCATGCGGGATTGGTGCACCAATGTGGAAAACACCTTCTATGTGCTGGGATCCTGCATGGGGCCCCATCCCTATCCCACCATCGTCCGTGATTTCCAGAAAATCATCGGGGAAGAAGTGAAAGCCCAGATGCTGGAGAAGGAAGGCCGGCTGCCCGATGTGGTCATGGCCTGCGTAGGGGGCGGCAGCAATGCCATCGGCTTGTTCTACGATTTCATCCCGGACAAAAACGTCCAGCTGATCGGGGTGGAAGCCGCCGGCCGGGGAGTGAACACCGCGGAAACCGCCGCCACCATCGCCCGGGGGAAACCGGGGATCTTCCACGGGATGGAATCCTATTTCCTCCAGGATGAAGACGGGCAGATCGCCCCGGTGTACTCCATTTCCGCCGGTCTGGATTATCCGGGGATCGGGCCGGAACACGCCAACCTGTACGATACGGGCCGTGCCCAGTACGTGCCCATCACCGACGACGAATCGGTGGAAGCGTTTGAATATCTGTCCCGGACGGAAGGCATCATTCCGGCCATTGAAAGTGCCCATGCGGTGGCCTATGCCATGAAACTGGCACCCACCCTGCCCAAGGACAAGATCATCGTGGTGAACCTGTCCGGCCGGGGGGACAAAGACGTGGCAGCCATTGCCAGATACAAGGGGGTAGATCTGCATGACTAGGATTACTGACGCATTCAAGAAACAGGGGAAGCTGTTCATTCCCTTCATTACCGCAGGGGATCCGGACCTGGACACTACGGAAAAACTGATCTATGCCATGGAAGAGGCAGGAGCCGGGCTCATTGAAATCGGCATCCCCTTCTCCGATCCCACTGCCGAAGGGCCGGTGATCCTGGAAGCGGACACCCGGGCCCTGGCTGCAGGGACCAGGATCAAGGACATTTTCGCCATGCTGGCCCGGGTCCGGGAAAAGACCCGGATCCCCATGGTGTTCCTTACCTATGTGAACCCCATCTTCACCTACGGCCGGGAGAAGTTCTTCCAGCAGTGCCGGGATGTGAAAATCGACGGGGTCATCGTCCCGGACGTGCCCTATGAAGAAAAGGACACCATCGCTCCGGAAGCGGAAAAATACGGGGTGGAGATCATTTCCATGATTGCTCCCACCTCCCACCAGCGGATCCAGATGATTGCCAGAGAAGCCCAGGGATATATTTACCTGGTTTCTTCTCTGGGGGTCACCGGGGTGCGGAAATCCATTACCACCAACCTGAAGGAAATCGTGGACAAGATCCGGGAAGTCTCCGACAAACCCATTGCTGTAGGCTTCGGCATCTCCACCCCGGAACAGGCCAAAGAAATGGCAGCCATCAGCGACGGAGCCATCGTAGGCAGCGCCATCGTGAAACTCTGCGCCCAGTACGGTAAAGACGCCGTGGAACCGGTGAAGGCGTACGTAAAGGAAATGGCAGAGGCAGTGGAAGAGGCGAAGTGAAACAAGGCTGTTGCTTCTCCGCCAGCTGCGGCCCGTGACCAGGGGGTGTGAATTCTTTCACACCCCCTTTTTCTGATGCATCCATTTCTTTTTTACGGTATAATAGAAATGAAAGAAGGAATGATCATAAATTGTAACGTTTAAAGGAGAAACATCATGCTGGGAAAATATAAAGCGGTGATTGCGGGAATCGGGGTCCTTTTGGCGGCGGTGGCGGGATTTTTCCTGCTGGGGCCGGGAAAGAAGCCGGACCCGGGCCAGGTGGCCCAGATCCAGGGGAAACGGAACATCCTGGTGATGGGAGTGGACCGGCGGAGCGGCGATACCGGCCGGTCTGACACCCTTTTTGTGACCATGCTGGACACTTCCCGGAACCAGGCAGCTCTTTTGTCCATCCCCCGGGATACCCTGGTCTCCATTCCCGGCCACGGCTGGGACAAGGTGAACCATGCCTATGCCTACGGAGGCCATGAACTGAGCCGGAAGACTGTGGAAAACTTCCTGGGGATCCCCATCAGCAACTATGTACTGGTGGATTTCCAGGGGTTCATCAAGCTGGTGGATGCCATTGGCGGGGTGGACATTGACGTGGAAAAGTCCATGCAGTATACGGACCCTTATGACGGGGAAAACGGCCTGGTGATCAATCTCCAGCCTGGGAAGCAGCATATGGACGGGACCACCGCCATCCAGTACGTCCGGTATCGGGATGAGGAAGGGGACATCGGCCGGGTGGCCCGGCAGCAGAAGTTCATGAAGGCGGTGTTCGCCAAGCTCCGGTCCGCCAGCCTCCTGACCCGGGCCCCGGAAATCGCCCATACCCTGTACCAGAGCATCGATACGGATCTGTCGGCAGGGGACCTGGCATCTCTTTTGGTGACCTTTGCCAAGAACGTGTCCGGTACTTCCCAGCTGGAAACCGCCATGGTCCAGGGAAGCCCCGCCTATATTGATGACATCAGCTACTGGATCCCCAACATGACGGCCCTGCGCCAGCAGGTGGCCCAGCTCCAGGGGGTCCAGCCAGGGGAAGGATACCGGATGGCGGCCCAGGCAGCCAAGAAGAAGTATGACGAACTGCTGGGCACCAACAGTGCCGCCGGCAGCGGGGAGAAACGGACTCTCCAGGTGCAGAATCAGGAACTGAAGAAAGCCGTGGAAAAAGCCCGGAAAATGGACAAAGAAAAAGCGGCCCTGCCTGTGGGAGACAGCAGCGGTACCGGCAAGGGCAGCACGGCGCCCAATCTGCCGCCCCCGCCGCCCCAGAAAACCCTCCGGGCCTCCCTGGTCAACTGTAGCGGCAATCCTCAGTACGGAGTGGAAGCGGCCAATGACGCCCGGAACGCCGGGTTTGCCATTGTGAGCATCACCAACGGCAGCCCCATGGACCGGACCCAGGTGCTGATCAATGCCGGCAGCAGCGCCGCCGAAGAGCGCACCGGAGCCCTGCCTTTCGACTTCCAGCTGATCCAGGGAGCCGTAAGCCCCAGCAGCGGGGATGTGGTGATTTATGTAGGACGGGATTATGGGAAGTAGGGGGGTGAATGAATTCACCCCGGTCGCGGACCGCGACTTATAGCTCGCGACTCGCGACCAAAAGTGGTTGTTGCCTACGCAACAGCCACTTTTTTACTCTACCAACATTATATGAATTAACCAACAAATAAAATAACTATGAAAAAACTGAAAATATTCTTGCATATTGTATACAAGAGTGCTATAATGCAACTGTAAGTTGAATTTGCCCCTCATTTGGCCCTTGTTTTCAAGGGCTTTTTTTTTTGGCGTTTTGCCCGTCAGCGGTCAAGACGTGAGACGCACGGCGTGGGACTGGGGCTGTTGCACGTTGCGTGCAGCAGCCCCCTTATCAGCGGTCAATGATCAGCGGCCGGATGATAAAATTTGCAGGCAAATTCTATGAATGTGTAAATTGGACCCGTAGGGGCTCCACGCCGGGGAGCCCGCTTTTGCATCGTTGGTTCGTGCATTCGGCGGGGCGCCGGGCCTGCGCCCCCTACGGTCTGACCTATTTTAAGATTAATTTGTTAAAATTGATTTCCTTCGGCTGTCAACCCTGTAGGGAAGTCATTGACAAAACAACATTACAGGCCTAAAATGAAAAACATCACGAATGTATACAAAATGCGGGACTGTCCCGCAGAGCAGGAAAGTAGGATGGTAGAACATGCATATCGATATCCACACCCGTTTCATTACCCTGTTGGGAGATCCCCTGACCCAATCCTTTGCGGCCCGGATGCAGAACAGAGGGTATGAGGCGGCAGGGCTGAACCTGGTGTATTTCTACACGGTGACCGGGAACGAACACCTGGGTGAAATCATCCAGGGACTGCGGCACATGCCCTTTGCCGGGTTTGCCGTCACCAAGCCCAACAAGGTGAAAGTCCTGGAATACCTGGACGAACTGGATCCCCTGTGTGCCAAAATGGGGTCCAGCAATACGGTGGTGAAACTGCCGGATGGACGGCTGAAAGGGTACAACACCGACGGGGTGGGCTTTTACCGGGCCCTGGAGGAAGCCGGGGTGCCCGTCAGCGGAAAGACCTTCTTCTGTTTCGGCAGCGGAGGAGCCGGCCGGGCCATTTGTTCGGCCCTGGCTTACCATGGAGCCGGCCGGATCCTGATTACGGATCTGGTGGAAGAAAGCGCCCGGAGCCTGGTGGCGGACATCAACAAAAACTTCGCACCTGTGGCGGAATTCGTGGCTTATGGAGATTTTTCCCGGGTCAAAGAAGCCAATGCCGTCATCAATGCCAGCGGGGTGGGCATGGGGAAAACCGCAGGCCGGACCCCTCTGCCTCCGGAATACATCCGGCCCGGCCAGTTTTACTTCGACGCCTGTTACAATCCGGCCCGGACCCGGTTCCTGGAAAATGCGGAAAAAGCCGGGTGCCCGGTGCTGAACGGGCTCACCATGAGTCTCTACCAGGGAACGGCCCAGGTGGAACTGTGGTCAGGGAAGAAGGCTCCGGTGGAAGCCATGGGTCAGGAACTGGAGAAAATCCTGGCAGAAAAAAAGCAGCAGGAGTAGGGCTTCTGCTGCAAAGTAGCAAAGTAGAATGGAGAGAAACAAAATGGAAAATGTGAAGGAAAGCAGCAAGGCAGTACAACGCAACTCTGTAAACGCTCTGATCCACTGGCTGGATCTGCACCTGGAAGAGACCTTCCTGGTGGTGATGCTGGTTCTCATTGCCGGCATCACTATGCTCCAGGTCATTGTCCGGAAAATCCCGGGCATGGCGTCTCTCACCTGGGCAGAAGAACTGTGCCGGTTTTTGTGGATTTGGAGCGTTTTTCTGTCCCTGCCCTATACCATCCGAATGGACAGTATGCTCCGGGTGGGGGTGCTGAAGGACATGCTCCCGGAAACTCTCCGGAAGGTGCTGAATCTGGTGGTGGACGGGATCACTCTGGGCTGCATGGGGGTCCTGGGCCTTTACGCGGTGGAAGTGGTGTCAGTAATTGCTGAAAGCCACGAGATTTCCCCGGCTATGCAGTGGTCCATGGCCTTTGTGTACAGCTTCATGGTCCTGGGGTTCTTCCTGGGAGTGGTCCGGTCCATCCAGATGCTCTGGATCCATGTCCAGCATCTCCAGGAAAAGGAACTGTCCACCCTGGAACAGACTCTCCAGGATGCGGCTGACGAAGCGGCCCTGGCCCGGGAAGGGGATGACTGAATGTCCGCGGTACTGATTTTTTCCGTCTTTCTCCTGGCCATTGCTCTGTCCCTGCCTATCGGCATCAGCATGATCCTGGGGGCCACCGCTCCCATTGCCCTGTTCCATCAGGGAGGCACCATGGGCCAGGTGCTGAACAATGCCTTTTCCGGGGCCAATTCCACCCCCATCCTGGCAGTGCCCCTGTTCATCCTTGGGGGTGTGATTATGGCCAAGGGCGGGATTTCCCGGAAACTGTTCAACTTCTTCGCCTTTTTTGCCGGCCGGATTCCCGGGGGCCTGCCCTGTGCAGTGATCCTCACCTGCCTGTTCTACGGGGCCATTTCCGGCTCCGGTCCGGCCACCACGGCGGCAGTGGGAGCCATGTGCGTACCCTTCCTGACGGAACTGGGCTATGACAAGACCTGGAGTGCCGGTCTGGTGGCGGTGGCGGGAGGCCTGGGGGTCATCATCCCTCCGTCCATTCCCTTTGTATTGTATTCTCTGGCCACTGGGGTATCCACCGGGAAACTGTTCCTGGCGGGAATCATCCCCGGCTTCCTGGTGGGCCTGGCCCTGATGGTCTATGCGGTGATCCACTGTCTCCGGAACGGGGAGGACAAGGACAAAGTCCGGGAACGGATGGAAGAACTGTCCAGGATGGGTTTCCTCCAGCTGTTCCGGGACAGCTCCTGGGCCCTGCTGTGCCCGGTGATTGTCCTGGGAGGCATTTACACCGGGTTCACCACCCCTACGGAAGCGGCGGCGGTGTCCGTGTTCTATGCGTTGCTGGTGTCTCTTTTTGTCTATAAGACCATGACCTTCGGGGATATCCTGCCCATGCTCCGGGAATCGGTCCGGACCTATGGGGGACTGGCCTTCGTGCTGGCCTTTGCCACCGCTTTCGGACGGGTCCTGTCCATGACCCGGGCTACCAAAGCGGTGGAAAGCTTCATCCTGGGGAACTTCACCTCCGGGGTGGCGGTCCTCACGGTACTGGTGCTGATTTTCCTGGTCCTGGGCATGGTGATGGACACGGGACCGGCCATCATCATCCTGGTACCGGTGCTGCTGCCGGCCTGTAAAAAGCTGGGAGTGGATCCCATCCATCTGGGGGTGGTGCTGGTGTGCTGCCTGTCCATCGGCCTGGCCACTCCGCCTTTCGGCCTGGACCTGTTTGTGGCCGGGAACATTGCAGAACAGCAGCCCATGAGCGTGGCCCGGAAATCCGTTCCGTTCATCTGTGCTTTCCTGGCGGCTCTGGTGGGCATCACCTACATTCCGGCGCTTTCCACCTTCCTGCCGGCATTGTGGTAAGAAAGGACGGAACAGCCATGGATAGAATATGGAAGAAACTGGCCGCAGCCTGCCTGGGAATGGTGCTCTTTTTGGGGACAGCCGCCTGCGGCAGCCAGCCGGCGGCCGAAAACAAAGAGAAGGAAGCCGGGCCCTATGCCGGTCTGCCCAAAGTGGTGCTGGTGGGAGGGGATTCCTCCGGCAAAGGCTCCGTGGGCCAGCGGTTCGGGGAACTGGTGGCCCAAAAGGTGGGCAAGAAGACCGGGGGACAGCTGACCATCGACTACCACCCCAATGCGGAACTGGGCGGGGATGAAGACCTGCTCCGGCAGCTCCGGGCCAACGACATCCAGCTGGTGGTGGGCCAGATGGCTCCGGTGACGGCTTTTGTGCCGGAGGGAGCGGTGTTCGACCTGCCCATGGTCTTTGCTCCCTATGACGGGAAAACCATCGACCGGGTACTCAACGGGGACGGGTCCTTCCGGCAGAAACTGGCGGCGGCCTATGACCGGGCGGGGCTCCACTATATGGGGACCCTCCAGAACGGCACCTACCGGCTGATGACCTCCAACCGGCCGGTGAAAAGGGTGGAGGATTTCCAGGGGCTGAAGATCCGCACCATGAGCAACCGGAACCATATGGCCTTCTGGTCCGCCCTGGGAGCCAATCCCACGCCTCTGGCCTGGCCGGAGCTGTATTTTTCCCTGCAGAGCGGCATTGTGGATGCGGAAGAAAATGCGGCGGACAGCATCCTTTCCGCCAATTTCAACGAAGTCCAGAAATACGTGGCGGAAACCAATGTGATCCTGTACGCCAACGAAATGGTCCTGAACAAAAAAGCCTGGGAGAATCTGCCCAAGGCATACCAAAAGGCTCTGGAAGACGCGGTCCGGGAAGCCCGGGAAGAACTGGCACCCACCCTGATCCAGGTGGACCGGGACTGCAAGGAAAAACTCCAGAAAAAAGGCATGACCCTGGTGGCCTATTCTCCGGAATTCTACCAAGCAGTCCGGAACCAGCCCGCCGTCCAGGAACTGTACAAGAAAATAGACGCCCAGACTGGAGGACTGGGAACGGTGATGAGGGAAGAGCTGGAAAAGTAAGAAAGGGGCTGCTGCAGCGCAGCAGCCCCGTCAACGGTCCGCTGACCGCTGACCATTGACCGCTGAAAAAAAGAACTGTGAAAAAATGATTCCTCATTTTTTCACAGTTCCTTTTTTCATACCCGCTGAATCACCTGGGCCAACAGGTCCGCCGGGAGCTGGCCGGGGGCGGAGGCGGCTCCGGCGGTGCCGAAGGTGACGGCGGAACCGAACCGGTCTCCTCCGATCCGGGTAATGGCCCCCATGGGCCCCATGGCCATGGTGATCACCGGAGTCCTGGGATGGCCTTCCTTCATTTCCAGGGTGGCGGCCAGAAGGGTCAGCACATCTTCTTCCTTCTGGGGCATCACCGCGTATTTGGCCAGGTCGCAGCCCAGGTCCTGCATGGTGCACAGGGTCCGGACCAGGGTTTCCCGGGAGGGAGTCTTCTGGAAATCATGGCAGGATCCCACCACCTTGATCCCGGCCCTGTGGGCCCGGTTTACCAGATGTTCCATCACATCGTTTCCCCGGGACAGCTCCACATCCACCAGGTCCATGGCTCCGCTGTCCATCGCTTCTTCCAGCAGCCGCACATAGTCTTCCGTGGAAATCTCCAGATGGCCTCCTTCCACCGTGGTGCGGATGGTGAACAGCAGGGGCAGGTGGGGGATCCGCTGCCGGAACAGGGCCAGGGGAGCCTGCCAGCTTCCCGGTTCCCGGATGGGGGCGTAGCAGTCTCCCCGCCACTCCGCCAGGTCGCAGGGAGCCTCCGCCAGGGAATCCAGGGCTTCTTCCAGCCCGGACAGGGTAGGGGCCGTGAGAGGAATGGCGATTTTCGGCTGCCCTTCGCCGATTGCCAGATTTTTCACAAGTACAGGTTGGGCCATGATGATTCACTCCTTTTTTCGTCTTTGCTCCAGTATACGGCAGTGGCTGGAAAAGTGTCAATGAAGGCTCTATTCTGTGGACAGGAAGGCCGTTCTTTCAGTCTTTTCTCCAGCCCTGTTTTCCCGCACTGTAAAACTGTACAAAAGTTCGAAAAATTCGCTTTTCTATGCTATAATTTTTTTGTACAACCGCAGCCAACAGCTGCACCGGCAAAAATGCGACTGCAGAAAGAAGGAATGTGAAATGTCCGATCAACCCAAGAAACAGAGAAAGATGCTCAGTTCCTATTCCATCGTGTTCCTGTTCCTGATCTTTACCGCCATCCTTACCTGGTTCGTGCCCCAGTCTGTGGTGGTCAATGATCACGGAACCAAGAAGATCATCTACGACGCCATTATGGTCAAAGGGAAAGTGGTCGCAGGCCAGGGACTCCAGCCCATGGGACTGTGGGACATCATCATGGCACCGGCCAAGGGCTTTGTAAAGGCCGCCCAGCTGTGCTTTGCTCTCCTGATGGCCGGGGCCTTCCTCCATCTGTTGAACTATGTGGGGGCCATGCGGGCCGGGATCGGCTGGCTGCTGAAACGCTTCACTGGCAAGACCCTGATTGTGGTACTGACCTTTTTCTCCGCCCTGTTCGGCGCCGTTTACGGCCTGTGGGAAGAAATCCCCGCTTATTCCATGGCGGTGGTGCCTCTTTTCGTCCTGGCCGGCTATGATGTGATCACCGGGATCGGGGTCATGACAGTAGGGGCCACCGCAGGCAATATGGCCAGCGTGGTAAATCCTTTTTCCATTGGCGCAGCCGTAGGGGCCATCGGCAATGAAAGCCTGTCCCTGGGCAGCGGCATCGTCCTCCGGCTGGTGCTCTTTGCGGTGCTGTACCTGGTGGCCCTGGCCTATGTGCTCCAGTATGCGGCCCGGGTGAAGAAAGATCCCTCCAAATCCATTGTGGCCGGGCTGCCGGTGAACACCATGGTGGAGGAAAAACAGGAAGAAGTGGAAATCACCACCCGGCAGGCCCTGTCCATCGGGCTCCTGGTGCTGATCGTCATTGCCATGATCTGCGGCTATGTGCCCTGGGATTCCATCAAGTTCGCCGACGGGACCACTGCCAAGACCCTGGTGAACCTGCCCTTTACGTCTCTGGCCAAAGTGCCGGTGCTGGGGAACCTGCTGGGGGCGGAACACTACACCCAGTTCGGGGACTGGTACTTTGAAGAATTTTCCTTCGTGTTCCTGGCCGGGGCCCTGCTTTTGGGGATCATCAACAAGATCCCGGAAGCCACCTTCATCAAAGAATTCATCGCCGGGGCCCGGGACCTGCTCAGTGTGGTCCTGGTGCTGGCCATTGCCAACGGGATCTCCGTGATCATGGGCAGCAAGACTGCCGGCATGTCCGTCACCTTCGTGTACTGGATCCAGAGCGCCCTCCAGGGTGTGCCCTCCTGGGCCTTCTCCCTGGCGGTCATCGGGTCCTATGTGGCCATCGGTTTCTTCATGCAGTCCACCAGCGGGGTGGCCGGAATCACCATGCCCATCCTGGGGGCCGTGGCCTATGCCCTTTATGAAACCGCTCCCATCGGACCGGTGGGCGGCCAGGTGCTGCTGATCGCCAGCTTCACCATCGGGCTCAACTTCACCAGTGCCCTGTACCCCAGCGCCACCAACATGGGGACCCTGGAACTGTACAAGGTGCCTTATGACATCTATCTGAAATTCATCCTGAAAGGCGCCCTGCTGCTGCTCATTACCGGGGCCGTGATCGTTTCCGTGGCACCTATGCTGGGCATCCTGTAAACCCTTGGAATATAAGGAAACCAACCAACAAGCAAAGGAGTCGTAGCGTCATGACTGTACTGGATTCTCTGGAACCCCGCCGGGTGTTCCATTTCTTTGAAGAACTGTCGAAAATCCCCCATGGATCCCGGCACACCAAAGCCGTCAGCAACTGGCTGGCGGATTTTGGCCGGCAGCGGGGGCTGGAAGTCCATCAGGATGCCCTGGACAATGTGATCCTGGTGGGACCGGCTTCCCCCGGCTATGAACAGGCGGCTCCGGTGATCTTCCAGGGCCATATGGATATGGTCTGCGAAAAAGCACCGGACTGCACCAAGAATATGGAAAAAGAAGGCCTGGACCTGGAAGTGTCCGGGGATGAAATCACCGCCCGGGGCACTACCCTGGGAGCCGATGACGGAATTGCCGTGGCCATGGGCCTGGCTCTTCTGGATGATCCTGCCATTCCCCGGCCCCGGCTGGAAGTGGTGTTCACCGTGGATGAGGAAATCGGCATGCTGGGGGCGGAAGCCCTGGATGCCAGCGGTCTCAAAGGCCGCCGGATGATCAATATGGATTCGGAAGAGGAAGGGGTATTTACCGTAGGCTGCGCCGGCGGCGTGGATGTGAATTGCGCCCTGCCCGTCCGCCGGGAAGCCTTTGGAGGCACCTGCCTGGAACTGAAGATCAGCGGCCTGACCGGAGGCCATTCGGGAGCGGAAATCGGCCGGGGACGGGCCAATGCCCACATGCTCCTGGGACGGCTTCTGCTCCATCTGGACCGGGAAGCCCTGTACCGGCTGGTGGAAGTGGAAGGCGGCACCAAGGACAATGCCATTCCCCGGGAAGCCCGGGCTCTTTTGGTGACCCCGGAACCGGACCGGCTCCAGAGGGCGGCGGAAGCTTTCGGAGAGGCGGTCCGGAAGGAATACCATGTGACGGATCCGGAACTCCAGGTGGCTGTGAGACCAGCTGTAACGGAAACCCTGCCCATGGACCGGACTTCCACAGAAAAGGTCCAGTGCCTGCTGACCAGTCTGCCCAATGGCGTCCAGGCCATGAGCCCGGAACTGGCGGGCATGGTCCAGATCTCCCTGAACCTGGGGATCCTGTATACGGAGAGGGACCAGGTCTGTGCCGGTCTCCTGGTCCGGAGCAGCGTGGAAAGTCAGAAAGAAATGGTGGCGGAACGGATCGAAGGACTGCTGCGGCAGCTGGGAGGTCAGGCCTTCCGGGAAGGGGATTACCCGGGCTGGGAATACCGGGCGGATTCCCCACTCCGGGATCTGTTCGTCCAGGTGTACCGGGAACAGTACGGAAAGGACCCTAAAGTGGAAGCTATCCACGCCGGGGTGGAATGCGGCATGTTCGCCGCCAAGCTGCCGGGACTGGACTGCATTTCCCTGGGGCCCACCCTGACGGAGATCCACACCTACCGGGAAACCATGCACATTGCTTCTGTCCAGCGGACCTGGAACCTGCTGCTGGAAGTATTGAAGCGGATGAAATGAGGCGTGCAGCATGAACGATCTGGAACAGCGGACCCAGGCCATCATCGAAGCCTGTGTAAAAGAAAAGGAAACCAATCCCCTGGCCGTTTTCCGCCATGTGGCAGGACAGGATTTCGTCCGGATCCATGGGCCGGAGCACCATGTGCTGGACGGGGCCTGCCTGCTGACGGCCCTCCATAACGCCGGCATGGAATTTGATTTGGAGGAGATGCTCCAGAAGCTCCGCCGGGAAGGGCTACAGATGCCCGGGGCCATGTGCGGCCACTGGGGAGTCTGCGGGGCCGTGGCATCCGTAGGCGCCGCCCTGGCTCTCCTGGAAGGAACAGGCCCGTTGACCACCGGTTCTTCCTGGGGCAGCCACATGACCTGTACCTCCCGGGCTTTGGCCAATCTGGCAGCCATGGGGGGACCCCGGTGCTGCAAAAGGGACGCCTATACAGCTCTCAAAACCGCCATTCCCTACGTAAAAGAACGGTTCGGGATCACCCTGCCGGAAGAAAACACAGTCTGCGGGTTCTATCCAAAGAACGGGCAGTGTCTGGGGGAGAGGTGTCCGTATAATCCGGGATATAAAAAATAGGGGGGAAGGGATTCACCTGCAATCCAGAAAGAGGTTGTTGCATCTGCAACAGCCTCTTTCTTCTTCCCCCATTCTAGTGTAAAATAGATTAGATATGTCTACGCTAAAGCATTGGAGGAACGTATATGAAGAAAAAATACTGGCTGGGGTTTTGGGCCGCGGCGGTTTTTTTGCTGTTTTTCATGAATTCATCCCTGCCCCTGACGGACAGTGTGGAAGGGAACTACGCCCTGACGGCCAAGGAAATGGTCCTCAGCGGAGACTGGCTGTCTCCCCAGATCTACGGCCGGTACTGGTATGACAAACCGGTCTTTGCCTACTGGATGATTGCCCTGGGGTTCAAGATCTTCGGGTTCAGCGAATTCGGGGCCCGGTTCTTTCCCTCCCTGTTTGGGCTGGGAGGCCTGTGGCTGACGGTCCAGGCGGGAAAACGGCTGTACCGGGAAGAAGTGGGTTTCCTTAGCGGTGTTTTGCTGCTTATGACCCTGGAATTCTTTACTATTTCCAAAAGTGTCCTGACGGACGGGATGCTGTTCCTGTTCATGGACGGGGCCCTGCTGTGCTTCTTCCTGGGGTACAGCAGCCGGGAAAAGAACTGGTACTACGGGGTGTACATCCTGTCCGCCCTGGCCACCCTGACCAAGGGCCCTATTGGCTTTCTGATGCCCGGGCTCATCATTACCCTGTTCCTGCTGTACCAGAAGGACTGGAAATGCCTGAAGGATGCCAAGCTGGCCACCGGGATCCCGCTGTTCCTTTTGGTGGCTCTGCCCTGGTACATAGCCATGGCCCGGGTCCATCCGGATTTCCTGGGCAGCTTCCTGGGGACCCAGAACGTGCTCCGGGCCACCGTGTCCGAACATCCCCGGGACAATGTGGTCTGGTACTATACGGCGGTGAACCTGCTGAACGCCTATGCCTGGGTGGGCTTTGTCCCCGGCATGCTCTGGAGCCTTCTGCGGAAAAACGGGAAATGGAACTATCCGGCTCCCCGGGAAGCTTTCCTGCTGCTGTGGATCGCCGCCATTTTCGTGTTCTTCCAGTGTATGGCCACCAAATACATCACCTACACCTATCCCCTGCTGCTGCCTCTGTGCGTCCTGACGGCAGATTACATCTGGAAAAAGGGCAGCCGCCTGGATATCCGGGGGATGCTGGTCGGAAACCTGCTGTTCTACGGGGCGCTGACTTACGCCGCCTCCCAGGTGACAAAGCTGGCTCCCGGGGTGTTCCCCAATCCCCAGAACCTGTTTTATTTCATGCTCCTCTACACTCTGTGCATGGCGGTGCTGGCCTTTCACAAGTATAAAGGCAAAACCAGCCAGGAAGTGTTTTCCACGGTGGTGCTGCTGACCATCGCTTTCCACTGCTGCAGTCTGGATCTGCTGGCCAAGCCTTTGATGGAGGATGTGACCGGGAAGACGGCGGCCCAGTTCATCAACGCCCTGGTGCCGGAAGACATGCCCATCTACATCCGGGGCGGGGGCTATCCCACTTCCGGGGTGTTCTACACCGGCCGGGAAATGGTGATGCTGGTGCCTGATGAGGAGGCGGATGCCTTCAAACCCCGGAAAGACAGCTGGTCCGCCAAAAACATCATGCCCTGGACCACTTACGGACAAGTCCGGCAGCAGCCGGGAAGGGCCCTGGTACTGGTGGACACCAAGACACGGAAACTGAAGACGAAACTGGAAGAAGACTGGCCCGGGACCTGGAAACGGGTGAAATTGCCCGGCCAGTGGACGGTAATGATCAAGGAAAGGTAGGCAGCCATGGAAGAAGAAAAAATCCGTTCCTATCTGGAACGGCAGGATTTCATCGGATTTCAGGTGCATCAGGAGGAACTGGACCATCCGGAACGGCTCCAGCGGTATTTCCAGCTGCTGGAGACGGTAGGGAGCCAGCCGGCTCTGGCCCGGAAGTTCTGCAGCCGGTGGGGACTTTCCTTTGCCGGGGACTGCGGGGAGGCCCTGTGGGAAAACAAAAAAGCCGTGGCCTTTGTCCGTAAACTGGGGGAGACCTTTCCCTTTCTCTTTTTCCTGGCGGAAAAGGAAGGGGAGACCCTGAAGCTGCTGGTGATGCTCACCTGTCAGAGTGACAAATTGGAAGGGGACAACCTGTCCCTGGATCCGGAAAAGTTCAACGGCTTTCTGAAGAACCAGTTGAAGGGGCTGCTGCTCCTCAGCCAGAAAGCGGGGCTGAGCCCGGAAAATGCCCAGGGGCTGATCCAAAATATCTATGAATATTTCGGACTGTCTGACTGAGTAGTCAAATTCACAAATTATTCAAGGGTTTGCCCTTCCTTTGACACAGGTCATGGGTATACTAATAACCGTAACAGGGATTACCCCTCCTTGTTACATCTTCCCCATCAAATCATCATAAACAACTTCCTTTCAAGGAAAAAGCCTTCTGCTTCCCCAGCAGAAGGCTTTTTCCTCTTTTATTTCGTCTGTTCCAGATTCTCCGGTTCTTTGATGACCCCGTGCTTCCGGGCAAACTCCAGGAAGGTACGGATGGTTTCGTTTTCCACAGAGTTTTTCTGCCACAGCATTTCGATTTCATAATACAGAGGGGGATTCAGGGAAATGGGCACCAGTTCCGGTTCCCGTTCCGCCACCGTCCGGTACAGGAAGCCGCCGGCCACGCCGCTGCGGATCAGCTGGATCTTGGTGTACAGCTGGGTGGTGGACCACTGGATCCGGGGGGTGCACCGTTCCTGATGGAACCGCTCCAGGATGGTTTCCCGGAATTTCTGGCTGTTTTCGATTTCTACCAGATCATCCTGGGCCACCTGGGGCAGGGACAGGACCTTTTCCCGGGCATAGGGATGGCTCTGGTTCACACAGTAGACGATTTCGCTGCGTTTCATGGCACGGGCGGCCATGGTATCCTGATCCCCGTCCTGGCCGCTGACGATGGCAATGTCGATCCGGTCATCCTGGAGCGCCTTCCGGAGGGACAGGGAATTCCCGTGATGGAGTTCCAGCCGGATGTCCGGATGATCCTTGTGGAACAGGGCCAGAAGGGGAATCTCCAGAGCCTCGATCATAGGGGGCAGGCCCACCCGGATGGAGGTGTTCTTTTTCTGGAGACGGGTCATATCATCGGCAATCTGCTTGGCTTTTTGGAGTAGTTCTTCCACTTCCAGAGAAAAATACGACCCTTCGGTGGTGAGAATCAGCTTTTTGTGGGACCGTTTGAACAGTCTCAGCCCAAATTCTTCTTCCAGTTCTCGGATCGCTGCTGAAACCGCAGGTTGGGATATATGCAGTTCTTCGGCCGCCTTGGTGATGCTGTGCTGCCGGCAGACCTCTTGAAAATAGCGCAGTTGATGTAATTTCATGAATACGTCCTCCCAAATCTGGGGACTTTACCTTGTGAAAAAGTCCCGATTTCTGATTCTTGTCTGAAATATTGTGTCTTGTATACATTATATACAAAAGCAAAAAGAAAAATAATAACAGGTTTTCTTATGTAAAATATAAAAGAAATGTATAAAAATGAAAAAACACGGTGCTGTGGGAAAAACAACGGTGAAAACCAGCAAATCCTGTTATAATAGATACAAAAATCACAGTTTTCTTCTCTGGATTCCAGAGGGGAATTTGCAGGAGGTACCATGCATCCAAATCATTCTTCGCTGGCCCTGTGCGGGCTGTTTACAGCTCTCATGGCAGTGGGGGCCTTTATCCATATCATGATTCCCTTAGGCATCTGGCAGGTGACCATTTCCCTGCAGATTTTCGTGGCGGTGCTGGCCGGACTGTTCCTGGGCCGCCGGCAGGGGTTCCTCAGTGTCCTGGCTTACCTGGTGCTGGGGCTCTGCGGGCTGCCGATTTTCGCCCATGGAGGCGGGGTGGGGTACCTGGCCAAGCCCACCTTCGGGTTCCTGCTGGGGTTCCCCTGTGCAGCCTGGGTCACGGGAGCCCTGGCCGGGGACGCACCTCTCCAGGCCGGCCGGAAACGGCTGGTGGGAGCGGCCCTGGGGGGAGAAATGGCCTACTACTTCTGCGGGCTCCTGTACTATGATGTGATGTTCAATTTCGTCCTGCAGAATACCGGGGGCATCGGCCTGGTCCGGCTGCTGGAAATCTGGTTCCTGAGCACGGTGCTGCCGGACGGGGCCCTTTGTGTACTGGCGGTGCTGGTCTATGGAAAACTGGCCCCCAGGGTAAGGAGATAAGATGAAAAAACTCATTGTAGCCACCCGGGGCAGCCGGCTGGCACTGGCACAGACTCATATTGTATGCGGTCTTCTGAAGGAAGCGGGGGTGGAAACGGAAGTCCGGACCATTACCACCGCAGGGGACCGGGACCGGATCCACGCCCTGGTGAAAATCGGCGGCCGGGGGATCTTTGTCCGGGAAATCGAGCGGGAACTCCTTAGTGGAGAGGCGGATATCGCCGTCCACAGTGCCAAAGATCTGCCCTATCAGCTGGCCCAGGGGCTGGTGATCGCCGGTACCCCCCGGGGGGCGGATCCCCGGGATGCCCTGGTGCTGCTCCGGGATAAGGAACTCCGTGAAGGCAATGTGGTGGGCACCGGCAGTCCCCGGCGGATCCGGGAATTCAGCCGGCAGCGGCCGGACCTGCAGTTCCGGGATATCCGGGGGAATGTGACCACCCGGCTCCACAAGCTGGAACGGGGAGAGTATGATGCCATCGTATTGGCCATGGCAGGCATTGAACGGCTGGAACTGGACATGGGCCGGTTCCAGGTGATCCCCTTTTCTCCGGAGGAAGTGATCCCTGCCGGCTGCCAGGGCATCATCGGAGTGGAATGCCGGACCCAGGACCGGGAGCTGGTCCGGCTCCTCCGGCAGCTCTCTGATCCGGAGACCTGGCGCCGGTTCCGGTGGGAACGGCAGCTGTTCTGCGCTATGAAAGTAGACTGTTCCTGCCCGGTGGGAATCCACTGCCGGCTCCTGCCCGGGGAACGGATGGAACTGATGGCTATGGTGGACGGGAAACGGGCCCGGCGGATGGGAAAGGAAAAGGATGGGCAGGCGCTCTGCCAGTCCCTGAAGGAGGAACTTTATGACCGGCACTGAAAATACAGTGGGAAAAGTGTGGCTGGTGGGAGCCGGCTGCGGACGGGGCCTTCTGACCCAGGAAGGACGCCGGATACTGTCCCGGGCCCAGACCGTGCTCTACGATGCCCTGGTGGCCCCGGAAACCCTTCTGGAAGCCAGTCCGGAAGCGGAACTGCTGCCGGTGGGAAAACGGAGCGGACGGCACAGCGTGGCCCAGGAAGCCATCAATGCACTGCTGATCCGGAAGGCCCGGGAAGGCAAAAGGGTGGTACGGCTGAAAGGGGGGGACAGTTTTGTCTTCGGCCGGGGGGGAGAAGAAGCCCTGGCTCTCCAGAAGGCCGGGATCCCCTGGCAGGTGGTGCCGGGAATCAGCTCGGCCATTGGGGTGCCGGAACATTTCGGCATCCCGGTGACTCATCGGGGACTGGCCCGGTCCTTTACGGTGATCACCGGCCATACCCGGGACGGGGCGGAAGAGGACTGGCAGGTCCTGGCTCATCTGCAGGGTACCCTGGTATTCCTGATGGGTCTGGAACGGGTGGAAACCATTTGCCGCCGGCTGATTCAGGCCGGCAAAAAAGCGGATACGCCGGCCTCCGTCCTTTGCGGAGGATACGGAGAAGGGGAAAAACGCATTGACGGGACCCTGGAGGACCTGCCGGAAAAAGCCCGGCAGCAGGGGGCCTTCCCTCCAGCGGTGATCCTGGTGGGACCGGTTGCCGGCCTGGGACTCTGCCCGGAGGCGCCGGGGAAAAAAGAGAAAATCCTGGTAACCGGCACCCTCTCGTTCTGCCGGGAAGTGGCACGGGAACTGGCTGAGGGCGGCAGGGAAACAGGAGAACTGCCCCTTCTGGCCGCGGAGCCACTTTGGGGGAATATTCCTGAAGACTTCGGACAATGGGACTGGCTGGTATTCACCAGCCGGAACGGGGTCCGGCTCTTTTTCCAGTGGTTCCGGGAAAAGAAAAGAGACTTCCGGCTCCTGGGGCAGGCCCGGTTTGCCTGCATCGGGGAAGGGACCGCCCGGGAACTGGCAGAGCAGGGATTCCAGGCGGATCTGCTTCCGGAATGCTACACGGCAGAAGCGCTGGGAAAGAGTCTGGCTGAAAAAATGGGACCTGGGGAGCGGTGCCTGCTGCTCCGGGCGGAAAACGGGTCCCCGGATCTGGTCCGGGAACTGGAAAAGGCCGGGCGGCCATACAGGGATGCTGCTGTGTACAGGATCTGCCCCCGGGAGGGACAGCCGGAAAAAGGGACCTGCCTGGCTCCGGATGTAATGATCTTCGGCAGTGCCGGAGGGGTCCGGGTCTTTTTCCAGCAGTATACCCTGGCTTCGGAAACCCGGGTCCTGTGCATCGGTCCGGTTACGGCCCGGGCTGCCCGGGAAGCCGGCTGCCTGGAGGTGGAAACAGCCCGGGTCCATTCAGCAGCGGGGATCCGGGCGGCCCTGGAACAGCCGGGAGGGGAATCATGAGCTATTTTCCTTTGATGGTCCAGCTGGAGGATGCTCCGGTGCTCCTGGTGGGAGGAGGCAGGACAGCCTTCCACAAGGCAAAGATCCTGGTGGATTTCGGAGCCCGGGTCCAGGTGGTGGCTCCGGAACTCCTGTCGGAATTCCGGGAGCTTCCGGTCCGGTGGGAGAGCCGGACCTTCGAACCGGAAGATCTGGACCGGGGGGACTGGATCCTGACAGTGGCGGCTACCAATCACCGGGAAGTGAACCGGACCGTAAGCCGTCTCTGCCGGGAGAAGCGGATCCCGGTGAATGTGGTGGACGATCCGGAGCTGTGTTCCTTTATCTTTCCGGCCCTGATCCGGGAAGGAGAAGTGGTCTGCGCCGTCAGCAGCGGAGGCCGGAGTCCTTTGGTGGCCCAGTATGTGAAAAAAAAGATCCGGCAGGCCCTGCCGGAAGGACTGGGGGCCCTCAATGAAAAAATGGGGAGCTTCCGCCGGCAGCTGAAGGTGGCGGAACCGGATCCCCAGGTCCGGAACCAAAGGCTCCGGGAACGGTTCCGGAAGCTGCTGGAAGAGCTGCACCTCTGACTGCAATAAAAACCTTTCGAAATGGAAAAATATTTTCCAAAAGTACTTGCATTATTTTGAGAGTCTGTTATAATAAAAACCGTAAGAGATAACAAATATCAACAAATAGCAAGTCCTTAAATAAAGGGCTTGACCATTTAGGGGAGGCAATATTATGAAAAAATTCATTTGCAGAGTGTGCGGTTATGTGTATGAAGGGGAAGAAGCTCCGGAAAAGTGCCCTCAGTGCGGCGCTCCCAAAGACAAGTTCGATGAACTGAAGGAAGGCGTGAAGGAATACGCTGATGAACACGTGGTAGGCGTTGCCAAAGGCGTGGATGAACGGGTCCTGGAAGGCCTGCGTCAGCACTTCACCGGGGAATGCTCCGAAGTGGGCATGTACCTGGCCATGAGCCGGGTGGCTGACCGGGAAGGGTATCCGGAAGTGGCAGAAGCCTACAAACGGATCGCTTTCGAAGAAGCGGAACACGCTGCCAAGTTCGCTGAACTGCTGGGCGAAGTGGTTACCGACAGCACCAAGAAGAATCTGGAAATGCGGGCTGCCGCTGAACAGGGTGCCTGCGCCGGCAAGAAGGAAATCGCCACCCTGGCCAAACAGCTGGGCTACGATGCCATCCACGACACCGTTCATGAAATGGCCAAAGACGAAGCCCGTCACGGCCGTGTATTCGACGGACTGCTGGCCCGGTATTTTGCAAAATAAGAAGGTAAGGCAGGGAGAGGTTGCTGCACAAAAGGTGCAGCAACCTCTTTTTCTATGGTAAAATAAAAAAAACACAAATGAGGGGGAATCGAAATGCAGGAGGCTTTGAGACGGCGGAATGAACTGCTGGCCCAGGTGGTGATCCGGGGGCTGGCATCCCGGAACATGAAGGGGTATTATGCGGCAACGGTGGAAGAGGCGGTGCAGAAGGCCCTGGAACTGATCCCGGAAGGCAGTGTGGTGAACATGGGCGGCAGCACCACCGTACGGGAAAGCGGTCTGGTGGAGAAACTGAAGGAAGGCAACTGGACCTTCATCGACCGGGACGAATATCCCACCCGGCGGCCGGCCCATCTGAAGGCCTATGATGCGGACTGGTATCTGGCCAGCTGCAACGCCATGACCCGGGACGGGATCCTGGTGAACATCGACGGCAATGGCAACCGGGTCTCCGCCATTTCCTACGGGCCCCACCATGTATTGTTCCTGGTGAGCCTGAACAAGGTGTGTTCCAGCCTGGAAACAGCCCTGGACCGGGCGGAAAACACGGCGGCTGCGGTCTGTGCCCAGAAATTCGACATCCAGACACCTTGTAAGACCACCGGGTTCTGTTCCCACTGCAAGGCGCCGGAAACCCGCTGCTGCCAGATCCTGATCACCCGGTATGCCCGGCATCCGGAACGGGTACATGTGATCCTGATCAACGATCAGCTGGGTTTCTGACCGGGAAGAAAAGGGAAAGGGAGTTGGCGGACCAACCCTTCCTTTCCCTTTTTTGTGGTATAATGGATTCACTTTGAAACCAGAAGGAGACCGTGATGTCTGATTATTTTATTTCTCAAGTATATCCTTCCGATAAACGGACCAATGCCCAGGTGGATGCCCTGCTGGAGCAGGAGGGAATCCGCCGGGATGCCAACCTGGACTATACCTGTGTGATGTTCGACAATGATTACCGGGCCATTGCCACCGGAAGCTGTTTCGGCAACACCCTCCGGTGCATGGCGGTGGACCATCACCACCAGGGGGAAGGGCTGATGAACGAGATTGTGTCCCATTTGGTCCAGTACCAGTATGAACGGGGAAATCTCCACCTTTTCCTGTATACCAAATGCAGTTCCGCCAAATTTTTCGGGGACCTGGGTTTTTATGAAATCGCCCGGATCGAAGACCAGATCGTCTTTATGGAAAACCGGAAGGAAGGTTTCTCCAGCTATCTGGACCAGCTGGCCCGGAGCCGGGTGGAAGCTCCCAAAGTGGCGGCTATTGTCATGAACGCCAACCCCTTTACCCTGGGGCATCAGTACCTGGTGGAAAAAGCGGCGGCAGAAAACGACCTGGTCCACCTGTTCATGGTCAGCGAGGACGCCAGCCTGTTCCCCTATGCCGTCCGGAAGAAGCTGATCCAGGAAGGGACACGGCACCTGGCCAATCTCCGGTACCATGACAGCGGTCCCTACATCATCAGCCAGGCCACCTTCCCCAGCTATTTCCAGAAGGATGCGGAAGCGGTGATCGCCAGCCATGCCAACCTGGATCTGGCCATTTTCGTGAAGATCGCCCGGAAACTGGGGATTACCGCCCGGTATGTGGGGGAAGAGCCCACCAGTGTGGTCACCGGCCTGTACAACCAGGTGATGGAAAAGCGGCTGCCGGAAGCGGGGATCCAGTGCGTGGTGGTGCCCCGTCGGGAAGAACAGGGCCAGGTGGTCAGTGCCTCCACAGTACGGAAGGCCATCCAGGAAGGAAACTGGGCGCTGGTACGGGAGCAGGTGCCTCCCACCACCTGGGACTTCCTCCAGAGCCAGGAAGCCCGGCCCATCCTGGACCGGATCCGGAAAGAGCAGGACGTGGTCCATTACTGAGGACCCGTCTTGTATTTTCCTACTGTATCTGTTATAATTACAAAGCAAAATCGAATACAGCTCATCAAGAGTGGCGGAGGGAATGGCCCTGTGAAGCCACAGCAACCATGGCCCTGGGCCAACGGTGCTAATTCCTGCAATGCGGTTTGTCGATTGTAAGATGAGAGTCCCATAGGTACTCTCATTTTGGGAGTATTTTTTTTTGTGTAAGGAGGAAATAATGAAGAAAGTATTTACGTCTGAATCTGTCACGGAAGGCCATCCTGACAAAATCGCCGATCAGATCTCTGATGCGGTGCTGGATGCCATCCTGGAACAGGACCCGGATGCCCGGGTTGCCTGCGAAACCCTGGTGGCCACCGGCCAGATCCATATTGTGGGGGAAATTTCCACCAGCTGCTATGTGGACATTGCCAAGATTGCCCGGCAGACGGTGATCGACATTGGCTACGACCGGGCCAAATATGGTTTTGACGGAGCCACCTGCGGGGTGCTGATCTCCATCGATGAACAGTCCCCGGACATTGCCCAGGGGGTGGATGAATCCGATGAATCCAAACAGGGCGCCCAGGGAGAAGAAGAAAAAATCGGCGCCGGGGATCAGGGGATGATGTTCGGCTATGCCACCGATGAAACGCCTGAATACATGCCCCTGCCCATTTCCCTGGCCCACAAGCTGTCCCGCCGGCTGGCCCAGGTCCGGAAGGACGGCACCCTGCCTTATCTCCGTCCTGATGGGAAGACCCAGGTCTCCGTGGAATATGATGACGACAAACCGGTACGGGTGGACACCATTGTGGTTTCTGCCCAGCACAGCCCGGAAATCACCATGGAACAGCTGCGGAAGGACATCCTGGAACAGGTGATCCGGCCGGTGGTGCCGGCGGATCTGCTGGATGAAAAGACCATTTACCACATCAACCCCACCGGCCGGTTCGTCATCGGCGGGCCCCAGGGGGATTCCGGCCTCACCGGGCGGAAAATCATCGTGGATACCTACGGGGGCATGGCTCGTCACGGAGGCGGTGCCTTCTCCGGGAAGGATCCCACAAAAGTGGACCGGAGTGCTGCCTATGCGGCCCGGTATGTGGCCAAGAACGTGGTGGCTGCCGGCCTGGCCAGGAAATGCGAAATCCAGCTGGCCTATGCCATCGGGGTGGCCCGTCCGGTGTCCATCAGCGTGAACACCTTTGGCACCGCTGCCATTCCGGAAGAAAAGATCGTGGAACTGATTGAAAAGAACTTCTCCCTGACTCCGGCGGGTATTATCCGGAGCCTGGATCTGCGCCGGCCCATTTACCGCCAGACTGCTGCCTATGGCCATTTCGGCCGGACGGATGTGGATCTGCCCTGGGAACGGCTGGATAAAGTGGATGTGCTGAAAAAAGCACTGGAATAAGATGGAATACGCAAAGGTTGCCATCAATCTGCCTGCCAAAAACATTTTTCGGCAGTTCACCTACCATGTGCCCCAGGCCCTGGATTTCCTGGGCCAGGGCTGGCGGGTGGTGGTGCCTTTCGGCCAGCAGCTGCTGGAAGGTTTCATTGTGGAAGAGGACCGGAGCCCGGATCTGTCCCGGGAACTGAAGGACATTGCCGATGTGGTGGGGACGGAACCCTGGTTCGACAGTGAAATGCTGGCCACCGCCTACTGGCTGTCCCAGTACTACCTGTGCACCCTGGCGGAGGCCCTGCGGCTGTTCATCCCGGGCCGGAAAAGCCTGGCGGCAGTGGGGAAATACGTCCCAGTGCCTGAAGTGGCCGGGCTTACCCCTGAGGAACAGGAACTGTACGATTTCCTGACCCTGAAGGGTCCCCAGTCCCGGCGGGCCATCCGGAATCTCCCGGGAGGAGAGACGGCCCTGAAGGGACTGATTGCCCAAAAGGCGGTGGTCCTTTCCTACGATGTGAAATACAAACTGCGGGAAAAAACAGAGCGGACCTTTACAGCAACACCGGAAGGGCTGGCCGCACGGGAAAACGGAGAGGTCCGGGGCAAAAGCCAGCTGGCTGCCCTGGACTTTTTGCTGTCCGGGAACACCGCCAGCGCCGGGGAGCTGGAAGGAAAAGGCATCTCCTCCGCGGTGCTCCGGAACCTGGTCCAGAAAGGCTGGCTGCTGGAAGGCCGGCGGCGGGTCCTCCGGGACAGCTACCAGGGGCTGGAAGCCCGGAAGGAAACCCTGGAACTGACGGAAGAACAACAGGCGGCCATCCAGGCAGTGGACCGGGCCCGGGAAAACCGGGATCCCCGGACCTTTCTGCTCCAGGGGATCACCGGCAGCGGCAAGACGGAAGTCTATCTCCGGCTCACCGACAGGGCCCTCCGGGCAGGCCAGCAGGTAATGGTGCTGGTGCCGGAAATCGCCCTTACCGGACAGATCGTGAAACGGTTCAAGGCCTGGTTCGGCGCCGGGGTGGCGGTGGCCCACAGCCGGCTTTCCCCCAGCGAGCGGGGAGACGTGTGGAGCCGGATGCGGTCCGGCCAGGCCCGGGTGCTGATCGGGGTCCGGTCGGCGGTGTTCTGTCCCTTTGCAGACCTGGGACTGATCCTGATGGATGAAGAGCATGAAGGGACCTACAAGCAGGAGGAACGGCCCAGCTACCATGCCCGGCTGGTGGCCCAGTACCGGGCCCATTACCGGAAGGTGCCGGTGGTGCTGGGGTCCGCCACCCCGGACCTGGAGTCTTATTATCTGGCGGAACAGGGGGTCTACACCCGTCTCCGGCTTACCCACCGGGCCAAGACCGGCAGTCACCTGCCCCAGGTGTCCATTGTGGACATGCGGGAGGAACTCCGCCAGGGGAACCGGACGGTGCTGTCAGAAGCCCTGCGGAGGAAGCTGGAAGACGTGGTGAAGAACGGGGAGCAGGCCATTGTACTGCTGAACCGCCGGGGGTTTTCCACCTTTGTGCTGTGCCGGGACTGCGGAGAATCCCTCAGCTGTCCCAACTGTGCGGTGTCCCTGGTGTACCATGCCCGGGAGCAGCTGATGGAATGCCATTACTGCGGCCATACGGAACCGGTGCCCACCAAATGTCCCTACTGCGGCAGTCCCCGGATCCGGTTCTTCGGCACCGGCACGGAAAAGGCGGAACGGGAAATCCGGGACCTGTGCCCGGGAGTCCGGCCCCTGCGCATGGACCAGGATTCCACCAGCGGGAAGTTTGCCCATGAGCAGATCCTCCAGGCCTTCCGCCGGGGGGATTACAATGTGCTCCTGGGGACTCAGATGGTGGCCAAGGGCCATGATATCCCCAATGTGACCCTGGTGGGAGTCCTGAGTGCGGATTCCCAGCTGAACCTGCCGGATTTCCGCAGCGGAGAGCGCTGCTTTGCCCTGCTGACCCAGGCCGCCGGCCGGGCAGGACGGGGAGAGAAGCCGGGGCAGGTGATCTTCCAGGCCTATGATGCGGAAAATCCCATTCTCCAGATGGCCGCCCGGCAGGACTATGAAGGGTTTGCCGAAAGGGAGCTGGCCCAGCGGAAGGAATTGGGGTATCCGCCCTTTACCCGGATGCTGAAGGTCACCGTCCATCACAAAAGGGAAGAGGAGGCCCTGGCCACAGCCCAGAAACTGGTGAATGCCCTGGAAGCCTGGCAGCTGGAAACCGGCCATCCCCTGGAGATCCTGGGTCCCTTCCCGGCTATCGTGGCCAAAGTGAACCAGATCTACCGGATCAACGTGCTGCTGAAAAGCCCCCGGATGAAGCCGGTAAAAGATTGGCTCCGCCAGTCCGAATACAGGAATATGGCCAATGTGTATTTCGACGTGGATCCCATGAGTGTGGTGTAGGGCCGCGGCCCGCGACCGGGGGTGTGAATTTTTTCACACCCCCCTTTTTTTATCTCCTATGGTATAATAGAAAGTAAAAATTGCGATAGGAGTCGATGATATATGGCAATCTATGACATTGTAAAAGTGGGGGCGCCCATCCTTCGGGAAAAGGCGGTTCCTGTTACCAAATTCGATAAAAAACTGGGCCGGCTGCTGAAGGATATGGCGGAGACCATGTATGCGGCCAACGGCTGCGGACTGGCGGCCCCCCAGATCGGCCTCAGCAAACGGCTGGTGGTCATTGACGCCGGCGACGGGGCCGGCATCCGGGAATTCGTGAACCCGGTGCTTACGGACCCGGTGGGAGAAGCAGTGGATTCAGAAGGGTGCCTCAGCGTCCCCGACTACGAAGGGGAAGTGAAGCGGGCCGCCCAGATCACCGTCCATTTCCAGGACCGGAAAGGGGACCATTACCGGCTTACCGCCGACGGGCTCCTGGCTCGTGCCCTCCAGCACGAATGTGACCATCTGGAAGGGGTCCTGTTCATTGACAAGGCTATCAGCCTTTCTGCCAAACCGAGGGAAGGTCAAGAATGAAGATCGTATTTATGGGAACCCCGGAATTTGCCGCGGCCAGCCTGAAGGCCCTGGTGGAATCCGGACAGTATGAAATCGCAGCGGTGGTCACCCAGCCGGACCGTCCCAAAGGACGGGGCCACAAGGTGATGATGAGCGCCGTGAAGGAATATGCCCTGACCCGGGATCTGCCGGTGCTCCAGCCGGAACGGGTGAAGACTCCGGAATTCCAGGCAGAGATGGAAAAAATCCGTCCGGATCTGATCGTGGTGGCGGCTTTTGGCCAGTTCCTGCCCAAAGTCCTGCTGGATCTGCCCCAATACGGCTGCATCAACGTCCACGCTTCCCTGCTGCCCCGGTACCGGGGAGCAGCCCCCATCCATTACGCCATCCTGAAAGGGGAAAAGGAAGCGGGGGTTACCATTATGCAGATGGACGTGGGGATGGATACCGGCGCCATGCTCAGCAAGGTGGCGGTGCCGGTGGGACCGGAAATGACCCAGGGAGAACTCCATGACATCCTGAAGGAAAAAGGCGCCCGGCTGCTGCTGGACACCATTCCTCAGCTGGCGGCTGGGACCCTCCAGCCGGTACCTCAGCCGGAAGAAGAGGCCACCTATGCCTCTCTCATTACCCGGGACATGGAAAAGGCGGACTGGACCAAAACGGCGGAAGCTCTCCACAACCAGTTCCGGGCCTTTGACCCCTGGCCCGGTTCCTTTACCCTGCTGCCGGACGGGAAGCGGCTGAAGCTCTGGAAGAGCCGGATCTTCACGCCAGAAGGCAACCAGGGTGCTCCGGGCACCGTGCTCCAGGCGGACGGAAAGGGTTTCCGGGTAGCCTGCGGACAGGGTACCCTGGAGATCCTGGAATGTCAGCCGGAAGGGAAAAAAAGGATGCCGGCAGCCTCCTTCGTAAACGGGGGCCATGTGAAACAGGGAGACAGACTGGAATAGATTATGAACATGGGATTTCGGCCGAAGAAACGGCTTTTCATGGCACTGGCCTCTCTGGCGGTGCTGCTGGCGGCGGCAGCGGCTTATGGGCTATGGCAGCTGCTGGTGCCGGGACTGGCGCAGATCCATCCCTGGCTGCCCCAGGTGGTGGGCTGGATCGTCCTGGTGGTGATCCTGGCTCTTTTTTCCGGAGTGGTGGGCATCGTCCTGGCCATTTTGGGCTTTCCCACCATCCGGTTCTTTTATTTCTGGGCCTGGCACATCATCAACCTGCTCTATCCTCTGGCCCTGTTCCTGGGGAAACTTATGGGGATTTCCAAACGGCGGGTGGAGCAGTCCTTTATTGAAGTCAGCAACCATCTGGTCCGGAACCAGCATATCCGGGTCCCGGCCAACCGGCTGCTGATCCTGACACCTCACTGCATCCAGCTGGATACCTGCCCCTATAAGGTGACCCGGGACATCAGCAACTGCCACCAGTGCGGCCGCTGTGGAGTGGGCCAGCTGCTGGCCCTGTCCCAAAAGTACGGGGTCCATGTGGCCATTGCCACCGGAGGGACCCTGGCCCGGCAGGCGGTGAAGAAAGCCCGGCCCAAAGCCATCCTGGCGGTGGCCTGTGAACGGGATCTTACCAGCGGGATCCAGGACGTGTTCCCCCTGCCGGTAATCGGGGTGCTCAACGAGCGGCCCAACGGACCCTGCTTCAACACCCGGGCGGACATGGGGAAAATCGAAGAGGCCATACGGTCATTTATTCTGGAAGAGGACGAACAATGAGAAGAATCGGCAAGAATCCGCGGGAAGCGGCATTACAGATACTGGAACAAATCTTTCTCAAGGGAGCCTATGCAAACCTGGCTCTGGCTCAGGGGCTGCGTGGGGCTCCTTTGTCGCCCCTTGACCGGAGCCTGACCACGGAACTGGTCTATGGCACCGTAAAGACCATGGGGACCCTGGACTGGTATCTGTCAAAGGTGGTGAACCGGCCCCTGCGGAAGCTGGATCCCCTGGTGCTGGTGATTTTGCGGCTGGGAGCCTACCAGCTGCTGTACCTGGACCGGATCCCGGTTTCCGCCGCCTGCAACGAAAGTGTGAAACTGGCCAAGAAATGGGTCCATGAGGGAGCGGCAGGACTGGTGAACGGAGCTCTGCGCCAGCTGGCCCGGACCCGGAAACAATGGAAATTCCCCCAGGGACCGGATCATGAGCTGGAACGGATCGCTTTGGAATATTACCATCCGGAATGGCTGGTCCGGAGGTGGAAATTCCGCTATGGACTGGAAGATGCGGTGAAGCTCTGTGCCTATGACAACGCCCGGCCCACTTTTTCCTTCCGGGTGAATACCCTGAAAATGAATCGGGAGGCGCTGCAGACCAGCCTGGCTGCCCAGGGCATCGAAACCCATCCTTCCCGGTGGTCCCCGGACGGGCTGATCTGTGACAGCCTGCCTTCCCTGGAGACCCTGGTGGACCGGTTCGGAGAGGACATCTATATCCAGGACGAAAGCTCCATGCTGGATGCGGCGGTGCTGGATCCCCAGCCCGGAGAACGGGTGATGGACCTGTGCAGCGCCCCGGGAGGGAAGACCACCCATCTGGCCCAGAAAATGGAGGACCGGGGAGAAATCCTGGCCCTGGATCTGTATGACCACAAACTGGCCCTGGTCCGGGAGAATGCCCGGCGGCTGGGCATCCACTGCATCCAGACGGAAAAACGGGACGGGACAACCTTTGTGCCGGAATGGGAAAACACGGCTGACCGGGTGCTGGTGGACGCTCCCTGCAGCGGCCTGGGGGTGCTGAACCGGCGGGCAGAAGCCCGGTGGACCAAAGAGGAACGGGCCATCAGCCAGTTCCCCCCGCTCCAGAAAAAGATCCTGGAAAACGGAGCCCGGTATGTGAAGCCAGGGGGACGGCTGCTGTACAGTACCTGTACCCTGGAACAGGATGAAAATACCCGGGTGCGGAAATGGTTCCTGGAAAACCATCCGGATTTTGTTTCCGTTCCCTTTGCCCATCCCCTGACCGGAGAAAAAGTGGAGGAACTCCAGATCCTGCCTCAGAGGGACGGAATCAACGGATTCTATCTCTGCCTTTTTGAAAAACGAAAGTGAGATCTGCCATGTGCAAAAAAGAAATCATGGGCCTGACCCTGGAAGAACTCCAGACAGAACTGGCCGGACTGGGCATGAAGAAGTTCCGGGCGGAACAGGTGTTCCGCTGGCTGTATGAAAAGGCGGCCACGGACTTTTCCCAGATGAGCAACCTGAGCAAGGAAGCCCGGCAGCAGCTGGAAGAGCGGTACACCATTGCCACCAGCCAGGTGAAGGTCCTGAAGGAATACAAATCCCGGGACGGGCTGACCCACAAGGTGCTCCTGGAGCTGACGGACGGGGCCACGGTGGAAACGGTGCTCATGCACCACGACTATGGCTACAGCGTCTGTCTTTCTTCCCAGGTGGGCTGCGCCATGAACTGCGCCTTCTGTGCCAGCGGCCTCCACGGCTTCGTCCGGAACCTGACGGCGGCGGAAATCCTGGCTCAGCTGTATTTCTTCCAGAGCGGGCTCCAGCCCCGGGGAGAACGGGTGAGCCGGATCGTGGTCATGGGCAGTGGGGAACCCATGCTGAACCTGGACCATGTGCTCAAGGCTCTGGACATTCTCCACAGCGACCGGGGCCAGTGCATCGGCTACCGGAACATGACCGTTTCCACCTGCGGGGTGGTGCCGGGCATTGAAGAACTGACCGCCCAGGGCCGGAACATCAACCTGGCCATTTCCCTCCACGGGGCTTCCATGGAACTGCGGAACCGGCTGATGCCCATCAACCGGAAGTATCCTTTTCCGGAAGTAATCCAGGCGGCGGATGCCTATGAAAAAAGCAACGGCCGCCAGGTGATGTACGAATACATCCTGCTGGCCGGCATCAACGACCGGCCGGAAGATGCCCGGAACCTGGCGGATGCCCTGGAACACAAAGAATGTGTGATCAACCTGATCCCGGCCAACCCGGTGCCGGAAAAGGGCTTTGAACGGCCCAGCGACCGGGCGGTGGACCATTTCTTCCAGCTGCTGAAGAAACGGCATCTGAACGTGACGGTCCGGAAAGAAATGGGGAAGGACATCAATGCGGCCTGCGGCCAGCTGCGGGCCAGCGCATTAAAGGAGGCGCAGAACCAATGATAGCAGTGAGCCGGACCAACCGGGGCATGGTGCGTCCCAACAATGAGGACAGCATCCTGGTGCGGGAACCGGATCTGTATGCCATTGCCGACGGCATGGGCGGTGCGGATGCGGGAGAAGTGGCCAGCTATGAAGCGGTTCATCAGCTGAGCCGTCTGGACCTGTCCGGACTTTCCAGAAAGGAAATCCTCCCATTTTTGGAACGGAGCATCCAGAATATCAACAAGAAAATCTGGGAACTTTCCCAGGAAAAAGCAGGATTCACCGGCATGGGCACTACCCTGACGGCGGTGTACCTGCCCAATCCCCACAGCGCTTTTGTGGCCCATGTGGGAGACAGCCGGATCTATGTGTGGCAGGAAGGGATCCTGCGCCAGGTGACCAGCGACCACAGCTATGTGGCGGAACTGGTCCGGCAGAAGCAGATGACCCAGGAGGAAGCGGAAGCCTCTGCCCAGAAGCACATGATCACCCGGGCCATCGGGGTGGATCCCCAGGTCCAGGTGGACACCTTTGAAATCCTCCTGGACGGGGCCCAGAAGCTGCTGGTCTGCTCCGACGGTCTCACCAACATGATCTCGGAAGCGGAAATCGAACGGATTCTGGGAGACCGGAACCTGGAACGGCTGGCGGACGGCCTGATGAACGGGGCCATGACCGCCGGCGGCGACGACAACATTTCTTTTATTGTCATTGATCTGGAGGCTGCAGAATGGAAGGAAGAATAACGCTCAATGGCCGCTATGAAATCATTGACAAAATCGGCGGAGGCGGCATGGCCGAGGTGTTCCACGGCTATGATACGGTGCTCCACCGGGATGTGGGGATCAAGATCCTCCGGGATCAGTTCATCCAGGACAAGCAGTTTGTGGCCCGTTTCCGCCAGGAAGCCTGCAATGCCGCCTGTCTGTCCCATCCCAACATTGTCAATATTTACGACAGCGGCAATGAAAATGACATTTACTATATTGTGATGGAATATGTGGTGGGCCGGTCCCTGAAGGAAGTGATCCAGGAAAATGGCGCCCTGGACTACAAAACGGCAGTCCGGTATGCCATCGGCATTGCTTCAGCCCTGAAACAGGCCCATGACCATTCCATCGTTCACTGCGATGTAAAGAGCCAGAACATCCTCATCGACACCAAAGGGGTGCCCAAGATTACGGATTTCGGCATTGCCAGGGCCTTCGGCCAGCCCAGCAACGGGACGGACAAGAATGTGATCGGCTCCGTGTACTATCTGTCTCCGGAACAGGCGGCCGGCCAGCCGGTGACCCCCCAGTCGGACCTGTATTCCCTGGGTGTGGTGCTTTTCGAGATGCTCACCGGGAAGCTGCCCTATGACGGGGATACCCCGCTGGAAGTGGCCCGGATGCATCTGGAATCCTCCACTCCATCCGCCCGCCGGTACGATCCGGACATTCCCTACTACCTGGACAATATCATCACCAAGGCCCTGGCCAAGAATCCCCGGCTCCGGTATGCCACCGCCGATGATTTTCTTACGGATCTGAAGCGTGCCCAGACCCATCTCCTGGGAGATATGGGCGGGGAAGAAGAGACCTGGAACGATGCCCGGAAGCACCCGGTCAGCGACGAGACCATGGTAATCAGCAAAAGCGACATGCTGGACGGGCTGCTGAAGCCCCAGACTGCAGAAGCGGCTGAAAAGAGCCCGGCAGCGGGACCGGAGAAACCGGATCCGAAAAAAAAAGAAGAGCCGGAAACCCTCCTGGAAAAATACGGGAAAAAGAAGCTTCTGGCCTTTTTCATGGCGGCCATTGTGCTCCTGTCCGGGGTCATCTATGCCATCCTCAGCTACACCAGCGGGGATGTGACGGTGCCGGACCTGAAGGGCAAGACCATTGTAGAGGCGGAAGCCATCCTGACCAAGGACAAACTGGGGTATACCCTGACGGAAGCCTATGATGCCACTGCCACCCCGGGGGTGATCATCAAGCAGAATCCGGCGGCTCACAGCCGGGTGAAGGCCGGACGGAAGATCCAGCTGGTGGTCAGCAAGGGACCGGAACCGGGGGTGGTGCCGGACCTGAAAAAGAAGACCCTGGCGGAAGCCACCACCATGCTGGAAAAAGCCAAGCTGAAGGTGGGCACCGTGACTGTGAAGTATGAGGCGGGGGCCGGGAAAGGAACCGTACTGTCCCAGAGCATCGCCCCCAAACAGAAAGTCAGCGAAGGGACCAGTGTGGACCTGGTGGTGAACATCAGCGGCAACCAGACGGTGGTGCCCGGCCTGGCCGGCATGAGCCTGGCAGAAGCCCGGAACCAGCTGAGCAGTGTGGGACTCACCATCGGCAGCATCCAGACCCAGGAAAGCGACCAGGCCAAGGACACGGTCCTGTCCAGTGATCCCGGCAGCGGCTCCGTCATGGACCGGGGCGGCGCGGTGAGCCTGGTGGTATCCGCCGGCAAAAAAGAAGAAAAGAAGAGCCGGAGCAGCTCCGGCAGCAGCGGCGGGGGCAGCACCCGGACCATCGGGTACACGGTTCCCGGCAGCGGCAGCGCCAAGAATGTGAAGATCATCGTTTCCGATGACAGCAGTACCCGGACCATCTTCTCCGATTCGGTGGCTCCCGGTACCCGGATCACCCGGACCGTAAATGTGGGGTCCGGGGCCAGCGTCCAGATTTACGTGAACGGAGAACTGGCGGAGGATAAATCTCTGTGAGCAATCCCATTGGAAGAATCATCAAGACCTACAACGGCTACTACTATGTGGCCGGAGAAGACGGCATCCTGTACACCTGCAAGGTGAAGGGCCGGATGAAGCAGAAACGGTTCACCATGGCTGCCGGGGACCGGGTGGAACTGGAAGCCCAGGGCACCGAAGGGATGATCCGGCAGGTGCTGCCCCGGAAGAATCTGCTCCAGCGGCCTCTGGTGGCCAATCTGGACTGCCTTATGGCGGTCTTCGCCTGCAGTGACCCGGATCCCAGTTTCCTGCTGGTGGACAAGCTGCTGGCCCTGGCGGAAGCGGCCGGAATCCCGGCCGCTCTGGTACTGAACAAACGGGACCTGGCGCCGGAAGGGCTGGTGGAACGGTTCCAGGCGGTCTACCAGCCCCTGGGCTATCCGGTGTATCCGGTGGAAGCCCGGGAGGGAATGGGGCTGGAACCCATCCTGGAACAGGTCCGGGGCCACATTGTGGCCTTCGGGGGACCTTCCGGGGCCGGGAAATCCACTCTGCTGAACCATCTGGATCCTTCCCTGACCCTGAAAACCGGCCATGTAAGCAGCAAAATCGGCCGGGGCCGGCATACCACCCGGTTTGCCCAGCTGCTGCCCTTTGGAGGCGGCTACATTGTGGATACCCCCGGCTTCGGGAACATCGATCTGGCGGAACTCCAGATGGAGGATGCCGCCGACGGGTTCCGGGAAATCCGGCAGCGGGAAGGCTGCTGCCGCTTCACCGGCTGCACCCATACCCATGAACCGGACTGTGAAGTCAAGGCGGCCCTGGAACGGGGCGAAATCGCTCCCAGCCGTTATGCTTCCTATTGCACGATCCGTCAGGAATTGGCGGAACCAAAGAAAAGAGGAAAAAAATCATGACCATCATCGCTCCTTCCATTTTGTCTTCCGATTTTTCCTGTCTGGCCGAAGAAGTGGCCCGCATCCAGGATGCGGGTGCCGACTGGTGCCACATCGATGTGATGGACGGCCAGTTCGTTCCCAACCTGACCTTCGGGGCTCCGGTGGTGAAATGCCTCCGGAAACGGACGGACATGTTCTTTGACTGCCATCTGATGGTGGAGAATCCGGAAAATTATGTGGACAGCTTTGCTGCTGCCGGCGCGGACCTGATCTGTGTCCATGCGGAAGCCACCCATCATCTCCACCGGCTGCTCCAGTCCATCCACAGCAAGGGCATCCAGGCCGGGGTGGCCCTGAATCCGGCCACGCCCCTGTGCCAGATCGAGGAAATCCTTCCTTATGCGGACATGATCCTGATCATGAGCGTGAACCCGGGGTTCGGGGGGCAGAAATTCATCCCCACCAGCGTGGACAAGATCCGCCGGCTGAAGGCCATGATCCGGGAACGGAATCTGAAGGTGCTCATCGAAGTGGACGGCGGGGTCAACGGGGAAACTGCCAAAGCCTGCCGGGACGCCGGGGCTGACGTGCTGGTGGCCGGGTCCTTCGTCTTTGGGGCTCCGGATATGCAGGAAGCGGTCTCTGCCCTGCGGTAATCAGCCATGAAAAGGTTGAAAGGGTTTCTCCAGAAGCACCGCCGGAAAATCAAATGGATCCTGCTGAGCTTCCTGGCCAGTCTGCTGGTGCTGGTGTGGCTGGCCTACATTGCCAGTGTCCATGCGGCCCAGATTTTCAACCGGGAAATGGCCAAACAGCATTTCTTTGACGGGACCATTACCGTGGAGCGGCTGACGGCCACCCCCATGGGCCATGTGCGGTTCGAAAACCTGGAATGGAAGGGCAGCCATGACGGGAACCGGGTCTTCATCCCCAGCGGCTCCTTCCAGGTACGGCCTCTGGACATTGTGCTGAAACGGATCAGCACCCGGACCATCCAGGAACTGGAGCTCAATGAGGCGGAAATCCAGCTGACCTTTACGGAGAACATGCATATCCGGGGGATCCGGGCGGCAGAAGTACCCAAACCGGCTGAGCAGAAGGGCCGGAAGAAAAAATTCGACATCAAGCTGAAAAACGTGGATGCCCATGTGAAGCTGAACCACTGCAAACTGACTGCCTGCTACAAACAGCGGATTCATGCCTTCCAGGATGTGAATGCGGACCTGCGGTACAACAGCAGCGACAAGCTGACCATTGATTTTTCCACCGGGGAACTGGGAGGGACCCTGGAAGGCAAGGGAGTGGACATCCAGGGCAGTGTGGACCTGAAACCCCAGGTTTCCACCTACGACCTGAAACTGGGGATCAAGGAGCTGAATCCTTCCTCCCTGGGCACCGGCCTGGACATCAAGGAACGGGTTACCGCCAGCGCCACCGTAACCGGGGAACTGCCGGATCCGGTGATCGTGGGGGAACTGTACATGCCCAAGCTGAACCTGCCGGGACTGCGGTTCACCAATGTGAAAGGGAACTTCAAGTATGCGGACGGGTACATCGATGCCCAGAACGTGACGGCGGATGTGTTTGAAGGGACCTGCGACGCCCGGGGCGGGTTCAACATCGATACCAAAGCCTACAATGTAAGCGTCATGGGCCATGATCTCCACAGTGAGGATGCCACCAACATTCCCTACTTCCGGACGCTGGTCCAGCTGGACCTGAAAATGCTCTGCGACGGGAACAGCCGGTCTACCCTCACCTACGGATCCTTTTATTCCGGCAAGGGCATTTATGCCATCATCAAATTCAATTCCATCAAGGGGACTTTTTCCAACCAGTACAAACAGCTGAAATTCAGCGATGTGGAAATCAAATCCGACGGGGGCGACATTGTGGCTCCCCAGTTTGAACTGATTGACGGGAAGCTCCGGATGGGGAATCTGTATTATGTGGCTCCGGGAGGCAACCGGGCCCGTATCCATTTCTTCAGTTGAACCAGGGGCTGCTGCATGGGCAACAGCCCCATCTTTTTTTGCAAAGGAGAAGATCTATGAAACTGCTGCGGATCCTGGGGATCCTGTTTCTGCTCCTGACGGCCGGCTGCGGCCCTGCCGCTCCGGAACAGGGAGGCTATACGGTGGAGGATGTACGGGGAAAGACGGTCCGTCTGGCCCGGCCTCCCCAAAAGATCCTGACGGATTCCCTCCATCTGGATGAGACCCTGCTGACCCTGGTGCCGGCAGACCATCTGGCCGGGGTTTATTACCTGGACCGGGAACCGGGGATTTCCTTCATTGCGGAAGAAACCCGTGACCTGGAACCGGTGCTCCGGCAGGTGACTCCGGAAACCGTGGCCCGGACCAAACCGGATCTGTTCCTGGCTTCCACCTGGTCCGATCCCGGGCTGATCCAGAAAGTGGAGGAAATGGGGATTCCTGTGGTGGTCTGCCGGGGTCCGGTGACTGTGGAGGAAATCCGTGACAATGTGGGGCTCATGGCCCGGGCTCTGGACCGGCCGGAAGCCGGGAAACAGGTCCTGGCCCGGATGGACGGAGAACTGGAAGAGACGGAACGGGTCCTGAAGAATCTGCAGGGCCCGGAACCGGTGGGCCTGCTGGTTTCCCTCATGAGCCGGTACGGAGGCTCCGGGTCCCTGTATGACGACCTGTGCCGCCGGGCCCATGTGGGGAACGGCCTCAGCCGGGCCGGGCTGAAAAACGGCCAGCCCCTGACCCGGGAAGCCATCCTCCAGGCGGATCCGGACTTTTTCCTGGTAGCCCTGCCCTATGGAGAGGAAAAGGCGGACTATGAAAAATTCCAGCAGCAGTTCTTCGCCGATCCGGCCCTCCAGGGGCTGAAAGGCCTGGAACGGCGGGTGGCCCTGCCGGACCGGTACGTGTACGATGCTTCTCCCATGGCGGTGTACGGCATCCGGGCCCTGGCCAACGGGGCCTATGGGAAGGTCCTGTTCCCTCAGGGGCAGGAACCTCTGCTGAAAGGATACTGATATGGAATTTGCAATGGAAAAGGGCAGCCTGGGCTATGGCCGGGAACCGGTGCTGACGGGATTGGATTTCACCCTGGAAGCGGGAGAGTGCGTAGGGCTCATCGGCCCCAACGGGGCAGGGAAGAGTACCCTGCTGAAGGCCCTGGCCGGGATCCTGCCCCTCCAGTCCGGGACCCTGGAACTGGAAGGAAAACCTCTGGAATCCTGGAACCGGCAGGCTCTGAGCCGAAAGGTCAGCTATCTGCCCCAGGAACGGGAACTGCCCTTTGCCTATACGGCGGAACAGGTGGTGCTCATGGGCCGGTATCCCTATCTGGACTGGCACCAGCAGGAAGGCGGCCGGGAAAGAGCTCTGGCCCGGGACTGTTTGGAGGTCTTCGGTCTGGGGAATATGCAGGAGCGGCCAGTGACGGATCTTTCCGGGGGACAGCGGCAGCGGGTGCTGCTGTCCCGGATCCTGATCCAGCAGACCCCGGTGATCCTGCTGGATGAACCTACCGCAGAGCTGGATCTGGTGTATGAAAACACCGTGCTGGAACTGAGCCGGCACCTGGCCCGGGCAGGGCGGACCGTGGTCCTGTCCCTCCATGACATCGGCCAGGCGGCCCGGTACTGCACCCGGCTGCTGCTGTTGGGACAGAGAAAGCTGCTGGCCCAGGGGACACCGGAACAGGTGCTCCGGAAGGAAAATCTGGAAGCGGCCTACCAGGTTCCCTTCCAGGTCCGGCAGGGAGAAGAGGGACTGGAAATCCGGATCTGTCCGGATCCGGAACAGCAAAAAAGAGAGCTGGCAAGACTCAATACAATACTGGAAAACAGGGAGGCATAATTAGATGATTGGTTGGCTGCAGCATGGGTGGACATTTTTTCTCCGGGGCGGGGTGGTCATGTGGCCCCTTCTGCTCTGTTCTCTGGCATCCCTGACTATTATCCTGGAACGGCTGGCTTTTTACCGCCGGGAAGATTCCGGAAGAGCCTATGCCCGGACCTTCTGCCGGCAGGTCCGGCAGGGAAAATGGCAGGAACTGCTGGACGGGACCTGGGAAACACCGGGAGCCCAGGCGGCACTGGGCAAAAAACTCCTGACGGCGCCATCTGCCGTCCGGGAAAAGGAAAGTTATATCCTGGGGGAGAGCCAGCAGCTGGTGAACCAGTTTGAAAAAGGGCTGAACTACTTGTCCGTCATCGTGACCCTGGCCCCCATCCTGGGGCTCCTGGGGACCATCACCGGCATGATGTCCTCCTTCCAGGCTCTGGGAGACCGGTGGGAAAATCCTCTGGGAGTGACCGCCGGGGTGGCGGAAGCCATGATCACCACAGTGTTCGGACTGCTCATTGCCATTGCCACCATCTGTTTCCACACCTATTTCTCCCAGAAGGTGAATACGGTGATGGAGGAAGTGGAGCAGATGGACAACGCCTTTATGGAAAATGCCGGGAAAATGCCCGGCCAGGGAGGGCAGGGGGCATGATCCATCTCCATCGTTCCGGAGGGGACAAAAAGCCCTCCATCCAGATTTCTCCCATGATCGACATGGTGTTCCTGCTGCTGATCTTTTTCATTGTGTGCACCATGTACATGACCCAGCAGAAAGGGGTGCCGGTGGAACTGCCGGAAGGCCGGGGACAGCTCCAGCAGAAGGCTCAGGTGGAAGTGACCCTGCCCCGGGACGGGACCATCTGGTTCCAGGACCATCAGGTGACCCTGGAGGAACTGCTCCGGGAAGGAGCGGCTGCGGCCCGGGAAAATCCCAGACAGACGGTGAATCTCCGGGCGGACAAGGAAGTGAGCTACGGCCGGGTCATGGGCATTATGGGAGAACTGAAACGGGCGGGCCTGGAAGATTTCTCCCTGTCCGTCTCCACAGGAGAAGACCATGGGAAAGCCTGAGTGGAGCCGGTATGTCCGGCTGTCCCTGGTGATCCACCTGGTCCTGCTGTCCGCCGGAGGAGCCCTGCTCTATGCCCATCGTTCCCTGCCGGACAAAGGAGCGGAACCCATCCGGGTCCATCTGGCAGAGCCGGGGCCGACTGGAGGAAACTCCGGAAAGACCCGGGGGACGGGAAACGGAAACCAGGGCGTTCCCGGGGAACCAGTTGGCGGGGGAACACCGGCATCCCGGGAATCTGGGGAAACAGCCAGGGAGGCTCTGTTGGAACAGCTGCTGGAAGCCCCCAGCCAGGTCAGTGACCAGGGAGAAGTCCACGCACCGGCCGGTTCCTCCGGGGAAACGGCGGACAGCACCCTGTCCGGGAGCGGCTCGTCCCAGGGGAGCGGCGGAGAAGTTCCGGGAACAGGAACAACCGGAGGCAGCGGCAATGGAGAGGGCGCTTCGGAAGGCGGAACCGGAACCTCCGGCGGGGGCGGAGAAGGAGAGGGAGAAGAGGCCGGCGACCGGAGCCGGGATGCCAGCCTCACCGGCTACAGCAAAATCTATCCCCAGGCCTCCCGGGCTTCCGGGGAAGAAGGGACTGCCCTGGTGGGGGTGGCGGTAAGCGCCGGGGGAGAAGTGACCTCCGCCTGGCTGGAAGGGAGCTCCGGGTATGACCGGCTGGACCGGGCAGCCCTGAAAAGCGCCTGGCAGTGGAGTTTTTCCCCGGCCCTGGATGCCTCCGGGCGGCCAGTACCTACCCGGAAAACCGTCCATGTGGTCTATTCCCTCAACGAGTAGCTCTTTTGGCGATGCGTCTTGCACCAGGGGAAGAGTCTTTGTATAATACAGTCGATGGAGAAAAGGGAAAGGAAGATGTACGATGGATCAGAAAAAAATCCGTGCCTTTGCCGGCACTGCTCTGTTGGCGGGGTTCGTAGTCTTTATGGGAACAGGAGCCGTCCAGGCTCAGTCGGTCACTCCTTCCGAAGCGGCTCACCATGTGATTGAACAGGAACTCCAGAGCCATGTACCAGGCCAGGCAGTCTATGCCCAGAACGGTGTGGTGATCCGTAGCGGGATCATCCGGGAGAAAGATCTGCTGATCCATTATCCTCAGGTGAGGGTCATGGGCAAACCGGAAGTGTCCCGGAGAATTACCCGGTATTTTGAAAAACAGGCGGAAATTTCCCGGGAGAATTACAACAAGGCCAATACCATGGAGGAAAAACTCACTTCCCGGGTGGATTTTGCAGTCAGCTACCATGGAGAACGGTATCTCTCCTTCCAGACCTACGGCTATGATTTTGTGGAACGGGCAGCCCATCCCACCAGTTGGGAACTGGGGAAGACCTTTGATCTGGAAACCGGAAAGCTGGTTCCCTGGCAGAAGGTCCTGACACCGGCCGTGAGAGGGAACTTTACCCTGGAGAAGATCAACAAGGCCCTGTGGAATACAGATTACGGAAAAGGGCACTATTTTTTCCAGGATTTCAAGGGCTTGGAAAAATTGCCGGAAAACTATTATCTGGACCAGGAAGGACATATCCATTTTGTCTTCGGACAATATGAAATTGCCCCTTATGCTGTGGGGATCATCGATCTGAATATGGAGCTGGGAGTGTAACGTAAGAAACGTTCTTCCCGGCAGCTGAAGCAGACAGCGGACGGGGAGTGGTCCGGCTGTCTGTTTTGGGTTACAATAACAGGAGAACGAGCCATAGGGGGACGGGGACCGGGAAACTGCCGGCAAAACCATGAGAAAGGCATATTGGATAAAGGAGTGACTTGGGATGAAATTGTGGAAGAATCGACTGATGGGGTGTGCACTGGCCGGAATGCTGGGCCTGGGAGCCGTGACGGGAACGGTGATCTCTCCGCAGCAGGCGGAAGCCGGCGGGGTGCTGGTGGACGTACTGGGTACTGCCATTGCCGGCACCATGTACAGGGACAAGGTGATGGGGGTCTACAAGACCTACAACAATACGGACAAGGGCCGTCAGGAATGGTTCGAACAAATGAAGAAGGAAGAAGGGGTGGATGAAGATGAGTATCTGAACAGCCGGCTGGATACCATTATGAGCAATGTGACCGCCGGAATCGCTGCTGTGGATCCTACGGTGTACAAGAAACCCTACAACTACTTCATCAGCCCCAATGATGATGCCAATGCCTACTGCACCATTGGGCACAATGTGAATGTGTACCGGGGCATCTTCAATCTGATGCCCATGGATGATGAAATTGCTGTGGTCATCGGCCATGAACTGGGCCATGGGCAGAAAGACCATCCTCTCCAGGGTGTCAAGAAGTCTCTGAATGCTGCAGTGCTGGCGGAAATGGCCAATGCGGCAACCGGAGGGATTGCCAGCGGGGCAATCGGTCAGCTGTATACCTATACCCGGAACGTCCATCTGTCCAAACCTATGGAATGGGAAGCGGATAACCTGGCCTTTGATTACATCACCCACACCAATTACAACCCAGGGGCTACGGCTGCCGTATGGCAGCGGTTCCTGGAAAAGTACGGGGATATGAACATCCATTGGAGCGACCATCCTACTTGTACGGAACGGCGGGAAAACTACGTAAAGAAGCTGAACGCCTGGAGCAACAAACATGTGGATGACAAAGACGGGGTGGTCTATGTGAACAAGAAAGAGTTCCTGACACCCAGCGCCACCGGATCCATGTCCAGCAAAGAGCGGTCCTATTTTGTCATGGGGAATCTGGCTGCGGTGTATCACAACAACAAGACCGCGCCGGAAGCCTATGCCAGTGGAGATACAGTGATGATGGGACAGCAGCCTATTATCACCAGCACCGGGGACGATCCCTCTGCGGAAGAACTGGCAGCCAAGTTAAATAAAATCAAATGATTGGATAAAAGAAATAAAAGAACGTTTAATTGTCCGAACCGTATCGAACAATTAAACGTTCTTTTATAAATGAAACGAATTAAAATAAAAAATGGAGGTAAATAATGTAAAAAACAGGTATAAAAGTAAAATATACGTAAATAAACTTAAATAACGAAATAATAAACTTAAATACAGAATTTGAAGGTTTTGTATAAGTATGGTATTATAATGAAGCGTTCTCGAGAGAGAATGATATCGGGAAATCTTCCCAGCAACCGAATATTTTCGAAAGAAAATAAAAAAGTTGTTGACAAGAATGAAGATTCCTGATAGAATAAACAAGCTGTCGCTGAGACAGTGAGACGAACTTTGAGAACTGAATATTGTTGACAGATGTGCGGGTCAAGTCACTTTTAGTGATGAGATCGAGTCACCTGGATG
>NZ_DBMBXK010000002.1:0-217799 GCF_057597765.1 Acidaminococcus sp. | reverse complement strand
AAACGGAGCTTGTGCCCAGACGGCACAGCAAAACACCCCGGACAGTGGCTGTCCGGGGTGTTTTGCTGTGTGTCTGCAGACGGGCGGCTCTGGCGACATTTTGCCAGAGGCAAAAGTCTTGAACCGACCCTGCGGATTCGGCTTATCCATTTCAAAAATTTGCCTGTAAATTTTTCGTTGGCTGTAGGCTGGTGACTGCTGACTAGTGACTGGAAGGGGGTATTCACACCTCCCTCGGATACACCGTCAAAAAATGGTTCTGGGCGTCTTTCAGGGCGGCGATCACCGCCTTCTGGGACAGGGCCAGAAACCGGCTGCGGAGTTCTTCCACCATCCGGTCCATGTCCTTCAGCAGGTTTTTCCCGATCAGGATGTCTTGGAGAAAGGCGATGGTGTCCGCCATGATCATGTTGGCGCTGCAGTGGAGGATCAGGCCGGTGTTCCGCTGGATTACTAGGCTCAGGGTGAAGGTGCCGTACAGGGTATTGATCACATCTTCCCGGGATACTTTGGCCACCCCGGTGACAAAAATGGAATCAGAAGGATAGTGTTTGTCCATAGAGGAAAGCTCCTTTGCAATGAATTGATTTTAGGGTATCACAAAAAGCCGGCAGGGGTCAATGACAGGACGAAAAATTCACAAAATTCTGTTGCACTGCTGACGGGAATATGCTATACTAAACATGTTATGAAGAAAGTATAAGACAACTGGATAAATCCTTATGGATCTGGGAACAGTTTCCCCTGTTTCTGACCGTCTGTAAGGCCTGGATCGGCAGTCCTTCCCCATGGGACTGTCTGTTCAGGCCTTTTTTGTTTGAGTTCAGGAGGTAAAGTATCATGATGCAGGCAAAGCAACCCATTGGCGTAATCGATTCCGGCGTAGGCGGGCTCACCGTCCTGAAATGGCTCCAGGCCAAGCTGCCCCACGAAGATTTCATCTTTATCGGGGATACGGCCCGGACCCCTTACGGCAACCGGCCCCGGGAAGAAATCACCCGGTTTGTGGGAGAGATGACCGACTGGCTGGACAAACGGCACATCAAACAGCTGGTGGTGGCCTGCAATACCATTACGGTGCTGGGGCTGGACGTGATCAAGGGGAACCATTCCTTTGACGTGATCGGCATGGCCAAAGGCGCCCGGATGGTCCCGGGAGTGACGAAGAACAACCGGGTGGGCTTTTTTGCCACGGATTTCACCGTATCCACCGGGGCCCACAAACGGGAAATCCAGCGGATCAGCCCGGAAATCCAGGTGTTCGGACAGGGGTGTCCCAAGTTCGTGCCGCTGATCGAAGGAGAGAAATTCGGCACGCCGGAACTGAAGGCGGCCATCCACGAATATGCGGACAAGCTCCGGGAACATCATGTGGATACGGTACTTCTGTCCTGCACCCATTATCCCTTTGTCCGGAAGGAAATCGAAGAGGAATTCGGTCCGGAAGTGACCATCCTGGATCCGGCGGAACGGACCGCCCAGGATGCTCTGGAAAACCTGGAAAAACGGGGGCTGGCACGGACGGATGGCCTGGGCCGGGCGGAAGTGTGCTTTACCGCCGACCTGGAACGGGGACGGCGGCTGGCGGCCCGGATGCTGGATCTGAGCAAGTGCAGCTTCCATCTGATCGATTTGAAAAAAGATCCGGAACAACCGGAAAAAGAAGGAAAAACGGCGTGAAAAATAAGGGATTGTTGCCTGGGCAACAATCCCTTATTTTTTCAAAACAAGATAAATTGTGATGGAATGTGGAATTTTTAGAAATGTTCGTATATAGTAAAAAGAAATGAAATAATCATTATCAGGCGGGGAGTGAAAAATTATGGAAAACAAAGAACGGCGGGATACCATCCTGGCCATGCTCCGAAAAGCCGACAAACCGGTGACCGGAACGGACATGGCCAGGGTATGCCAGGTAAGCCGTCAGATCATCGTAGGAGACATTGCCCTGCTGCGGGCCAGCGGAACCCCCATCATTTCCACCCCGCGGGGCTATCAGCTCCAGGAGTTCCGGAAACACGGGGTGCAGGAATCCTTCCTGTGCCGCCATGGGGCGGACCAGGTGGAGGCGGAACTGAACGCCATTGTGGATAACGGGGGAGTTGTCCACAATGTGGTTGTGGAACATGAGGTATACGGCTTCATGGAAGGGGAGCTGAACCTCCGGTCCCGGAGAGACGTGCAGCTGTACATCCAGCGGATGAAGGAGACAAAGGCACCGCTGCTGTCCACCATGTCCAACGGAATCCACACCCATCTGGTGGAAACCAACACCGAAGAAGAAATGGAAGCCATCCGCAAAGCCCTGGAGAAACTGGGGGTGCTGGTGGAATAAAAGAAAATGCAAAAGGGGCTGCCGCCTACGCGGCAGCCCCTTTTGCATCCATCACCATCCCTGCCAGGATGATGGCGAAGCCGGCAAGGACCATGGGACCCGGGTACTGGTGGAGGAACAGGGCCACCCACAAAGGTCCCAGGATCATCTCCCACAGGGCCAGCACCGAAGCTTTCCGGTCGGGGATTTTCTGGACTCCCAGGTTGAAGAATCCGTAGCCCCCGGCCACCTGGACCATCCCCAGGATCAGCATCATCCCCCATTCCTGGCCGTTCATGGCCGGCAGGGCAGCCCGGGCGGTGGGGAACAGGAGAAAGACCGCCAGGGCGGTGAACAGGTTCCCGATGGCGGTGATCCCCAGAGCATTGGTCCGGGTGGCTTTCTTGGAGGCCAGGCTCATGCCTGCAAAGAAAATCCCTTCCGTGAGGGCAATCAGGTTCCCCAGAGGATGGGAATCCCCGCTGCCTCCGGAGAGCATGAAGCACAGGACCCCGGCCATGATCACCGCCACCGGCAGGAAGGCCCGGCGGCTGAAATACCGGGTCTGGAACCAGTACAGCAGGAACAGCCAGATGGTGGCGGTGTACTGCATGCCGATGGCAATGGCGGCGGAAGTCAGGGACAGGGAAACAATCACGCTGAGACACAGGGCACAGTAGGCCAGGACATAAGCCAAGAGGTACCGGTTCCAGGCGATTTCCCGGGGCCGCACAAAAGGCAGCAGCACCAGCCCGGCGATCAGGGAACGGAGTCCGCAGATCAGGAAGGGGTCCAGGGTCAGATACTTCACCAGAGGGGAATTCAGGCTCCAGCAGACAGCTCCCAGAAGGACCAGGGCGCTGCCGGACAGGGCAGGGAGACGGGGCATGGGGATACCCTCCTTTCCAATGAGGAAAAATTCGTACTTGACGTTTAATCACGATTAAAATATAATCATGATTATAAACCAGCTATATTATAAAAGCGGCCTGAAAAATTGTCAACCATCTTCCCGGAACGGGAATCAGGATCAGCAGTCAGGAGGTGCCCTGCCCCATATGGAAAACCAAAATCAGGAAACCCAAAAACAACAGCGAAAGGAACTGACTCTCCGGCAGAAGCGGAACATGATGTATTTCGTGGAAGCTACGGAGAAAATCCTCAAGGAAGAGGGAATCCCCGGAGTGACCATCCGGCGGATCGCCGCCGAGGCCGGGTACAACAGTGCCACCCTCTACAACTATTTCCAGGACCTGGACGAACTGATCCTGTTCGGATCGGTGTGCTTCCTCCGGGATTACCTGCTGAGCCTGGCCAGGCACCTGGAACCGGAGATGACTGCCCTGGAACGGTACCGGACCATCTACCGGTGCTTCAATGAAAGAGCCTTCCGGTTCCCGGATATCTTCTACAACATGTTCTTTGGCCGGTACAACGCCAAACTGGGCCATGTGATCCAGGTCTATTATCTGGACCTGTTCCCGGAAGAACTCCAGGGACTGCCGGCGGATGTCCGGGAAATGGTGGTCCGGGGCACCCTGGTGGAACGGGATCAGGTAATGATGAAGAGCCTGGTGGAAGAAGGGTATGTGGCCGGAAACCGGGCTTCGGAAACCCTGGAAATCATCGTGGCTCTCCATGGAAGCTACATCCACCGGGCCTGCCTTTTGGGCAGCAGCCTGGACCGGCCCCTTCTGGAAAAGCAGTTCCTGCACATTTTCGACTATGTCCTGGCAGCAGCCAGACCCGGGGAAACTACCCGGGGCAACCGTGATCAGACAGTCTGAAAAAGGAGTGGTACAAAATGGCGGAAGAAAAGAAAAAAGGCTTCAAGCTCCATGCTCTGAACCCCATGGTCCTTCTGGGCATCATTATGTTCCTGGCTTTCCTGGCCTCTTACATCGTCCCGGCCGGGGAATACAGCCGGGTGATGAACCCCGTCCTCAACAAGGAAGTGGTGGATCCCGCCACCTTCCATTACATCCAGCAACAGCCGGTGAGCCCCTTCTATCTGTTCCAGTCCCTGACCCTGGGACTCCAGAACGCAGCGGAAATCATTTCTTTCCTGTTCATCATCGGGGGCATGTTCGCCATTATGGACGCTACCGGAGCCATTAACGCCGGACTGTCCAATGTGGTGGAAAAGATGAAGGGCCGGGAACTGATGATGATCCCGGTGTGCATGGTGCTTTTCAGCCTGCTGTCCGCCTTTGCCGGCTGTTTTGAAGAATTCCTGGCTTTCACCCCTCTGGTGATCGGGGTTTCCGTGGCCATGGGGTTCGATTCCCTCACCGCCATTGCCATTGTGTTCTGTGCGGCGCCGGTGGGTTATGCGGGAGCCATGACCAACCCCTTTACCATCGGGGTGGCCCAGGGCATTTGCGGTCTGCCCATGTTTTCCGGTATGGGACTCCGGGCTGTGCTGTTTGTGGTGATGAACATCGTAACCATTCCCTATGTGATGTGGTATGCCAACAAAGTCCGGAAGAATCCGGAACTGAGTACGGTCCGGGAAGAAGACCTGCTGTACAACAGCCATCTGAAACTCCAGGAAACTCCAGTGATCACCCTCCGGCACAAACTGGTGCTGGTGCTGTTTGTGGCCACCATCGGTGCCGTGGTCCTGGGCGTACTGAAATTTGACTTCTACATCAACGAAATGGCCGGGCTGTTCCTGGTGTGCGGGATCCTGGCCGGGATCATCGGGGGCCTGTCCTCCGGGGAAATCGCCGATGCTTTCCTGGCCGGCTGCAGCAACATGCTGTTCGCCAACCTGGTCATCGGCATGTGCAACGCGGCGGTGCTGATCATGCAGAACGCCCACATTATGGATACGGTGATCCACTACATGGCCAGCCTGCTGAACGGGCTGCCGCCCACTCTCAGTGCCTGCGGCATGTTCATCGTCCAGGATCTGTTCAACGTGCTGGTGCCTTCCGGCAGCGGCAAGGCGGCCATTACCATGCCTCTGTTTGCCCCGCTGGCGGATCTCATCGGGGTCACCCGGCAGACGGCTGTGCTTGCTTTTCAGATGGGGGATGCCTTTACCAACGTGTTTGCTCCCACCAGTGGGGAAGTGGTGGCCGCCTGTGCCATGGCCCACATCTCCTTCGGGAAATGGTTCCGCTGGCTGGCGCCTCTCTTTGCCATCTGGTGCGTGGTGGCCATGGTGTTCATGGTGATCGCCGTCCAGATCCACTATGGTCCGTTCTGACAAGGAGGCAGTATGATGGAAAAAGAAAATTTCGGCAGCCTGGAAGAACTGCTCCGGCATCCGGTGTTCCGGCACTTTGCCCGGATCTGCCAGATCCCTCACCCTTCCTTTAAGGAAAAGGCCCTCAGCGATGCCCTGTTCCAGTGGGCCCGGGAAAAAGGCTATGCTGTCCGTCAGGATGAATGGAACAATGTGCTGCTGCGGAAGCCGGCTTCTCCCGGGTATGAAAACCGGCCGGGGGTCATGCTCCAGGCCCATCTGGACATGGTCTGCCAGAAGGCAAAGGGGGTGGAACACGACTTCCTGCAGGATCCCATCCATCTGGAACTGGAGGGGGATATCCTGTCCACCGGAGGGCGGACCACCCTGGGGGCCGATGACGGCATCGGGGTGGCGCTGGCTCTGGCCCTTTTGGAAGACGGGTCCTTTGCCCATCCGGAACTGGAAGTGCTGCTGACCACCGCCGAGGAAGAAGACCTTAGCGGGGCCCAGAATGTGGACGCCAGTGATTTCCGGTCCCATTACCTGGTGAACATCGACAATGCGGTGGAACGCCATTCGGTAACCGGCAGCTGCGGAGGCTTCGGGGTGAACTTCCACCTGCCGGTGACCTGGGAAGCGGTGCCGGAAGGGGCCCGGTTCTTCCATCTGAAGGTGGAAGGGCTCCAGGGAGGCCATTCAGGGGAAGACATCCACCGGGGCCGGGGAAACGCCAATATTTTCCTGATCCGGATGCTCCTGTCCGCCCGGAAAGAAATGCCCCTCCGGCTGTCTTCCCTTCATGGAGGCACCTTCCGACTGGCCATTCCCCGGGATGGGGAAGCGGTGGTGCTGGTGCCCCGGGGCAAGGAAGAAGCCTTCCTCCAGGCGGTGAACGCTGCAGCGGAAGAACTGCGCCGGGAATACAAGGCCGTGGCTGCCAATCTGAAGATTTCCGTGGAAGAGACCCAGGGACCGGACAACGGACTGGTGGTGTCCCGGGAAGTGACGGACAAGTTCATCCAGGTGCTGGTGCTGTCTCCCAACGGAATCTCGGAAATGAATGCCGCCGTGCCCGGGGTGGTCCAAAGCTCCGACAACCTGGGAGAAATCCGTCTGGAACGGGAACAGAACCGGCTGGTGGTGGTCTACGAGATCCGCACCTCCTTCCGGTCCAAGGCGGAATACATCTGGGATAAAATCCATCTCCTGGCCCAGATGGTGGGGGGGACCTGCGAGAAATTCGCCGCCTATCCCGGCTGGCCCCATGATCCGGATTCCCGGCTGACGCCCCTGGTCCAGCAGGTGTATGAGGAAACCTTTGGAGAAAAAATGGACGCCACTCCCATCCATTCCGGCCTGGAGTGCGGATGCCTGATCGAGAAGAAACCGGACCTGGACGCCATCTCCCTGGGCCCCGACTGCTGGGACCTCCATTCTCCTCAGGAAAGGCTCAGCGTAAAGAGCACCATCAGGATGTATGAGTTTTTGAAGAAGCTTCTGGAACAAATTGCATAAAAAATAAGGGGCTGTGAAGAAAGAAAAGATTCACTTCTTCACAGCCTCTCTGGTCGCAACCTGCGACCGGGGGTGTGGATTTTCCACACCCCCTTCTTTTATTTTCCCAGCAACTGGATAAAGGCCCGGACTGCGTATGGGGTAAATTCCCTGTCCGGCAGCAGGGTATGGAAGGTGCGGATGCAGTCCCGATCAGAAAGCATGAAGAACAAAAGGGTTTCGCTGTCCCGGGAAACCATGGCATCACTGACAAAGGTGGCGGCCAGTCCATGCTCTGCCAGCCGGTAGGCGGTGGCCAGCTGGGAAAGCATCAGTTTGACATGGGGAGTGAAGCCGGCTTCCCTGAACAGGATCTGACAGCGCTGATGGAGGTTGTTTCCTGGGGTCAGAAGGATGAAGGGCAGATCCTGGAATCGGGCCAAAGGGAGGGAGGGGCAGTCCGGCTGACCGGCCCGGCCTTCCAGCACATCCTGGCAGGTCAGGGCACTGGGCAGCAGCGGATCAGGCAGTGGATAGGAACGGGGCACAGCCAGCAGGATCTGGTCCTGAAAAGCCCGGTAGTGATGGCTGTGGCGCCGGATGATGGTTGGATCGCAGCTGAAGGTCAGATCCAGGTCTTCTCTTTCCAGAAGGGATAGAAGGGCATCAGAACCTTCTTCAATGAGCTTCAGCTGAATCCTGGGGTATGTTTCTGCAAAGGCTGTCAGCAGGTTGGGGATTTTGTAAGAAAGGATATAATGGCTCCCTCCGATGGTGAGACTGCCTGTCTGGAGATCTTTCAGCTGCTGGACTTCCCGGTCCAGATCTTTTTCCAGGTGCTGCATTTTCCGGATGGCTTTCAAATAAAGGACACCGGCTGGGGTCAGCTGTATCGGGCGCCGGTTCCGGATGAACAGAGGCATGCCGATCCGGGCTTCGATCTTCCGCAGGGCGATGCTCAGGGCAGGCTGGGTGATAAACAGTTTTTCTGCGGCCCGGGTAAAACTGCCTTCCCGATAAATGGTGTAGATGTATTCATAGTCGGCATTCATGGAATCCACCTCTTCTTATAAAACTAGTTTATAGAATTATATATATGATAAATTGGATTATATAGCAAAAGAATGATATTGTAAATATAAGAAAAATCAAGGAATTCCGAAGGGGAGGAAAAGTATGAAAATCAATGGACTGCTGATGGACGACCAGGACAATGTGGTCACCTGTGTGGCCGAAATCCGGAAAGGGGATCAGGTGGTTTATCAGAAAGATGGAAAAATGGAAACGCTGGAGGCAAAGGAAGACATTCCGTTCTGTCATAAAATCGCCCTGGTGGATCTGCCCAAGGATGGTTCGGTGATCAAATATGGAGAATTGCTGGGAAAGACCCGGGAACCCATCGGGAAGGGCCATTGGGTCTCTGACAAAAATATCTTCAGTGTGCCCAGAGATTATGAACAGGAATTTGTAAAGGAATAAGGAGTGACAATCATGGAATTTTGGGGATATAAGAGAAAAGAAGGAAGAGCCGGGATCCGCAATCATGTCCTGATCCTGCCCACCTGCGCCTGCGGCAGTGAAACGGCCCGTATCGTAGCCAGCCAGGTCAAGGGAGCCGTAAACATCATTTTCAATACCGGATGCTCCGATGTGGCGGCCAACACGGCCATGTCCCAGAAGGTGCTCACAGGATTTGCCTGCAACCCCAATGTGTACGGGGTGGTGATCATTGGTCTGGGCTGTGAAACCGTACCTCATCTGAAACTGAAGGAAAAAATCCAGCAGATGACCTCCAAACCGGTTGTTTCTTTTGGCATCCAGGACGAGGGAGGCACCCTGAAGACCATCGAAAAAGCAGTCCGGGCGGCCCGGGAAATGGCAGCGGAAGCAGCGCTCCAGCAGAAAGAACTGTGTGACATTTCCAATCTGCTGCTGGGCATCGAATGCGGCGGATCCGATGCCACCAGCGGCATTGCCAGCAACCCGGCTGTGGGAGAACTGAGTGACCTGCTGGTGGACCTGGGGGCTTCTACCATCATGAGCGAATCCATCGAATGGATCGGTGCGGAACATGTACTGGCCAAACGGGCAGCCACTCCCCACATCCACAACCAGATCATCCAGATCTGCAAAGACTATGAGGCCCATCTGATGGCCGCCGGCCAGGACTGCCGGGCCGGGCAGCCTACCCCGGGGAACAAGGCAGGGGGACTTTCCACCCTGGACGAAAAGAGCCTGGGCTGCATCCGCAAAGGCGGTACCCGTCCCATTGTGGAAGTGCTGGAACAGGCAGCACGGCCTTCCTGCCAGGGCGCCATTGTGATGGATACGGCAGGGTACGACATTTCTTCCGTAACCTCCATGGTAGCCGGGGGCTGCAATGCGGTAATCTTCACCACCGGCCGGGGGACGCCCACCGGGAATGCCATTGTACCGGTCATCAAGGTTACGGGCAATGAACGGACCTACCGGAAAATGGAAGACAACATGGATGTGGATGTAAGTGCCATTGTCCGGGGCGAAAAAACCTTCAAGGAATGCGGCAAAGACATGCTCCAGGTGATCCAGGATGTGTGCAACGGCAAAATGACCAAAGCGGAAGCTTTTGGCTTCTCGGATATTGCCGTGGATCATGTGTGCCGGTTTGTCTGATGGAAAAAGGGAAAAGGAGAGCGATGAAAAATGGGATTTATTTGTAAACCGTGGAATCGGCTGAGCCTTTTCACCCGGATCATGATCGGGTTTGTCCTGGGGATTGTCCTGGGACTGGTCCTGGGACCCCGGGCCGAAGTGCTGAAGCCCCTGGGGACCATCCTGACCAATCTGCTGACCATGGTGGTGGCTCCTCTGGTATTTACCCTGCTGGTCTGTGCGGCAGCAGATGTGGGAGACGGCAAACGGCTGGGACGGATCGGCATCAAAACCGTCATCATCTTCCTGGTCAGCACGGCATTGGCCATTGTCCTGGGGCTGGTGGTGAGCAACATGATGAACATTGGTGCCGGGGTGGAACTGAGCAATGTGGCAGCTCCTCAGCCCAAGGGACAGGCACCGGCTTCCATGCTGGATACGGTGATCAACATCATCCCGGTGAACATCTTTGCTTCACTGGCCAAACAGAATCTGCTCCAGATCATTTTCTTTGCCCTGATCATGGGCTTCGCCCTGCTGAAACTGGGTGACAAGGGCAAGCCCCTGCTGGACTGCTGCCGGGCAGGCCAGGAAGTGATGAAGGAAATCACCAACATGGCTCTGGAATTCACTCCTTACGGGGTGCTGGGACTGATGGCCTCCGTTGTGGGGAAAAACGGGACAGCCATCCTGATCCCCTACATCAAGACCATCGGGGCTATGTATCTGTGTGCTGTGGTGTATCTGCTGGTGGTCCAGGCTGTTCTGATGGTGGGCGTATTCGGCCGGGTCAGTCCCCTGAAATTCCTGAAGAACATGAAGGAAGCCATGACCTTTGTGTTTGCCACCTGTTCCAGTGTGGCCACCATCCCCCTGAATCTGGCCTGTGTAAAGAAAGTGGGGGTGGATGAGGAAACCGCCAATTTTGTGATTCCCTTCGGCGCCGTCATGAACATGAACGGGACGGCCATCTATGAAGCGGTTGCTGTGGTGTTCACGGCCCAGATCTTCGGGGTGGAATTGACCTTTACCCAGCAGGTGATGATCATGCTGACTGCCACCCTGGCCTCTATCGGGACTGCGGGAATTCCCGGGTCCGGGCTGGTCATGCTGACCATTGTGCTCAGTTCGGTGAATCTGCCCATGGAAGCCATCGGCCTTTTGGCAGGGATCGACCGGATCCTGAACATGGCCCGCTGCGTACCCAACATCGTGGGAGATGCGGCTACGGCGGTCATCGTGGCCCAGTCGGAAGGAACGCTGAAAAGATAAAAAAAGAATAGGGTGCTGTACCTTGCGTGCAGCACCCTATTCTTTCATTCTGCTGTTTTGGCTGCTTTTTCCACGGCTTCCGGCAGGGTCACGTCTTTACCCTGCTGGTAGTCGAACTGGAAGGCGAAGACCAGGGTGGAGCTTCCCAGCAGGCTGGTGAACATCTGCTGCTGCTCCGGGGTGATCTTTTTGGTCTTGGCGGCGGCATCCAGGATGTAACCGCCGGTGGTCTGGAGCACCGGGGTCATGTCCATGCCCAGCCGTTTCATCCGCCAGGTCTTTTTATCCAGCACCACTGTGTAGGGCACGTCCTTTACCTGGGCCACCAGGGACTGGATCTGTTCTGCATCCTTCTGCTTTTTGAATTCCGGATCCTGGGCCAGCTTATTGGCCAGCTTCTGGCCGTCCAGGGTGAATTCCAGGGTCTTTTCCCGGCTGGTTTCCTTGGTTACCTTGGCGGAAGACAGGTACTCCAGCAGTTCCTTTTCGGCTTTTTTGCTGTCCGGATTGGGCAGGAGAGGCAGGGTGTAGGGACGGACACTTTTGGCCCAGCCTTTGCCGCTGTTGATGTACTGGGTCAGCTGGCCTTTTTCCGCAAAGAAATAGGCGTCAATGGGCTGGCTGGCGGTCTGCTGGCCGGTGAGCAGGGTCAGCTCCCCGGTGCCGTGGAGATCTCCGCTGAGCTTTTCCATCCGGGTATTCTTTTTGTCTGTTTCTTCCACTCCGTTCCCGGTAAGGGACAGGTTCCCCACTCCGATGGGGCTGAACAGGGTGCCCTTCATTTCGTACTGGATGTATTTTTCCTTGGCCATGACGCTCTGGACACGGACCATGTCTTTCACCACAGCCTTGTCTACGGGAGAAGCAGCCTGGGCCAGGGAGCCGGCGGAAAGCACCAGCAGCAGGGACAGGCCTGCCGCACGGATTTTCGATAACAATGCCATAAAAAAAGCCTCCTTTTCAGATCAACGTCTGTTTGTTCCTTATTCTATCCTCTTAGCATGTCACATTCAAGGAGGAAAGTCAAAGGAAAAAGTTTTGAACTTTTCGGGAAGAACCGGTGCGAGGGCCGGGGGATATGGTATCATGACAGCAGATAACTGGAAAAGGAGAGGATACCATGAACAACGAAGTACTGGAAGCCATGCAGCTCCGCAGGAGCATCCGCAGTTTCAAACCGGACCCGGTGCCGGAAACCGATCTTCAGGAAATCATCAAGGCAGGACTCTATGCCCCCAGTGGCAGAGGCAGCCAGGATACCATCATCCTGGCCATTACCAACCCGGCCATGGTGAAGCGGCTGAGCCGGCTGAACTGTGAAATCGGCGGCTGGGCTCCGGATTTCGATCCTTTTTACGGGGCACCGGCCGTGCTCATCGTACTGGCGGACAAGACGAAGCCCACGGAAGTGTATGACGGGTCCCTGGTCATGGGGAATCTGATGCTGGCCGCCCATTCTCTGGGCCTGGGCAGCTGCTGGATCCATCGGGCCAAGGAAGAATTCGAACGGCCGGAAGGCAAAGCCCTGCTGAAAACCCTGGGTATCACCGGCGAATGGGAAGGCATCGGCCACTGCGCAGTGGGCTATGTAAAGGGAGATATCCCCATCGCTCCCCTGCGGAAGGAACATCGGGTGTATTGGATGAAATAAGGAGCATATTGCAGAGGCAAAATGCTCCGGTCGCGGGTCGCGACAAAAGGGGTGCTGCGTCAGCAGCACCCCTTTTAAAATACTTCCGATTCCGCCGTCCTCTGGTAATTCTTCTCCAGCATGGCTTTGTGGGAGAGAAAGCGGGGATCGTCGAAATATTTGGCCCCTTTGGGACAGTATTTGATGCAGGCCTGACATTTGATGCAGATGCCGGGGACTTCATCGGTGTTTTCCGGATTGATGGACCCCATGGGACACACCTGGGCGCATTTGCCGCAGTGATCGCATTTGGTCAGGTCCGTTTGGGGCTTGGCTTTCAGGAACTTGGCAGGCTGGCCGTCTTCTCCCAGAGGGATGTAGTAGGGGGCCACCGGGGCGTCTCCGTTGATGCTCACTCTTTCCAGAGGCTCTCCGCTCCGGAGTTTTCCTTCCACCCGGTCCAGCAGTTCCTGGAATTTTTCTTTGTCCTGAACCGTGGGATGATCCCGGCCGATGGCGGCAAAGGCGTGGGGAGCGGCAAAGGCACCGGCAGCGAACACCCGGAAATCCTTCTTTTCCAGTTCATCCCGAAGTTCCGTCAGAGAGCTGTCGTAACTCCGGTTGCCGAAGGTCACCAGGGCCACAGCCGGGGTCTTGTTTTCCGGATCTCCGGAAAACAGCTGCTGGACAAAGGGCAGGGCCTTGTTGGGAATCCGGCCGGCATAGGTGGGCATCCCGAAGATCACCAGGGTGGCGGGACCGAAGGTATGGAGAGTCTGCTGATCCTGGGGCAGGGTGAAGGAATGATGGGACAGGGTGACCCCTTCTGCATGGAAACGGCGGGCCAGCTGTTCCCCGAATTCCCGGACCAGGGCTTCCGTCTGACCGGTGGGACTAAAAGAAATGGCGGCAATATGGGTAATCAAGAACAAGACCTCCCTAAAGAACTGAATTTTCAGCCAATGGATTTTCTTTTTATCATACCTTATTTTCAGGAGAAAAGCCAGTGCCAGGGCCTTCCTTTCAAAAAATTTGCTACCGGTCCCGGAAATGGCCTATAATAAAAACAGCAAACCTACCAAAGACAGGGGGAATACCCATGAGTGAACTGATGATCCGGGAGGCCACGGCGGAGGACGCAGCGGCCATCCGTTCTGTTTATGCACCCTATGTGGAAAGCACGGTGATCACCTTTGAATACCAGGTGCCCAGTGTGGAGGAATTCCGGCGGCGGATCGCCCATACCCAGGAACGCTATCCCTATTTTGTGGCGGTGGAGGATGGCCGGGTGCTGGGGTACGCCTATGCCGGACCCTTTGTGGGCCGTCCGGCCTATGACTGGTCCGCGGAACTGAGCATCTATGTGGACTGCCATCTTCGGAAAAAGGGACTGGGAAAGAAACTCTACGGCGCCCTTCTGGAAGCCCTGAAAAAAATGGGGATCCTGGATGTGTACGCCTGTATCGGCTATCCGGAACAGCCGGACGAATACCTGGACTTCAACAGCGCCCAGTTCCATGCCCATCTGGGGTTTGAACCGGTGGGGCTCTTCAAAAACTGCGGCTACAAGTTCAACCGCTGGTACCATATGATCTGGATGGGGAAGAACATCGGGGAACACGGGAAGAACCAGCCGGCTGTCCGGCCCTATCCGGAAGTCCAGGCCGGGGAATAGAAAGGGAGGGGGAACCATGGAACAGCAGGTGGTGCTGGTCACCGGGGCCAGCAGCGGCATCGGCCGGGAAACCGCCATCCTTATGGCCCGGACCGGCCATGTGGTGTACGGGGCAGCCCGGCGCCTGGACAAACTCCAGGAACTGTCCAAATACGGGGTCATCCCCCTGGTGCTGGACGTGACCAAAGACTATTCCTGCCAGAACGCCCTCCAGCAGATCCTGAACCAGCACGGGACCCTGGACATCCTGATCAACAATGCCGGCTACGGATCCTATGGAGCGGTGGAGGACGTGCCCCTGGCGGAGGCCCGGCATCAGATGGAAGTGAACGTGTTCGGGGCCATCCGGCTCACCCGGATGGTGCTGCCGCTTTTCCGCCGGCAGCACCAGGGACGGGTGATCATGGTTTCGTCCATTGCCGGACGGGTCACAGGACCTTTCGGGGGCTGGTATCATGCCAGCAAATATGCTCTGGAAGCCCTCAGTGATGCCCTGCGGATGGAAACCGCCGGCCAGGGAATCCAGGTGAGCATTGTGGAACCGGGGCTGGTGCGGACGGCCTGGGGCCACATTGCCGCTGACCATCTGGCAGAGGTGTCCCGGCAGGGAGCCTGCAGGGCCTGGGGAGAGAAAATGGCCCGGGGACTCCATCGGCTCTACGACCAAAAGTGGCTGAACACCCCCCAGGATGTGGCCAAAACCATTTTCCTGGCGGCCAACGCCTCCCAGCCCCAGGCCCGGTATCTGTGCGGCAAGGGTGCCTGGCTGCTGCTTTTGGCCCATACCTTGCTGCCTACCGGACTGTATGACATGGCGGCCCGGTGGGTCATGAAAAAACTGTCCTAGGGAGGCGGTGCCATGGATATTTATCGACTGGGGAATCTCCAGCTGTCTCTCTTCCTGCTGATTCTCATTGGTCTGTACCTGCGGAAAAAGAATATTGTGGATGAACCGGGGAAACGGTGTCTCACCGATGTGTGCGTCTATGTGATCATTCCCTGCAACATCATCAAATCCTGTCTCATGCCCTTTGAAGGAAATATCTTCCTGACCTGCGGCCGGATCCTGGGGGCAGGGGCTGTGCTCCAGGTGCTCTTCATGATCCTGAACCATTTCCTGTTCAACCGGTATCCGGATACCCGGAAAAAGGTGCTCCAGTACGGCACCCTGGTGTCCAACAGCGGCTTTCTGGGCTATCCGGTGGCGGAAGGGGTCTATGGGGACCTGGGGCTGTTCTATGCCTCTGTGTTCCTGATCCCTCTGCGGCTGGTCATGTGGTCCGTGGGCACCGGATATTTCATGGCCCGGCAGGAAAGCCGGAAGGAAGTGCTGAAAAAGGTCCTGACCCATCCCTGTCTGATCGCTGTGTACATCGGGATCGTATTGATCCTGACCCAGTGGCGGCCTCCGGCTTTTCTGGACATGACCATCCGGTACATCGGGGGCTGCAATGCGGCCATTACCATGTTCATCGTGGGGACCATCCTGGCGGATGTGCCGCTTTTGACCATTTTCAACCGGGACAGCATCCTCTACAGCATCCTGCGGCTGATCCTGCTGCCCGGGCTGGCCTGGGGAGTCAGTGCCGCACTGGAGCTGGATCCGGTGGCCACCGGGATCGCGGTCCTCATGACCGGCATGCCTGCCGGAGCCACTACCGCCATTTTCGCCGCCCGGTATGGCAGCGACGCCCCCTTTGCCACCAAGCTGACGGTACTGTCCACGCTGCTCAGTATGTTCACCATCCTGTTCTGGTGCATGGTGCTGCCGGAGCCGTGAGACAAGGTGCTGTTGCATGCGCAACAGCACCTTTGTTCATCCTTTTGCCTCTTTTCTGCCTTATTTATTCTGCATCTTGGGATTATGATGTATAGTCAGTATTCTATGCATCACAGAAAGGCGAAGAAGGTATGCGTTTCCTTTGGAATTTCATCAAATATCTGGTGTTCCTGACCCTGCTGCTCCTGCTGGGAGCCGGATTCTATGCCGGGAATGCCGCGTACACCCAGCTGTTCACCCAGCCCTGGGACAAACTGCTGGCCATCGAGAACCATCGGAATGACCTGGACATGATCCATGGGCTGGAACGGAAATACGGCTGGGAACGGGTGGCCGTCACCTCCAAGGACGGTACCCGGCTCCAGGGAACCTACATTGAAAGCCCTTCAGGAGGCCATAAAACCGTCATTCTGCTCCACGGTCTGTACCAGAATCGGACCATGTGCGTTCCCTATGCCCGGATTTACCTGGCCCGGGGATACAATGTGCTGATGCCGGATATCCGGGGCCATGGGGAAAGCGGCGGCAATACCAATGACTGGGGAATCCACGATCCGGAAGACATGGACAGCTGGGTGGCTCTGCTCCGGCAGCAGGATCCTCAGGTATCCATCGGGTTCCACGGCATTTCCCTGGGTGCCGCCATGAGCCTGATCTATGCCGGCACCCCTCAGGGCCGGGACATGGCTTTCTACGTGGCAGACAGTTCCTATGGCAATGTACTGGAACTGGGCCGGGAAAAGCTCATGAACTATACGGAGGACCAGCGGATCCTTACCGGCATGGAAGTGCTGGATCCCTTTTTCCAGGCTTCCATGTACTACCATACCCGGAAGACCCTCCGGGATGTGGACCCGGCTTCCTGCGTCCAGCGGATGACCGCTCCGGTACTGTTCCTACACGGAGATGTGGACCGGCTGATTCCCCCTCACATTGCGGAAGAACTGATGGACCGGTGCACCAGTCCCCATAAAAAGCTGGTCTATTTCGAAGGATCCGGCCACGCCAACGAAATCGTGGACAATCCGGAAGGATATGCCCAGGCGGTGGGGAGCTTTTTGGAGAGCTTGTAAAAAATGGGCTGTGAAAAAATGATTCTTCATTTTTTCACAGCCCATTTTTTACGCGTATTTCTTCAACAGTTCCAGGAACGCCTCTTCATGGTCCGGATACCACTGGGTGAAGGGCTGGCCGGCTTCCAGGAGAGTCTGGTTCAGGTCCAGGAAGAACTGGGGCAGCCGGGCGGTGGCAATCAGGCCCAGAGGCTCGCTGATCTTTTCCTTTCCGTAGGCGTAGCTGCCTCCCGCGTACACCTGGAAGGCACTGGCCCGTTCCCCGTTCACCAGGGTGAAGGCCCCCCGGAAGCCCAGCGCCGCCAGGGATTGGACAGTGCAGGTGGAAGGGCAGCCGGAGAAGTGGCATTTGGGCAGATACCGGGTATCCACGCCCTTTTCCTTCAGGAAGGAGGCAATCCGGGCCAGGGTCCCATGAGAATCACACAGGCCCTGCTGGCATACAGCTGCGCCGATGCAGCTGACGGAATGTTCAAAGAGGGTGTGGGCGGTGTCCTTTTCTGTCAGGGCCGCCACCTGCCGGGCTTCTTCCGCCGTCAGGTTGATGATGTAGCAGGTTTCGTCCGCGTTGAGCCGCAGCTGGGCGCCTTCCATCTGAGAAGCTTCTCCCAGCAGCTGCCGGAACACCTGGATGTCCGGTACTCCGCCCAGGGGCTTGTATTCCACATAGTACAGCCCTTCCTGTTTCTGGCTGCGGATCCGGGGATCGGCCAGGACGGAATCGTCTTTCCCGGATTTGGTCAGGGGAGGGATGGTTTCCAGTTCCAGACGGGGGATCCCTTCTTCCCGGCACCGGGCCACTGCCTCCCGGAACGCCTTCCGGAAGGGTCCTTCGCCCATTTTGGTCAGGATGAAGCGGGAACGGGCGGTCCCCCGGTGTTCATAGTCCCCGTATTTCATATACACGTCCCGGGCATACCCCAGAATGTACCAGGACAGGTCATGGGGATCCACCTGGGTGTCGATGAGCACGCCGAACCGGCTGCCGTTGACTCCGAAGCCTCCGCCGGCATAGACATCGAAAGTGCCGCCGGGACGGGCTACAAAGCCCAGGTCCTTGAAAGTGGCATGGCCTTCATTGTCGATGCCGTTGGAGAAGCTCACCTTGTATTTCCGGGGCAGTTTCAGTTCCGGGATCTGGCTGATCACAAAGTTGGAAGCAGCCCGGATGGCCGGGGTCATGTCAAAGGGTTCTCCCTTTTCCACCCCGTGGAGCGGGCTGGCGGTGATGTTCCGGGGGTTGTCCCCGCCGGCTCCCGCACAGTAGATTCCCTGGTCGAAGCAGTCCTGGTACAGGCCCAGCACTTCCTGTTCCTGGAGATGATGGAACTGGAGGGCTTCCCCGGTGGTGAAATGGGCCAGGGAAACATGGTATTTGTCAATGGCCTGGGCCAGAAAGGCCATATGTGTCTGGTCGATGGTGCCCGCCGGAGAAGCGCAGCCGGAGCATGCTGCTGCTCGCGCCCCGTTCTCCATAGGAACCGAATTTGCCGGAAGTTCCTTTATATTTTCCGGGAGCCAGCTCTTTGGCATAGAAAGCCCGTGCGGCTTCCTGGAAGACCGGGAACTGGCTTCGGATCTTCTCTTTGGCAGTTTCAGAAATCTGCGTCATGGACGGATTCCTCCTTTGTGTGCTTGTAAATCCGGATGGATGGAATAGAAAAAGAATAACACATCCTAATTCATAGTGCAATAGTGTGATATAAGCAGCAGCCCCTCCTACCGCAGGGTCAGCAGACACACGGTCTCCACATGGCTGGTATGGGGGAACATGTCCACGGGCTGGACTTTCCGGACCACGAAGCCTTTGTCCCGGAGAATGGCCGCATCCCGGGCCAGGGAGGCCGGGTTGCAGGAAACATACACCACCCGCTGGGGACGGACTTTGGCAATGGCGTCCAGCACCCGCTGTTCACAGCCGGCCCGGGGAGGATCCAGCACCACCACATCGGGGCGGCTGCCCTGGCGGACCAGTTCGGGCATTTCTTTGGCCGCATCTCCGCACAGGAACTCTGCATTAGTCACCTGGTTGTCCCGGGCATTCTGCCTGGCATCCCGGATGGCCGGAGCCACGATTTCGATTCCCAGGGCCCGCTGAGCTTTCTGGGCCAGGAACAAGGTAATGGTGCCGGTGCCGCAGTAGGCGTCGATGACCTTCTCCTTTCCTGTAAGGGACGCGTACTGGAGGGCTGTTTCATAGAGCTTTTCCGCCTGGAGGGTGTTCACCTGGAAGAAGGAATGGGGAGAAATGGCAAAGGTGAATTTTCCCAGCCGGTCATGGATTACGCCCGGCCCCCAGATCACTTTGTTTTTGGGGCCCATGATCACATTGGTATGACGGGTGTTCAGGTTCTGGACCAGAGTGGTGAAGCCGGGGATTTCCTGCCGGAGCATGGCCGTCAGATCCTTCAGATGGGGGACCTGGGGTTCGTTGGTCACCAGCACGGCCATTACTTCCCCGGTACGGACTCCCACCCGGCCCATAATGTGCCGGACAATGCCCCGCCGGGCATCTTCTTCCAGAGCCGGGATCCGGAATTTTTCCATCCAGGCCCGGACCACCTGGACGATTTTGTTGTTGGTCTGCTGCTGGATCAGACAGTCTTTCACATCAATGACCCGGTGGGTGCCCTGGGCGTAGCAGCCAATGGCCAGGGTGTGGTTCCGTCCCTGGGCAGCCGGTACCTGCATTTTATTCCGGTAATGCCAGGGGTCCTCCGCTCCCAGGGTTTCCTGGACGCAGAGTTTGGAAAAATGGCCGATCCGTTCCATGGCGTCCACCACCGTCTGGCGTTTCAGGGCCAGCTGGGCCGGATAGGACAGGTGCTGGAGCTGGCAGCCGCCGCACTGGGCGTAGACAGGACAGGGGGGCTTCACCCGGTCCGGGGAGGGCACCAGCAGCTTCAGCAGCCGGGCCTGGCCGTAGCTTTTCTTCAGCAGGGTCACCTGGGCCTGGATCCGCTCTCCCGGCAGGGCTCCAGGGACGAAGAAGGTAAAGCCGCTGACTTTGCCCACCCCTTCTCCGGAGCTGCCCAGACCGGTAATGGTCAGTTCGATGTTCTCTTTGATTTTGAAGGGTAATTTGTTTTCTTTCATAATACTGTCATTATACCGTTGTCCCCGTTCCGGTGCAATGTTTCCGGCTGAAAAGTCGGTAAAGGGAAGGAAAGAATGGAAAAAGGAAGTTTGGAAATTATTTTGAACCATTTCCAAATGAATTGACAAAATAAACGGTTTTTACTATCATATTATTATAGAAGGACGCTGGGCTTGGATTCAGCGCCCGTTTTTTCAAATTGGGGAAAAAGGGTGCAGCAGGGAGGCGTGATCTTACTGTTGTTTTTATTGAGGGGGAGAAGTTTATGATGTGGAAAGAAGATGCATTGCTGCTTGTCTATGTGGCTTTGGGCGGCGCCCTGGGATCGGTGGCCAGATACCTGGTGGCTGGGGCCCTGAAGGGAGTTTGGAGCAATCATTTTCCCTGGGAAATGGTCTTCGTGAATACTTTCGGGTGCATCCTGGTAGGCTTTTTTGCCGCCTTCCTGTATACGAAACTTCCCCATCCCCGATGGGCCATGCTGCTGTACTGGGGGTTCATCGGCGGTTTTACGGCCTTTTCTTCCTTTATCAAGGAAGGGCTCCATTTCTTCCTCCATGGGGAACATGTAACCGGGTTCCTGTACCTGCTGCTCCAGAACACCCTGGGCCTTCTGGCGGCCAGTGTGGCCTTCTGGGCAGGAAAAACGCTGTTGTAAAGGGATGATGTTCTCGTGAAATCCTTCTTTGTGACCCTGCTGTTGGTGGGACTGGGTGGCTCCACGGCCATCTGGGCCATGTACCGGGCGGGGCTCTCTTTTTTGCGGTCCTGGTGGACCCTGGTGCCTTTTTGGGTACTGCCTTTGTGTTTTGTGTTCAGCAATGTGTATCTGAATGCGGTGCCCCGGCCCCTTTTGCGGTTCCTGGCCTGGGCCGGGGGCCTGTGGATGGGCTTCCTGTACTATTCCGTGCTGGGGATGGCTTTGTTCCTGGTGGCTTTCCTTGTGGGGAAACTGAGGCACTGGCCGTTTCTGGCGTCCCGGGCAGCCCAGGTGCTTTTTGCAGGGACGGTGCTCCTGGTGGCTGTGGGTTGCTGGCAGGCCCTCCACCCGGTGGTCCGGAAGCTGGAATATGCCACGGATAAAAACATCCCTGGCCCCTATCGGATCGTGTTTGTGTCCGATCTCCATTTCGGCGGCCTTTTCGGCACCTCCTATGGGGAAACTCTGGTCCGGAGGATCAATGAGCAAAAGCCGGATCTGGTCCTTCTGGGCGGGGATATGGTGGACGGGGACCTGCCCTTTGTGCTCCAGGAAGGGAGCCTGGGCACGTTCCGGAAGCTGCGGAGTACCGACGGGGTCTATGCGGTGTTTGGCAACCATGACAAACGGCTGGGTTCCGGAGCTGTGGAACGGGAATTCCTGGAAGAGGAAGGCGTCCGGTTTGCCGTGGATGAAAACCGGATGGTGAATCCCTGGCTGAACCTGACGGGGATGGACGATTACCTGTTTGGAAACCGGCGGGCGGACTATCATCCGGAACCCGGGAAGTTCAACGTGTTCATGGAACATGAACCCCGAAGGATCCCGGAAGCGGCGGTTAAAGGATACAATCTGTATTTTGCCGGCCATACCCATGCAGGCCAGATAGCTCCCAACCGGCTGATCACCCGGAAAATGTACTTACTGGATTACGGATCAGAAATGGTGGAGGGGATGCTGGCCACAGTCTCCAGTGGCTACGGCCTCTGGGGCGTCCCGGTGAGGACGGGCCCAAAACCGGAAATCGTCGTTGTTGACATCAAAAAAGCAGATTGAGCGGCAGGCTCAATCTGCTTTTTTCCTTTGGCCGCTGACCGTTGTCCGTTGACAGCTGACGGGCGGTGCTGCTTCAAGCAGCACCGCCCCATACATCTCCGCTTTCTTTTCCAGCTTCATGGGATAGGCCCGGGAAGTGGAGGGGAGCCGGGAAAGAAGCAGTTCCCGTCCGTCCAGGGTAATGGGCAGGGTGGTGCCGGTCCGGGGCAGTTTGGGAGGATCGGTGCACTGGCCAAGGAGGATTTCCGTAGCCTTTTCTCCGGTGGTGATCAGATGGCGGCAGTCCGGGATCTGCCGGACCATGGCAGCCAGGGAGGCTTCTTCCACCACATGGAGGAATTTGTCCGAGGCATTGCCTTTCTGCCGCTGGGCCCGGAGCACCGTGGGCCCCAGGGCGATGCCCGTCCGGGTCAGGAAGGCTTTGATGGCTTCCGGGTCAAAGGCTTTTTTCGTCCCTTTCCGGAAATGGTCCGGGTCTTTGAAATATATCATTCCCATGATCCGCCAGATGTCGTTCTGGAAATTGGGATAGTAGAAATCCATGGCCCGCTTTTCCGCTGCCGGGGGAAAGGTCCCCAGGATCAGCACTTTGGCTCCCTCCGGCAGGAAAGGTGGAAAAGGATGCTCCTCCACCGGGATCCCCGGCAGAATCTTTCCTGTAAGTTCCATTTGCTCCATAGCAACCTTACTCCTTTATATCATTCAGAACCGGCTGAAAGCCGGCTTCCAACGGCCATTGACAATTGACTATTGACAATTGACTATTGACAGCCCTCATTCTTCTTTCAGCAGCTTGAAGCTTTCCTTGTGGTATTCCAGGAGGCCTTCCTTCTGCATCTTGCTCAGTTCGTTGCTGAGGGCACTCCGGTCCACACTCAGATAATCCGCCATCTGCTGCCGGTTGAAGGGGACGGTGATGATCTTCCGCTTCTGCTGGGCTGCCAAAAAGGACAGGTAGGACAGCACCCTCCCCCGGATGGATTTGGAGGAGGTGTGGAGGATCCGCCGGGCCAGGGACAGGTTCTTCCGGGCCAGGATGTGGAGCAGGTTGTCGCTGATCTGCTGGTGCTGGGGACAGCTCCGGGAACAGGTGTGGAACACCTTGGACAGGTCCATCATCAGCACGGTGGTGGGCTCCACCGCCAGCACATTGATCAGCAGGGGTTCGTTTTCCGCGCAGGCATAGGCTTCTGCAAACAACTCCCCGGGGCCCATCTGCCCCAGCAGGTTCCGGTTGCCCCACAGGTCGTCGTTTTCGATGATGACCCTTCCTTTCAGTACCATGCTTACCGTGTGGACCACATCCCCGGCGTAATGGATGTAGGTTCCCTTGTCGTAGGAGCGGACTACACCTCCCAGACAGTGTATCCGGACCTGGATCTCTTCCGGGGGAACATTTTTGAACAAAGCCGTTTTGGCCAGAAATTCCGTATCCATAGTTTTCCTCCGTTGTTTTAACAACATTAAATCTGTCTCCAGTATACGGCCAAAAGGAGAAGATTGCAAGGGGGAAACCTCTTGACGAACCGGGTTTTCTGTGCTAAATTGAAAGCAATTTGATAGACAAACCTGCAATGAAAAGAAGAGTACCCTTTGCAGGCCGGCACAGAGAGCTTCCATTTGGGTGAAAGGAAGAGCGGCGGAGAAGGGGAACATGGCCTTGGAGCAGATGATTGAACGGCAGTAGGTCATCCGGGGGTGCCCGTTACAGCACTGGAGCATCCGCCTTGCGTGTGCTCGAGAGGCCTGGGCAACCAGGCGAAGCCGGGTGGTACCACGATGCTTTCGTCCCTGCAGGGGCGGAAGCTTTTTTTATTCATGAAGAAGGAGTGATTTCCATGCCAATCAAAATCGACAGCCATCTTTCCGCCAAGGAAAAGCTGCGTGAAGAAAATATCATCACCATCGACAACGAACGGGCCCTGACTCAGGACATCCGTCCTTTGAAGATTCTGATCCTGAACCTGATGCCTTTGAAGAAGCCCACGGAAGTGCAGCTGCTCCGGCTTTTGGGGAATTCCCCCCTCCAGCTGGAAATCGATTTCTGCCGGCCGGTAAGCCGGGTGGGGACCCATACGGACAATTCCTACCTGGAATCCGCCTACCTGGAATTCAGAGATGTCCAGGACCGGTATTACGATGGGCTCATCGTCACCGGGGCTCCTGTGGAAAAACTTGAATTCGAGGATGTGGAATACTGGGGAGAAATCGAGGAATACCTGGAATGGGCCCGGACCCATGTGTATTCCGTGCTCCATTACTGTTGGGGTGCCCAGGCCGGCCTGTACTATTATTATGATGTGCCGAAGATCATGTTCCCCCAGAAGCTCTGCGGCATCTATCCCTATGGGCTCACGGTCCGGAACCATCCGCTGCTCCGGGGCTTTGACGACCGGTATTTCATTCCCCAGTCCCGGTACACCACCGTGGATGACGCCAAGGTGTACAGCAATCCGGACCTCCAGGTGCTCAGCCGCAGCGTGGAAAACGGCATCAACATCTGTGCCACGGAAGACATGCGCCGGATCTTTGTCATGGGCCATTTTGAATATGACCGGATGACCCTCCGGGATGAATACGTCCGGGACCGGGAAAAGGGCCTGAATCCTTCCCTGCCCAAACACTACTATCCCACGGACGATACCACCCAGGAGCCTCTGTTCAAATGGTGCAGCTACGCCCATCTGTTCTACCTGAACTGGCTGAACGTGGTGTACCAGGATACTCCTTACGATCTGCACAAGCTGACCAAGAGGGAGTAGGAGGGTTTGCTGCACGGTCCGCCTGCCGCCCCAGTGGATCTTTGGAAAAGGAGAAAAAACAAGATGGCTCAGATTACCAAGAACTCGCTTGCCGGACAGACCGATGTTCATTTCATGGAAATGGCCCTGGAGGAAGCCCGGCAGGCAGCCCGGGAGGGGGAAATCCCCGTGGGGGCTGTGCTGGTCCGGGAGGGCCAGGTGCTGGCCCGGAACCACAACCGCCGGGAGCAGGACCGGGACGCCACTGCCCACGCGGAAGTGCTGGTGCTCCGGGAAGCCTGCCGGCAGCTGGGCCGCTGGCGGCTCAGCGACACTGCGCTCTATGTGACCCTGGAACCCTGTCCCATGTGCGCCGGGGCCATCTGGAATGCCCGGGTGGGCCGGCTGGTGTACGGGGCCTGGGACAGTGCCGCCGGAGCCTGCGGCTCCCAGTTCAACCTGCCTGCCCATCCTTCCCTGAATTTCCGGACCCAGGTGACCGCCGGGGTGCTGGAAGAGGAGTGCCGGAAAATTTTGCAGGATTTTTTGAAAGCACGGCGGTAAGTATGGTATAATAAAACTCTCATGGATGGGTGTCCGAGTGGTCGAAGGTGCTTGACTCGAAATCAAGTGTACCGCAAGGTACCGAGGGTTCGAATCCCTCTCCATCCGCCAGCCATGGGGCTGCTGCTCGTGCAGCAGCCCTTTTTTACTGTATAAAAACTGCAGAGGCCGCGAAAGAAGGAAGGAAGCATGAAAATCTATCAACCCATGACCGGGAAAGTCCTGGACGCACTGCGCAGCATTGTAGGAGAGAAGTATGTCTGGACGGATCCGGATCACCTGGAACAGTACAAGACCGATGAGGAAACCGACCCCCGGAAGTTCCATCTGCCGGAGGCAGTGGCTGCTCCCGGCTCTACGGAAGAGGTTTCCGCCATCCTGAAACTGGCCAACCGGGAACAGTTCCCGGTGACGCCACGGAGCGGGGGCACCAGCGTATCGGACGGGGCCATTCCTGTGTGCGGCGGCCTGGTGCTTTTAATGGAACGGATGGACAGGATCCTGAAAGTGGATCCGGAAGGCATGTATCTGGTGGCTCAGGCCGGGGCCCGTACCGCAGCCGTCCAGCAGGCCGCCCGGGAAAAGGGCCTGTTCTATGCCGGGGATCCCTGCAGCGCCGACAGTTGCCTGATCGGCGGGAACCTAGCCACCAATGCCGGGGGAGACAAGGCCGTCCGGTACGGCACCACCCGGAACCAGGTCCATGCCATCGAAGTGGTGCTGCCCAACGGGCAGATCGCCCGTCTGGGCACCCGGAGCAAGAAGAACACCACCGGCTACTGCCTGGATCAGCTGGTAATCGGCAGCGAAGGTACCCTGGGCATCATTACGGAAGTGACCCTGAAGCTGCTGCCCCAGGCTCCCTATAAAGCCGATGTGCTGGCCATTTTCACCGACCAGGCCAAGGCTACAGGCATTGTGCCCGTACTGCTCCGGGAAGGGCTGAATCCCACCAGTGTGGAATTCATGGACAATGCCTTCGTCCGGTCCGCCAGCGACTATTCCCAACTGGACCTGGGCCATTATGAGGATGGGTCCTATGTGATCCTGACTCTGGAAAGTTTCGACGAGGACGAACTGGATAAAAAACTGCTGAAACTGGACGAATTGTGCCGGAGCCACGGAGCGGTCGATGTGTCCATGGCCGATGAACGGGTGTGGACCCTCCGGAAGAACTGTCTGGAATCCGCCCGGGTGCTGAGCAAGGTCATGACCAGTGACGACTTTGTGGTGCCCCTGGACAAAATCGCCCAGGCCCTGGACGAACTGTCCGCGGAAGCCAAAAAATATCCCTTCCGGGTGTTCACCCTGGCCCATGCCGGGGACGGGAACCTTCATTTCGCCATGCTGAAGGGAGATCTGTCCGACCGGGAATGGGAAGAAGCCCTGGATGCCTTCCACGAAAAGGCCTATCAATACATCTATGCCCTGGGCGGCAAGCTCAGCGGGGAACACGGCATCGGGGCCAAAAAGGTGAAGCAGCTGGCCCAATTGGCGGACCCGGGAGAACTCTATATGATGGAAACCATCAAGCGGGCCCTGGATCCGTTGGATATTTTGAATCCGGGGAAGGTACTGGAGGTGTTTTAAGGGCCTTCTTGTGTGCAGGGAAGCAATCGTCGACCGATGACAAAAAAGAGCCGCCGCCCCTTGGGGCGGCAGCTCTTTTTTCTTTATTTTCCCGGCGGGCTGCAGGGGCAGGCACCCCTGCGGCACATGGGGGTATCCGCTTATTGCTGCTTCCTTCCGGACCTGACAAGGTTCACAGGCCTCCATTGCGCAGGACCCACTCCTGCAGTCCGCCGGAAAAATAAAAGCCGCACAACGCGGCTGATTGGATAAAATGGCGGAGAGTGAGGGATTCGAACCCTCGATACGGTTATCCCGTATACACGCTTTCCAGGCGTGCTCCTTCAACCACTCGGACAACTCTCCAGGTTGAATTGCTGACAGACAGCTATTCAGTTTTCAGCTGCCTGAACGACAACTGCGAGATTTAGTATAACGAATTTTACATTCTTTGTCAAGGGATTTTTGAAAAAAGAAAAGAATCCTGTTGAAAGCGTCCATGGAAAAAAGGTATAATAGCAAAGAAGCACTGCAGAAAGGATGGGAAAGATGGCATACGTAGCATTGTACCGGACCTGGCGTCCCCAGGATTTTGACGATCTGGTGGGCCAGGGTCCCATCAAGAAGGCTCTCACCAACGCCCTGGAAACCGGGCGGATTTCCCATGCCTATCTGTTTGCCGGTCCCCGGGGTACCGGGAAGACCAGTACCGCCCGGATCCTGGCCAAGGCACTGAACTGCAGGGAAGGCCCCACAGCCCATCCCTGCAACGACTGTGAAAGCTGCCGGGAAATCACCGAAGGCACCTGCCCGGATGTGGTGGAAATCGACGCGGCTTCCAACCGGGGCATCGACGAAATCCGGAAACTCCGGGAGCAGGTGTATTTTGCGCCCTCTTCCTGCCGGTACAAGGTGTACATCATCGACGAAGTCCACATGATCACCACCGATGCCTTCAATGCCCTGCTGAAAACCCTGGAGGAACCGCCGGAGCATGTGGTGTTCATACTGGCCACCACCGAGCCCCAGAAGATCCTCAATACCATCCTGTCCCGATGCCAGCGGTTCGACTTCCGCCGGGCCACTGTGGACGAGATTGCAGCCCATCTGGCCAAAGTGGCCAACGGCAGCAAAATCCAGGCGGAACCGGAAGCCCTGCGGCTCATGGCCATCCAGGCGGACGGGGGACTTCGGGATGCCCTGAGTCTCCTGGACCAGTGCAGTGTCATGGCCAGTCCTGTTACGGCGGAAACGGTCCGGCAGGTGCTGGGCCTGGTGGGCCGGGAAAAACTCCGGGAACTGGTGACCCGGATCGGTCAGAAGGATCTGTCCGGGGCCCTGGATGCCCTGGGCCAGCTGTTGGAACAGGGCAAGGAAATGGAGCAGATCCTGGCGGAACTGATGGAATATTTCCGGGCCCTGCTGCTGTACCAGGCAGACCGGGAGTATCAGGAAATTTACCTGACGGATACCCCGGAAGCCCTGGGGGAGACGGCGGCCCTTTTTACTTCCAGCCAGATTGTGGCCAGTGTGGAGCGGATCCACGAGGCCATCCGGGAAAGCAAATTCTCCCTGCGGAAAAAGATCGTAGGGGAACTGTGCCTCTTTGACCTGTGTGAAACCCGGGGCCATACGGAGGCGGCTCTCCTGGCCCGGATCGACAGTCTGGAACAGCAGGTGGCCGCCCTCCGGCAGGGAGGCATCACGGCGGCACCGACTGCAGCCCCGGTAATCCGGCCGGCAGCCGTACAGGCCTCCGTATCCCGGCCGGCATCTCCTGGCCCCACGGCTGTCAGGCCGAATTCCGGGGTGAAGGATGCCTTTGCCCGGATGGCGGCAGCCGCCCGGCAGGAAGAAGCCCGGCGGCCCCAGGAGACAGTTCCCGCTGCTCCCGCGGCGGAACCGGCTGCGCCCCCGGCACCACCGGCCCCGGCTGTACAGCCGGCCCGGCCGGAACCTGCTGCCGGGGAAGTGCAGTTTGACGGTAGCGGACGGGCCAAGGCCCAGCAGCTGTGGCAGCTGGTGCTCCAGGGTCTGAAACGGCGCCGGAAGCGGACGTTCCTGGTCTATGCGGAAATGGCCCAGGCAGCGGATTACCAGGACCAGGAACTGCTCCTGGCCGTCAGCTCCGCCTATGGAAAGGAAAAAATGGAAGAACCTTCCTTCCGGAATCTGATCCAGGATATCTTGAAGGAAGCGGTGGGGCAGCCTATCGGGCTCCAGGTGGTCCAGCAGGAAGGAGAGATTTCCCTCCACCGGCCCCAGGAGAAACCGGCGGCTGCACCGGCACCGGTCCAGGCGGCACCGCCGCCTCCTCCCGTGCCGGATCCCATGCCGGAACCTCCGGCGCCTCCGGAGGAGGAAATCCCGCTGCCCCCTGAACCGCCGGAGGAAGAGGAAATACCGGAACCTGTTCCGGCCCCTTCCCCGGCCAGCCAATCAGCAAGTCCCGCCCCTCACCCGGTCAAACCAGGGGAACTCCCTGAGGGTGTGAAGAAAGCCATGCAGGTTTTCGGCGGAGAAGTCTATAAAGAATAAAACAAGGTCCCTGTTGGGACATAAGGAGGAAACCAAATGTTCAAAGGTGGAATGGCAATGAACGGCATGCAGGGCATGCTGAAGAAAGTACAGAAGATGCAGAGCGAAATGACCAAGCTCCAGGAAGAACTGAAGGAACGGGAAGTGGAAGGCACCGCCGGCGGCGAAGCCGTCAAAGCTGTGGTCAACGGGAACAAGAACCTGGTGAGCCTGACCCTGTCCCCGGATGCAGTGGATCCGGAGGATGTGGAAATGCTCCAGGACCTGATCGTCACCGCTGTCAATGATGCCATGAAGAAAGTGGACGAAATGACGGAAAAGGAACTGGGCAAAGTGACTGGCGGACTGAAGCTGCCGGGGATGTTTTAAGGAACGGTCTCAGGCATGCGGATGGTAAAACCCCTGGCACGGCTCCACGAACAGCTGCGGCGCCTGCCGGGAATCGGCTCCAAATCGGCCCTGCGTCTGGCCTACCATGTGCTGGACATGAAGCGGGAAGATGTGGAGGAACTGGCCCGGGCTCTCCTGGACGTAAAGGACAATGTCCATCTCTGCCGTCAGTGCTTTGACCTGTGCGAAGGGGATCTGTGTGAAATCTGTCAGGATGAAAAACGGGACCGGAGCCTGGTGTGCGTGGTGGAACAGCCCCAGGATGTGGCGGCCATGGAAAGGACCCGGGGCTACCAGGGCCTGTACCATGTGCTCCACGGGGTCCTGTCTCCTCTGGACGGGGTGGGCCCGGATCAGCTGAAGATTCGGGAACTGCTGCTCCGGCTCCAGAAGGGGACGGTGAAGGAAGTAATCATTGCCACCAATTCCGATGTGGAAGGGGAAGCCACAGCCAACTATCTGGCCGGGCTGATCCGCCCCACCGGGGTGAAGGTGAGCCGGATCGCCCATGGGCTTCCGGTGGGCGGGGATCTGGAATATGCCGATGAACTGACTTTGTACAAAGCTCTGGAAAACCGGCGGGAAATCTGATCCTTTCCGGCAGGCAGAAGACTGCCTGGAAAAAACGGATTATGCAGAAAAGGCGGTTAAACAATATGGAAATATGGCTGGTGGGCGGGGCAGCCCTGGTTGTCCTGTTCCTGATCATCAATATGTTCTCTCTTTCCCTGAAGCTCCTGTGGAACGGGATCTGCGGGGTGGTGCTGCTGTGGTTGTTCAACATCCTGGGAGGCCTTTTCGGAGTGACCATTCCCATCCACTTCATTTCAGCTCTGGTGGCCGGCTTCTTCGGAATCCCGGGAGTGGTGGTCATGCTGCTGTATCAGCTGATGGGGCACTGAAATGCTCCAGAAATCCAAAAGTGAAAAGATCCGTGTCCTCTGTTATCTCTGCATCGGGGGCACGGCTGCTTTGTTTGAGTGGGCCCTGGTCTATCTGTTCAACAGTCACTGGGGCTGGAACTATCTTGTAGCCACAGCGGCGGCTTACCTTTGTTCCACGGTGTGCCACTACATCGCCACCAACATCTGGGTGTTCACCAGCGGAGTCCGTTACAGCAAAGGAAAGGAATTTTCCCTGGTACTCCTGGTGTCCACCCTGGGGCTGTTGTACAACGTGCTGCTTATGCGGCTGTTTGTAGGCAGCCTGGGTCTGCCGGTGATGGGATCCAAAGTGGGGGCTTCGGCACTGGTGACGGTTTGGAATTATTTTTCAAGGAAAAAATGGATTTACACGGAATAATGGAAGAAAAAGAGTAGGTGGAGATGCACATGCTTCGTCATAAAGTCGATATTGAAGGATTCCAGAAAGTCCTTCTGGTCCACAACCGCAACTCCGGAAAGCAGACCCTTTTCAGCGGAATCCACAGCAATGTGGAAAGCATTGCCCGGCAGCTGATGCGGCTGTACGGTGCGGAAAAGTTCCAGTATGTGACCGTGGGCACCTTTGCGGAAACCCAGGCTGTGGGAAAAAAGATCTGTGCAGAACAGATCCAGTGGGTGATCGTGGCTGGGGGAGACGGCACCCTCCGGGCCCTGGTGGAAGAATGCGTGGACCAGGACTACTGGCCCTATGTAAGCATCTATCCGGCAGGAACCGTGAACCTGGTGGCCAAGGAACTGATGCAGAAAACCGATGTGCACAACTGGATGTACCGGGTTTCCAAAGGAGTCACCACCCCGGTGTGCCTGGGCAAGGCCAACGACCGGATCTTCCTCACCGTGGCCGGGATCGGGGTGGATTCCATGGTGGTCCAGCAGGTGACCCCCAAACAGAAAAAGTACCTGTCCACCCTGGCCTATGTGCGTCAGAGCGGCCGGGTGCTGGGGAATGAAATGCTGCTCCACAACTGGAAATACCGGTTCCAGGTGATGATCAACGGGGACGGGGTGTGGCACCAGGCCAGTTCGGTGATCGTCACCAAAAGCCGGTACTATGCCGGCCGGTTCTCTCTGGTCAACGGAGGCTCCCTGTCCAATCCCACCATGCATGTGTGCCTGTTCACCAAGGGCCGCTGTGTGGACTTCCTCCGGTATACGGCACTGATTGCCGCAGACATGCTGACCCTGGACAAAAGCGTGGAAATCTATCCCGCCACCCAGGTGGATGTCCGGTGCAATGTAAGTAAATTCGCGGCGGAACTGGACGGGGATGCGGTGGTCAATTCCCCTCTTTCCATTGTCCTGCTGCCCAAATCCCTGCAATTCATATCCTGAGAGGCTGCGTTGTGAAAAAGAAAATCCTGTACGGAGTCTTTGTGCTCCTGAGTTTTCTGGCGGAAGCCGGGTACCGCTGGAACTTTTTGAAAGAAATCGTACCCTTTCCCTGGGCGGAATTCTGGTACCACACCCTGAACTATTTCTGCCGGGACCTGCTGCTGTCCTGGGTGGTCCTGTTCCTGTACGCCCAGCGCCGGCGGATCCGGGACCGGGTGAAACGGTATTTCCCGGTGGTGGTGGTGGGCACCCTGTATCTGATCGATGCGGTGTTCATGGTCAGCTATCTGGAACTGGACCCCGGGTTCATGACGGTGCTTTCGGTGCTGGCCGGGCTGTTCAACAACATCGTGTTGGTGCTGCTGGCTGCCATGTGCTACCATCACTGGCCCAACCGGGCCATGAAGGCGGTCTATTTCCTGGTCTACTATGTGACCTGCCTTCTGATCCTGGGAGACGGGATCTATTTCTGGAACACCTCCATGCACGTGGAAAGCGTGCTGTTTGACAACCTGAACATCTACGCCGCCAAAGGGATCCTGAGCACCACGGAAAACTGGCAGCTGGGTCTGATCGCTGCCGTGATGCTGGTGTTCGTCCCCCTGTTCCGGGTGGTCCATCCCCGGCGGCACAAGCCCAACCTGCCCTGGTCCCTTTTGTGCGTGGTGCTGTTTGCCATGGGCCTCAACGGCTCCTACCTGCTGTTGGCAGAAGGGGTCTACCATGCCACGGACAGCGTCAGCGGCCTGGACATCGAAGTGGATATGGAAAAGAGCCGGAAACCCACCCGGGCCATGGTGGCTTATCCCATCAACGTGAACTTCTTCCAGAAAGCCTTCTTCAAGACCGACAAGGTGGTCCATGATCCCTGGAAATACCAGGAACGGACCCTGACGGACAAGGACCAGGCAGCCCTGACGGAACTGGGGATCCTGCCCAAACAGGAAATCGTGCCCCGGAAGCAGCCGGCCTACGACCGGGTGGTGATGCTGATCCTGGAAAGCGTCCATCGGGACTACCTCCATCACTACAATCCCAACATCCCGGCGGATGCCACGCCCTATCTGGATTCCCTGGTGGAGAAGTATCCCCGGATCGATCATTACTATTCTTCTGCGGTGCCCACTACCCAGGGGCTCAACGCCACCTTCCGGTCCCAGCTGATCTATGACAAGGACCTGCCCGGCGAAAAGCAGCCCTCCCTGTTCCGGAGTCTCCAGCAGGCCGGCTACGAAGGGTACTTCATCAATGCCTCCAGCCGGTACTATGCCAACGAATACCGGGAATATCCCGCCCAGTTCGGCATGGAACACTACCTGGCCAAGGAGGACCTGGGGAACATGGGCTACAAGGGGGCCAGCGGCTGGGGCTTCCACAACGACGTAATGTACGATGTGGCCCTGAAGACCCTGGCGGAACACCGGGACCAGAAACTGTTCCTGGTGTGCAAGACCCTGGACATGCATCAGCCCTATCCCTATTACGGGTACACCTATGCAGAGATGCCGGAAGATGTCCGGGACCACGGGACCGCCACAGTCTGCGGCATGTACTGGGTGGACAAGACCATCCAGCATTTCTTTGAGGAAGCCTCGAAGCAGGGACTGATGGATGACAGGACCCTGTTCATCATCACTTCGGACCATAACCCCCATTCCGGCGGGGAATACAAGACCCTGGTAAGCAATCCCCAGGACAAACAGAGCGTGGCTCCCATTCCGGTGATCTTCGTTTCCAAAAATCTGGCTCCTCTGGCGGACCTGGATGAAACCATGTACGCCAGCCAAGAAGACATGGCACCCACTCTGCTGACCCTGCTGGGCCAGCCAGTGCCGGCAGAATTTTTGGGCCGGGATCTGCTCCAGCCAGTGCCACATCCCTATGCCCTGGGATATTTCGGAGGCAAGGCCTACTATTATTCTGCCGACCGGAATTTCGTGGCTACCCTGGACGAAGAAACCCCGGATACAGAAGAAAAAAACGCCCTGGCCAACTACATCATGTACGGCTATGTGAAAAGGCATATTGAGTTTATGAAGTGAAAAAAGAGGCTGCTGCCCGGGCAGCAGCCTTTTGATTTAAAGGAGTTGATTTGTTGACTGCAATGACCATGGCGGGGAACGGGACCTTCCGTTCCTGTCTGAAAAAGATCCTGGGGGTGATGATCCCCATCCTGATCACCCAGCTGTGCATCACCGGCATGAGCCTGTTCGACACGGTGATGAGCGGCCATGCAGGCACTGTCCAGCTGGCCGGGGTGGCTATCGGTACCAATGTTTGGATGCCGGTGTTCACCGGTCTCAATGGCATCCTCCAGGCCCTGACTCCCATTGTGGCCAATTACCGGGGCGCCCGGGAATTCCACAAAATCTCCGGCGCCGTGGTCAGCGGCCTGGCCCTGGCCTGCGCCCTGGCGGTGACGGTAATCGGGGCCGGCTCCCAGCTGCTGCCCCGGATCCTGGACACCATGAGCCTGGCTCCGGAAGTCCGTACCGTGGCCTTCCGGTATCTGGGCTTTGTGGCCTGGGGAATCCTCCCCCTGTTCTGTGCCAGCATCCTCCGATCTTTTGTGGATACCCTGGGCTACACCCAGGTGACCATGAAGCTGTTCCTGCTCACCATGCCGGTGAACGCCTGCATGAACTATATCTTCATCTTCGGCAAACTGGGAGCCCCTGCCTTGGGCGGTCCGGGAGCCGGGGTGGGGACGGCCATTACCTGCTGGCTCCTTTGCCTGTCCTTTGCCCTGCTGGTGCTTCGGCTGAAGGTGTTCCGGGATTTCCACGTGTTCCGGACTTCCGGCTTTTCTTTCCATCATGTCCGGGAACATCTCCGGATCGGCATTCCCATGGGGCTGGCCATTTTCCTGGAAACCAGCTTCTTCGGGGTGGAATGTCTCCTGGTGTCCCGGTTCGGCACCATTGCCGTGGCGGCCAACCAGGCGGCCATGAGTTTCTGCAACATGCTGTACATGGTGCCCCTGAGCTTTTCCCTGTCCCTTACCATTATTGTGGGGGCCTATGTGGGAGCCCGGGATTTTGTCCAGGCCAAGGCCTATGCGGACACGGGACGGCTGTCCAACATCCTGATCGGGGCTTTTTTCGGCTGCTGCCTGTTTTTGGGACGGGGGCTCATCGCCCGGCTCTATACCTCCGACCCCAATCTGCTGGAACCCATCATGCACTTCCTGACCTTTGCCGTGGCCTTCCAGTTCTTTGACAGCACCGCCGCTCCCATCCAGGGGGTGCTCCGGGGGTACAAGGACGTAAAAGCCACTTTCTATTCCGCTCTGGCTGCCTACTGGGGCATCGCCCTGCCCTTCGGCCTGTTCCTGGACCATGGGCTGGAAAAGGGCCCGGACGGCTACTGGCTGGGGCTCATTACCGGAATCTTCTTCTCCGCTGCCTTCCTGAGCCTGCGGCTGAGATATATGGAAAAGAAAAAAAGAGAGGCTGTCTGAGGCAGCCTCTCTTTTTCTGGTGTTTAAAAGCCAGCGGTGCTGGCTTCCTTTGCCCGTTGACAGCTGACCGCTGACAGGTCTGTCGCTCTTGCGACAGACCCTTCCAATTCACAAACCCCAGCCCGGTGAGGATATACACCGCTCCCAGGATCCCGGCGGGGCCGAAGGTCTCTCCCAGGACCCAGTGGCCCAGGAGGCTGGCGAACAGAGGATTGATGGCACAGTAGAGCCCCGCTTCTTCCGGGGTCAGATACCGCTGGGCCTTGGGCTGGAAGGCAAAACCGAAGCAGCTGCACACCAGCACCTGGAAGGCCAGGGACTGCCAGGTAAGAGCTGCCTGGGGCACCGGGATCCCCCCGTCCAGCACCAGGGCCGCACCGAAGCTCATGAGTCCCATGATGCCCATCTGGAGGGTGCCCAGGGCCAGAGGGTCAGCGGAATGGGACAGTTTCCCGATAGAGATGATGTACCCGGCGTAGAAAACTGCCGCCAAAAGGGCCCAGCCTTCGCCGCCTGCCAGGGTGAACCCGGCGGTGCCGATGGTAAGGGCCGCCACCCCCAGCAGGATGAAGCCCACTCCCTGGAGAATCCGGTCACCGGGGAGCCGCCGGTACCACAGGGCCAGGAACAGAGGCACCAGGGCCAGGGACAGGTTTTCCAGGAAGGCCACGGTATGGATTTCCGCCGTAAGCAGGCTGCGCATTTCGCATCCCATGACGGCAAACAGCAGGAGCCCCAGGAGCAGGCTCTTCCGGCCCAGGCTCCGGTGTTCGTCCCAGGCCCGGACCAGAGGGCGGCGGAGCACCAGGGCCATCACCAGGAATGCCAGGATGAACCGGTACCCCAAAGCCTGGAACGGCGTCAGTTCCTCCATGATGAATTTGGAAAAGAGAAAGGCACTGCTCCGGGTCAGGATGATCAGCGCCATAAGGATTTTGGCGGCAGTGGGTTTCATACTAAGACCTCCCTGTAATTTTTTTTCTTTCTGGTTCCATTATAAAAAGAAAAAGGCGTTGCAGGAAGCGCACATTCTGCAATATACTGTTGCTGAAAACGCAATGCAAAAAGCAGAACAGGAGGGATTTCATGGATACGGAAAAATACCAGGCCCTGGTCCAGGCAGCGGAGCAGGGGAGCATTACGGCAGCGGCCCGGTCGCTGGGCTATTCTCCCTCCGGGCTGACCCGGATGCTGGACAGTCTGGAACGGGAAGTGGGCTTCCCGCTATTGGCCCGGACCTCCCAGGGGGTACGGCTGACCCGGGAAGGGGAGGGACTGCTGCCGTCCATACGGGGACTGCTCTACTGGAGCCGGCAGATACGGGAACAGTGCAACGGGATCCTGGGCCTGGACCAGGGGGAACTGTTCGTGGGCAGCTACTACAGCATTGCCTCCTGCTGGCTGCCGGGGATCCTCCGGGAGTTCCAGAAGGATTATCCGGGGATCCGGGTCCATGTCCAGGAAGCCGGGAACCAAACCCTGCTGGAGGGGCTCCGGGAACACCGGCTCAGCTGCTGCCTGTTCAGCCGCCATCCCGGGTACCAGGGGGACTGGGTGCCTCTGTATGAGGATCGGCTGGTGGCCTGGGTGCCGGAAGACCATCCTCTGGCACAAAAAAAGGCCCTCCTGCCGGAGGACCTGGAAGGCCAGCCTTTTATCGAACCCCTGCCCCAGCAGGAAACAGACACGGACCTGTTCCTGGATAAATACCAGGTCCATCCGGATTTCCGGTTCACCACCAGCAACATGTACACCTGCTGGACCATGGTGGAGGCGGGACTGGGGCTGTCCATGGACAACGCCTTCAGCAGCCGCCGGTGGAACGGAAAGGTAAAGGTGCTGCCCTTTGCCACCCCGGACCGGCTGGAACTGGGCATGGCTCTGCCCAGCCTGGCCCAGGCTTCCCCGGCCCTGAAGAAGTTCCTGGAGTATGTGAAGAAAGGGGTGGGGTGATCCTTTCTTACTGTCCAAACCCGAAGACCACGCCCACTACAGCCGAGGCAGCCAGGAAGGCGATGGGGTGTACCTTTTTGTATTTCCCGGTAAGGAACACCAGTACCAGGGCCAGAAGGAGGGAACGGCCATTCAGCACCCCGGCCAGGTCACCCTGCTTCCAGGCTTCCGGATGGAGCAGGGTCACCCGGGCCACCATGAGCCCCGCTGCGGCGATCAGACCGGCGGAAGCGGCCCGGAGCCCGTACATTACCGCTTTCACGTATTTGCTGTCCCCGAACTTCTTCAGGAACTGGGACACGATGATGATCACGATTACCGACGGGGTGATCAGGCCGAAGGTGGCGTCCACTGCCCCGGGGATCCCGGCAATGTGATAGCCCACATAGGTGGCGGTGTTCACCCCGATGGGGCCGGGAGTGGATTCAGATACGGCGATCATGTTCAAGAGATCCGTTTCTGTGAACCAGCCGGTGGCAGTAGCCAGCTTGGCCAGGAAGGGAATGGTGGCCATGCCGCCGCCGATGGCGAACAGGCCGATTTTGAAGAATTCCCAGAACAGCTGCACAAAAAGGCACATTACAGCTCACCTCCCGCTTTTTTGGCCAAAAGACCCACCACGCCGGCCAGGACCACCAGCCAGGCGGGAGAAATGCTGGAGAACAGGTTGATCCCCATGACCAGAAGGAACAGACCTATGGTCAGTTTGTCCACCAGAGCCCCTTTTGCCAGTTTTTTGATGGCGTTGAAGATCAGCACACAGACGCAGACCCGGATCCCGGCAAAGGCATCCCTGACGAACTGGAGCTGGGCAAAGTTGGACAGGAAGGCGGCGATTACCGTAATGATCACCAGAGAGGGGAACACTACCCCCAGGGTGGCAATGATCCCTCCGGTTACCCCTTTCCGTTTCATGCCAATGAAGGTGGCCGTATTCACCGCAATGACCCCAGGGGTACACTGGCCCACCGCATAATAGTCCGCCAGTTCTTCCTCGCTGGCCCAGTGGTATTTTTCCACCACTTCCGCCTGGAGGATGGGGAGCATGGCATAGCCGCCCCCGAAAGTGACCGCCCCGATCCGGGCGAACACCGCAAACAGCTGGATCAGTTCATTCATGGAAACACCTCCGATTCTTTTCAGTGTAACACGGAGCAAAGAGCCTGTAAACAAACTGGCACCAAATGGCTGGAGGAGAAAAAGAACGGGAAGAAAAATGGAGAAAATGTCACAAAGGAAACAGGGGAACAAATTGTAGATTTTCCAAAACTGTACTATAATAACTTTGTATGAGCAAAAGTGCAGAGAAAATTTTCCAGGAAAAGGGAAAGTAAATTTCCCTGGGCGGGCAATCCGCAGAAAGGCTTGTTTTGTGAAAACGTATTTACTGGCATTGAGCATTTCCCTGATCATCAGTTGGGTCCTGACTCCTTTTGTGAAGAAGCTGGCTTTCCGCATCGGCGCTGTGGACCGGCCCAATGCCCGGAAGGTGCACCACAGGATCATGCCCCGGATGGGGGGCCTGGCCATTTACATCGGGTTCATGGCTGCGGCTGTTTCCACCATGGAACTGACCCGGGACGTGGTGGGCATCCTCCTGGGAGGTACGGTCATTGCCATTGTGGGTATATTGGATGACATGTTCCAGCTGGCCGCCAAGGTGAAGCTGGTGGGCCAGATCATTGCGGCCCTGGTGCCGGTGTTCTTCGGAGTCCGGATCGAATGGCTGAACAATCCCTGGGGCGGGTATTTCTATCTGAACTACCTGTCCATCCCTTTTACCGTGTTCTGGATCGTCAGCTTCACCAATGTGGTGAACCTGATTGACGGGCTGGACGGCCTGGCAGCCGGGGTGTCCGCCATTGCCTCTGTCACGGTGATCATGGTGGCCCTCCAACAGGGACTGTATCCGGTGGCGGTGCTCACCGCGGCCCTGGCCGGAGGCATCATCGGCTTCATCCGGTACAACTTCAATCCGGCCACTATTTTCATGGGGGATACCGGGAGCCTGTTTCTGGGCTACATGCTGGCAGCCATTTCCATTTTCGGCGCTGTGAAAAGCGCGGCCACCATTGCTCTTCTGGTGCCGGCCATTGCCCTGGGGCTGCCCATTATGGACACGGCCTTTGCCATTGTCCGCCGGTACCGGAACGGACGGCCTATTTTCAGTCCGGACAAGGGACATATCCATCACCGCCTGCTGGCCATGGGCTTCAGCCAGCGGCAGGCAGTGATCTTCATGTATCTGATCAGTGCAGGACTCTGCCTTACGGCAGTGCTCCTGACGGAAATGGAGGGGATTTATGCCATTGCACTGCTGGTATTCCTGCTGGCGGTGATCTTCATTGGCGCAAGAAAAATCGGGATTTTACAGGATAGATCATGAAATAGGGGCGAAGGAAAATGAAAAAATTGAAAGTCATGACGATTTTTGGGACCCGGCCGGAAGCCATCAAAATGTGTCCCCTGGTGCTGGAAATGAAAAAGTACCCGGATATGCTGGAACCCATTGTGGCAGTTACCGCCCAGCACCGGGAAATGCTGGACCAGGTGCTGGAGCTGTTCCAGATCAAACCGGATTATGATTTGAACATCATGACCGCCGGTCAGACCCTGTACGATGTGACCAGCCGTGCCCTTATGGGGCTGAAGGAAGTGCTGGAAGAAGCCCAGCCGGATCTGGTGCTGGTCCATGGGGATACCACTACCACCTTTGTGGGGGCGCTGGCTTCTTTCTACAAACAGATCCCCGTTGGCCATGTGGAAGCAGGACTGCGCACCGGCAACAAATATTCTCCCTTCCCGGAGGAAATGAACCGGAAACTTACCGCAGCCATTACCGACTGGCATTTTGCTCCCACCAGCAACGCCAGAGCCAACCTGCTGAAGGAAAACATCAAGGAAGATGACATCTACGTCACCGGGAATACGGTGATCGATGCCCTCCAGGCCACGGTGAAGGATCATTTCGATTTCCACAACCCCAAACTGGAGGAAGCCATCCGTTCCGACCACAAGCTGATCCTGATGACCACCCACCGGCGGGAAAACCTGGGGGCTCCCATGCGCCACGTATACCAGGCTCTGAAGGAAGTGCTGAAGGACAATCCGGAAGCGGAAGCCATTTTCCCCATGCACAAGAATCCCAAGGTCCGGGAAGTGGCAGAAGCGGTCCTGGGCAAAATGGAACGGGTCCATCTGTTGGAACCCATGGACTATGAACCCTTTGCCAACCTGATGGCCCGGGTGGACATTGTCCTCACCGATTCCGGCGGCATCCAGGAAGAAGCACCGGCCCTGGGGAAACCGGTACTGGTGCTCCGGAACACCACGGAACGGCCGGAAGCCGTTACCGCCGGCACGGTGAAGCTGATCGGCACCGGCAAGGAGGATGTGTATGCTGCCACCTGCCGGCTGCTGAACGATGAAAAATACTACCGGTCCATGGCAGAAGCCGTGAATCCCTATGGGGACGGCCAGGCTGCCAAACGGATCGTCACCTATCTGCTCCATACCCATGGGTATCCGGTGGATCTGATGCCGGAATTCCATGGGGGACAGGAAAAGTAAGACCCTATGGAAACCCTGTTCCAGCGCCTGGGCCGTCAGCTCCGGTCGCTGTTTCTGAAACAGCTGGCTCTGGGACTGGCTTTCCTGCTGGCGGTGCTCCTGCTGGGAGGAACCCTGCCCGGGGCCCTTCTGGGCTCCGCCGCCGGCCTGGCGGACACGGCCCTGTTTCTCTGGGGCGTCCGGCGGGGGATGGAAAAGGAACCGGCCCAGGCCGCCCTTTCCATGCACCGGCTCATGTTCCTGCGGATCGCCGTACTGCTGGGGTTCACCCTGGCGGCACTCCGGGGAAAATGGCAGCCGGTGCTGGTCCTTTCCGGTTTCCTGATCCTGAATCTTGGTTTGATCATCCAGCTGGCCCGCAGCCGGCCCGGATGCCGGAAACCCTGAATTGTCAGAGTTTCCTATAAAAAACAAGAAATAATACAAAGGAAGTGATAAGTCTATGGGAATTGCAGAAGCTGCCGGTTCAGAAGTCATCCACTACGGGACCACACAGGTCCTGCCGGGGGTCACCCTGAACATGCAGACCATCTATATGTCCTGGCTTACCATGCTGATTGTGGCAGCCATCGTCTTTGCCGCTACCCGGCGGGTGCAGGAGATTCCCTATGGAATCCAGAACCTGGTGGAAATGATCGTGGAGTGGCTGGAAAAACTGATGGATGCCAACCTGGGGGTGGAAGGCCGTCGGATGGCCACGCCCTTCATCCTGACCCTGTTCCTGTACATCTTTGTGGGGAACGAACTGGGCCTGATGCCTTCCCTGGGGGTCCATCTCTCTTCGCCCACCAATGACATTAACGTGGCCCTGGGGCTGTCCATTACCGTGGCTGTGGCCACCTACATCATCGGGATCATCCAGCAGGGGCCCAGCTATTTCAAGCATCTGGTGACACCCTTTGCCCTGATGCTCCCTCTGAATATCATCGAGGAGCTGGCCAAGCCCCTGACCATGGCCTTGCGTCTTTTCGGGAATATCCTGGCCGGGGAAATCCTCCTGGCCGTGCTGTACATGCTGGTACCCTGGGTGGTGCCCAACCTGTGGATCGGATTCAGTCTGGTCATCGGTTTCCTCCAGGCCTTTATCTTTACCATGCTGACGGTGATCGCCCTGGCGCCGATCTTCAAACAGGTCCATTCCAAAAAATAAGAATCTGGAAAACAGAAAGGATGTAAAAAAATGATAGACAACAATACCCTGATCATCGTGGCTTCCATCCTGGGAGCAGCAATCATTGGCGTAGGGGCTTCCCTGGGGGCCACCAAAGGGGACTCCACCGTGGCTTCCAAGGCTCTGGAATGCATGGCCCGTCAGCCGGAACAGGCAGGCAGCTTCCAGGTGAACATGCTGATCGCCATCGGCCTGGTGGAATCCATCCCCATCATCGCCTCCGTTATCGCCATTGTGCTGGTGTTTGCCAACCCCTTTGTAAAATAAGAGGCATGCACCCCTTTGGGGAGAAAGGAAGCGATAGGGAATGGTAAGTATCAATTATACGCTGGTGGCCCAGGTGGTGAACTTCATCATCCTGCTGTGGGTCCTGGCCAAATTTGCCTACAAACCCCTGCTGAAGGCCATGGATGACCGCCGGACCAAGATCGTCAAGGATATGGACCAGGCGGATCATGCCCGGAAAGAGGCGGAAGCCCTGAAGCAGGAATATGTGCAGCAGCTGCAGAACGCCAAGAAGGAAGCCAACGACATTGTGTCCAAGGCCAACGCCATGGCCCAGCAGCTCCATGATGAAGCCATGGCCAACGCCCAGAAGGAACGGGAAGAACTGCTCACTTCCGGACGGCAGGCTGTGGAAATGGAACGGAAGAAAGCACTGCTGGACGTGCGGGAGCAGATCATCGCCCTGAGCACGGAAATCGCAGGCCGGGTTCTCCAGGAAAAGCTGGATTCTGCAGAAGACCAGCAGCGGATCACCCGGATTACCGATGAAACCCTGGCAGAACAGAAAAAATAAAAGTCCCTTCAGAGGAACTGTGGAGGCAGTATCAACCTATGAACAGTAAAAACAAGGAAGCTCTGTGGAAACAGATCCTGGACCGGCTGACCCTCACCGAGGACGACCAGGCTCTTTTTGCAGGAGAGTCTCTCCTCTCCCTGACGGTGACCACGGCCCAGCCTCTGGCTCCGGAAGAAGCCCAGCTGCTCCAGGAGCTTCTGGCAGAGAAATTCGGAAAACCGGTCCGGCTCCAGGAACAGAAAGTGGATGCCCGGCTGGTGGGCGGCGTACTGATCCAGTACGGCGACCATATCTTTGATGCCACCATGAAACGGCAGCTGGAAAAGATGGATGCCCTGATGAAGGAAATCCATCTCAGCGACCAGGATCTGGACCATACCCAGAACATCACCCAGGCCCTGACCCAGGGGGTCCAGTCCTTTAAGGACGACGTGGACCTGGAAGAAATCGGCGTGGTGGAAAAAGTCGGTGACGGCATCTGCACGGCCTCCGGGCTGGGCGGTGCCATGAGCGGGGAACTGGTTGCCCTCCATGACGGGGTGTACGGCATGGTCCAGAACCTCCGGGAAAAGGAAGTGGGGATCGTCCTTCTGGGCGGCGCCACGGAAATCAAGGAAGGGGACCTGGTCCGGCGTACCGGTGAAATCATGGAAATCCCCGTAGGGGAAGCCATGCTGGGCCGGATCGTGAACCCTCTGGGCCAGCCCCTGGACGGGAAAGGGGCCATCAAGACCTACGCCCATTATCCCATCGAACACCAGGCACCGGGCATTGCCGCCCGGCAGCCGGTGGATGTGCCCCTCCAGACCGGCCTCAAGGCTGTGGATGCCCTGGTGCCCATTGGCCGGGGCCAGCGGGAACTGATCATCGGGGACCGGGGCACCGGGAAAACCGCCATTGCGGTGGATACCATCCTGAACCAGAAGGGGAAAGGTGTGATCTGCATCTATGTGGCCATCGGCCAGAAGGCCTCTTCCGTGGCCCGTCTGTTCCATACCTTTGAACAGTACGGGGCATCGGATTATACCATGATCGTGGCGGCCACCGCCGCGGATACGGCCCCCATGCAGTACCTGGCTCCCTATGCCGGGGCGGCTGTGGGGGAATATTTCATGGACCAGGGCAAGGATGTGCTGATCGTCTATGACGACCTGAGCAAGCACGCGGTGGCCTACCGGGCCATGAGTCTGCTGCTCCGCCGTCCGCCGGGACGGGAAGCCTACCCTGGGGACGTGTTCTACCTCCATTCCCGGCTGCTGGAACGGGCCTGCCGCCGGAATGCCAGACACGGCGGCGGCTCCATGACCGCTCTGCCCATTATTGAAACCCAGGCCGGGGACGTGAGCGGGTACATTCCCACCAACGTGATTTCCATCACCGACGGCCAGATCTATCTGGAAACGGACCTGTTCAACTCCGGTGTCCGGCCGGCCCTGAACTCCGGGCTGTCCGTATCCCGGGTAGGGGGCGCAGCCCAGACCAAGGCCATGAAATCCGTGGCCGGCACCCTGCGGCTGTCTCTGGCCCAGTACCGGGAACTGGCGGCTTTCGCCCAGTTCGGTTCCGATCTGGACCGGGAAACCAAGGCCCAGCTGGACCGGGGCGCCCGGGTGACGGAAATGCTGAAACAGGGTCAGTACCAGCCCCTGTCCATGGCCCAGGAAGTTATTTCCCTTTACGCTGTGAACAACGGGTTCCTGGATGAGATCCCGGTGGAGGATGTGACCCGGTATGAACATGAGATGCTGGGGTATCTGAACAACCACTGTTCCATCATCCTCACCACCCTGGAAAAAGAACAGAAATTCACTGATGAACTGAAGGCCCAGCTGGACGACGCCCTGGATGACTTTGGCAAAATGTTTGCGCCCGGCAGCGCAGACGGCATGTAAGGCAGGTGATCCCTGATGGCAAATACCAGCGGCATCCGTGCCCATATGAAAACCGTCGGCAGCATCAGCAAGATCACCGGGGCCATGCAGATGGTGGCCTCTGCCCGGATGCATCAGGCCCAGCAGCGGGCTGACGCCAGCCTGCCCTATGCGGAAAAACTCAAGAGCCTGCTCCAGGAAGCCGTCAGCGATCCTTCGGTGATGGCCCATCTGGACATGAAAGCCAATCCCCTGCTGGAAAAACGGCCGGTGTACCGGACCGCCTATGTGATCATGGGTTCCGACAAGGGGCTGGCAGGCCCCTACAACAACAACGTGGTGAAATATGCCGGAGTGGAGCTCCGGGGCCGGGAGGATTCTCCTCTCCTGGCGGTGGGGAAGCAGATGAAGATCGGGCTGAACCACTGGGGCTACCACATTGCCAAAAGCTGGAGCGGATTTTCCGAAAAGCCCACCTTTGAGGCGGCGGAAGACATTGCAGACACGGTGGAATCCATGTTCATCCACGGAGAAGTGGACGAAGTGGACGTGATCTTCACCTATTTCAAATCTGCCATGATCCAGATCCCCAAAACCGTGCAGCTGCTGCCGGTCCAGCCCAAGGCCAAGGACAGCCTGGAGGTACAGGCCCAGGAAGTCTGGGAGGACGATGATCCCACCGATTATCCCACCCTGATCTTCGAACCGGAACCGGCCCAGATGCTGCCCTACCTGGCCCGGTATTATCTGCGCAGCCAGATCTTCACGGCGCTGATCCAAAGCTCTGCCTGTGAACTGGCTTCCCGGATGACGGCCATGAGCACGGCCACGGACAATGCCCAGAACCTGTTGGGCAAGCTCCAGGTCTATTACCAGAAGGTGCGGCAGGCCAGCATCACCACGGAAATCAATGAAATCGTCAGCGGCGCGGAAGCGCTGAAATAAGGGAGGCACCCATCGTGTCGGAAGAGCAGAAACAAGCAATCGACAGGGCCGTTGCCCATCTCTCCGCCAAACAGCGGGGCCATGTGGGCAGAGTGGTCCAGGTCATGGGCCCGGTGGTGGATATCCGGTTCCCGGATAAGGAACTGCCGGCCATTTACAATGCAATCGTCATCGATGCCCAGGCATCGAAAAATATCCATGTGCATCTTACCGCGGAAGTGGTCCAGCACATCGGGGATGATGTGGTCCGTACCGTAGCCATGAGTTCCACCGACGGGGTTACCCGGAACATGGAAGCCAGGGATACGGGGAAACCCATTACGGTCCCGGTAGGCAAGGGCTGTCTGGGCCGGGTGTTCAACGTCCTGGGAGAAACCGTGGATGATGATCCCACCCCGGTCCAGGCAGCGGACCACTGGCCCATCCACCGGCCGGCTCCGGCTTTGGCGGACCAGGCCACGGAAACCAAGATCATGGAAACCGGCATCAAGGTGGTGGACCTGATCGCCCCGTATTCTCTGGGGGGCAAGATCGGTCTGTTCGGCGGGGCCGGCGTAGGCAAAACCGTGCTGATCATGGAACTGATCCACAATGTGGCCACCAACCACGGGGGCTATTCCGTATTTTCCGGGGTCGGGGAACGGACCCGGGAAGGGAATGACCTGTGGGGAGAAATGAAGGAATCCGGGGTCATCGACAAAACGGCCCTGGTGTACGGACAGATGAACGAACCCCCGGGAGCCCGTATGCGGGTGGGGCTCACCGGTCTTACCATGGCGGAATATTTCCGGGATGTGGGAGGCCAGGATGTACTGCTGTTCATCGACAACATCTTCCGGTTCATCCAGGCCGGGTCTGAAGTCTCCGCCCTGCTGGGCCGTATGCCTTCCGCCGTAGGGTACCAGCCCACCCTGGCCAACGAAATGGGTGCCCTGGAAGAGCGGATCACCTCCACCCGGAGCGGCTCCATCACCTCCGTCCAGGCCGTCTATGTGCCTGCCGACGACCTGACTGACCCGGCACCTGCCGCCACCTTCGCTCATCTGGACGCCACCACGGTGCTCAGCCGTGAAATCGTGGAACTGGGCATTTACCCGGCAGTGGATCCCCTTTCTTCCACCAGCCGGATCCTGGATCCTCTGGTCATCGGCCAGGAACACTATGAAGTGGCCCGGGGAGTCCAGAAAATCCTCCAGCGGTACAAGGAACTCCAGGACATCATCGCCATCCTGGGGATGGAAGAACTGAACGAACAGGACAAACTCACCGTATCCCGGGCCCGGAAGGTCCAGCGGTTCCTGAGCCAGCCCTTCTTCGTGGCCCAGCAGTTCACCGGCCAGCCGGGGAAATACGTTCCCCTGTCCGAAACCATCCGGGGCTTCAAGGAAATCCTGGAAGGCAAACACGACGATCTGCCGGAAAGCGCCTTCTACATGGTAGGGTCCATTGATGAAGCCGTGGCCAAGGGCAAGAAACTGAAAGGCGCATGATCATGGCCAGGTTAATGAAACTGGAAGTCCTCACACCGGAAAAAATTTTGGTGAAAAGGGAGGATATTTCCTATGTCTTGTTGAATACAGTCAATGGGGGAGTTGGCATCCTGGCCAACCATGGCCCCATGATTGCAGTCTTGGGGGAAGGTGCACTGAAACTGCAGGATAAAGACAATCAGGTGATCCTGGTCTATGTGGAAGGGGGATTCGCAGAGGTCAAGGACAACCAGGTTGTGATCCTGACGCCCAGAGCCCAAAGAGCAGAGAAAATCGATGTGGCCAAATATCAGCAGATCCGGGACGAGGCCCAGGCCAGACTGGACCATCCCGACGCGCTTACCGACGTGGCCCATACGGAGAAGATCCTGCGGCGGGCGGAAGCCCGGCTCAGGACGGCATCCCTGGTGGGAAAGGTACAGCCCTATCCCGTAGAAGGAGAATGATCCTGTAGCACAAAGTCACTGCAGCAGGCAGAGGGGGGATCCGCTGTGGACTTTATCAGCAAAATGGCTGCCAGTAAAATGGGGCAGCTGCGGCTGGAACTGGTCGAGCTCAATGAACGGCTGGAAGCCGCAACAGACGAAGAACAGATCCGCAAGCTACGAAAGACCATCCAGGAAAAAGAAGTCTACTACAACATCCTGGCGGATCGGCTGCGGACCCATACGAGGAATTTTTAAAGGGGGTGCCAGTAGGCACCTCCTTTGCCCGTTGACAACCGACCGTTGACGGGGCTGTTGCTTATGCAACAGCCCCTTTTTTTATTTCCCTCTATGGAAAACAGAACGTTCTATGGTATAATAATCTAGTTATAAAAATGGACAGAGAAGGGAAGTTCCGTAGACATTAAGGGGGGTGCCGTACGGTTTGTCCAATATGATTGTTTTGGTGGTCTGCTGTCTTGTGACCTGGGTGGTTTTTCTGGACAGCCACAGCATTGGCATGAAGCACAAGAACCTGTGGGTATTGGGAACCTTTCTGCTGATGCCGGTGGCGGTGCCGCTGTATCTGATCCGGCGGGCCCAGTTCTTGTATGACCATAAATTGACGCCCCGGCAGAAACGGGAAGCCCAGGAACGGGCCGCATCCCGGAAACGGCGGGAAAAGGCGGAACGGGAAAAACAGCAGTGGGAACAGCAGCAAAGGCAGCTGGCCCAGGCAGATCCGGAAGAAGTGGCCCGGGAAAAGGCCGCCCGGTATCGGGAAAAGCATGAAATGAGACTCCGTCTGGATGAACAGCTGAGCAATCAGCAGAAACGTCATGCCAGACAATGGGGCATCCATCGACAATAGAGGCAGGAAAAAAGAGGGAAGCCCGGCTTCCCTACAGGCAAGGAAAGGTGTGGAATCAGGCGTGGAGAAACTGGTGGTAAAGGGTGGTCATCGGCTGACAGGAACTGTGCGGGTCAGCGGGGCCAAAAATGCAGTGCTGCCCATCATTGCAGCATCCGTTCTGGGGACGGAGGGCAGTACAATTTTGGAAGTTCCGGAACTGGAGGATGTAAGCACCATCTGCAAAGTACTGGAATGTCTGGGGCTGAAGGTGGATCATTCCACCCCTCATGTGCTGAAAATCGACAGCCACAACATTACCGGCTGGGAAGCTCCCTATGATCTGGTCAGCACCATGCGTGCCTCTTTCCTGGTCATGGGATCCCTGCTGGCACGGATCGGCCGGGCCAAGATTTCCCAGCCCGGAGGCTGTGCCATCGGCACCCGGCCCATCGATATCCATCTGAAAGGGTTCGAAGCCCTGGGGGCCACCATCGAACAAGGCCACGGCTACATTGAAGCCTTTGCCCCCCACGGTCTGGTGGGCACCACCATCTACCTGGATTTCCCCAGTGTGGGAGCCACGGAAAACCTGATGATGGCGGCGTCCATGGCCAAAGGCACCACCATCATTGAAAATGCGGCCCAGGAACCGGAAATCGTGGACCTGGCCAACTACATCAACGTGATGGGAGGCAAGGTAAGAGGCGCCGGTACCACTGCCATCCGCATCGACGGAGTGGAAAGCATGAAAGGCGGGGAACACGCGGTGATCCCGGACCGGATCGAAGCCGGCACCTATATGGTGGCGGGAGCCATGACCCAGGGGGATATCCTGGTGGACAATGTGCTCTGCGAACACATGAAGCCGCTCATTGCCAAGCTCCGGGAAGCAGGGGCCATTGTGGAAGAAGACATCAGCAGTGTCCATGTGGTGGGACCTAAGGAACTCCAGCCCATTACCATCAAGACCCTGCCTTATCCCGGGTTCCCTACGGACATGCAGGCCCAGGTCATGGCCATGATGTGCATTGCCAAAGGCCAGAGCTCTGTATTGGAAACCGTGTTCGAGAACCGGTTCATGCATGTGGATGAACTGCTGCGGATGGGGGCCAATATCCGGACCAACGGCGGCCGGGCCGCCATTGTGGAAGGGGTTCCCAAACTGTACGGCTGCCAGGTACGGGCTACGGACCTGCGGGCCGGTGCAGCCATGGTGCTGGCCGGTCTGGTGGCAGACGGGGTGACGGAAATCACCGATATCTACCACATCGACCGGGGCTACGAAAACCTGGTGGACAAGCTGACCGGACTGGGAGCCGACATCCAGCGGGTTGGCTGATGCGCCATGAAGCACACTGAAAAAAGCCTGTTCGCCCGGCTGTTCAATCCGGTGGACGTGGGCATCGACCTGGGGACTTCCTCCACCCGGGTGTTCATGAAAAATCGGGGGATCGTGCTGGAAGAGCCTACGGTGGTGGCCATCGATCCAGCTACTGGGAAGACGGGTGCCATCGGTTCCCGGGCCCGGGAAATGAACGGCCAGGGCCAGTGGGAAGTGGTCTGGCCCTTGGAAAACGGGGTCATTGCAGATTTCGACGCTTCCGTAGGCCTTCTGGAAACAGTGTTGGACCGGGTGGTGGGGAAGAATCTGTTCTTCAAGCCCAGAGTCATGGTCTGTGTGCCCACGGGAGTCACCGGGGTGGAACGGCGGGCGGTGACGGAAGCGGCTCTTTTAGCGGGAGCCGCCCGGACTTATCTGATCGAGGGACCTCTGGCGGCAGCCCTGGGGGCCGGGCTTCCCATCCAGGAACCCAGAGGCCGGATGGTGGTGGATATCGGCAGCGGTACCACCAGTGCAGCGGTGATGAGCATGGGACGGATCATCCAGGCAGCCTCACTCCGGATGGGAGGGGAGGCCTTCAACGAAGGGCTGATCCGTCATCTCCGGGACCGGCTGAACATCCAGATTGAACGGCCCCTGGCGGAAGAAATCAAGCTGGAAATCGGTACCGTGAGCCGGCGGGGACGCCGGAGCACCAAGATCATCCGGGGCCGGGACAACATTACCGGCCTGCCCACCAGCCTGCGCCTGTCCTCCCAGGATACGGTGGCCGGACTGGAGGAACCCCTCACCGCCATTTTGTCCTGCATCCATCAGGTGCTGGAAAAGACACCGCCGGAACTGGCAGCGGACCTGCTGGAAGAAGGCATCGTCCTTACCGGCGGGGGCGCCCTGCTGGAAGGGCTGGATGAGTGCATCGAAGCCGGGACTCACGTAAGGACCCGGGTGGCGGCCCATCCCAGGGAATGTGTGGCCCGGGGGGCCGGCATGGCCCTGGATGATCCGGGGCTGCTGGAAATTTTGGAAGGAAAATAAAGGGGGTGTTGCCTGCGCAACACCCCCTTTTTACGAAAGGAACGCGATCAATCACAATGAACCACAGTTACAGACAATGGATGGCACGAATTCTTCTGGCGGGGGTGCTGCTGACGGCTTCTCTGCCGACGGCCCAGGCGGCCCGGGTCAGCGCTCTCCGGGGCGGGGTTACCCCTAACCGGGCACGGGTGGTCATGAACCTGGACAGCCCTCTTTCTTATACGGCCCGGGTCACCGGGAACCAGCTGATCGTTGACCTGAAGGGAAAGGCGGACCGGACGGAAATGGTCCGGCTCCGGGATCCCCGGATCCAGAAGGCCTATCTGGAACCCCAGGGAAAGAACAGCCGGCTGGTGGTGGTCTTCCGGAAGACGGTGCCGGTGTACAAGATTTTCCTGCTGAAGAATCCCCAGCGGCTGGTAGTGGATTTTCCCCGGTCCGGAACCAGCACCGGTACGGCCGGAAAACCGGCGGCGGGAAGTTCCCAGTGGCTGGGAAAGGGGCTCACCTACCGGGAAAGCACCGTGAATCTGGGAGCCGGCCGGGTGAAGACTTATCTTTTGACCCTGGCCCCTTCCAGTGACTTCCGTCTGGACTTCATCCCCGGCTATGGGAAGACCATCCAGCGGGGGACCCTGTCCATGATCCAGAAACGGTCCGGGGCTGTGGCTCTGGTGAACGCCTCCTATTTCGACAGTGACATCTGGGTGGTAGGAAACCTGAAAATCCAGAACAAATGGCTGGGCATGGAAAGCACGCCCCGGACCGGGCTGGTGATTCCCCGTACGGGAACTCCTTCCATCCAGCCCGGGCTGTCCTATACCGGCACTGTAACCCGGCCGGACGGAAAAAGTTTCTCCATAGGCGGATTGAACCGGATGCGGCTGCAGAACGAACTGATCCTGTACAATGACGGGTATGACGACACGACGGACACCAATGCCTACGGCACGGAAGTTCTTCTGAATGGCGGGATTGTCCGGGATATCCGGAAAGGGGCCGGCAGCATGGCCCTTGCCCCCGGCACCACGGTGCTTTCCGGCAACGGAAGTGCCGCCGCCTTTTTGAACGGCCTGCGGACCGGAGACAAAGTCACGGTGACTCAGACCCTGGGAAACCAGGCTGCGGACAGTGCAGCTTCCGTAGGGTCCGCCGGGCCTCAGCTGGTCCGGGACGGCCGGGTCCAGGTGACCAGCGAGGAAGAAGAAATCGCCGATGACATCGCCCAGGGACGGGCTCCCCGGACCGGGGTGGGCATCAAAAAAGACGGCACTGTGCTGATTGTAGTGGCTGACGGCCGGTCCGACAGCAGCGTGGGCATGACTCTCACCGAATTCGGCCGGTACTTCGTCCAGCTGGGGGCTGACCGGGCTATGAACTTCGACGGAGGCGGCTCCAGCGAAATGGTGGTCAACGGCAAAATCATGAACGATCCCAGCGATGGCAGCGAGCGCCCGGTCCGGGTGGCTCTGGGGGTGTTCAGGAAATAAGTGCCGCCAGAGGCGGCACTTATTTCAGTCTTGAGTCGGGAGTCTGAAGTCTGGAGCCGAATGATAAATTTGCAGGCAAATTTTTGAACGTGTAAATCGGTGCCGTAGGGGCTGCACGCCGGGCAGCCCGCCAAATTATCGATGATCTGCGCATTTTGCGGGGCGCCGGGCCTGCGCCCCCTACGGTTATACACAATAAGAAGAACCCGGCCGAAGGACAGGTTCTATCCAGTGGCCCGAGCCTCATGACTCGAGACCCGAGACCTGAAGAGGGGGCTGCTGCCTTACCGGCAACAGCCCCCTTGCATCTCCCCTCTCCTTCGGTATATAATAAACAAACGAAAGAAAAGAGGTGCTGATCATGTTACACAAAATCCTGAAAAACAGAAAAATATGGGCAGCAGCCTTGCTGATGGTATTGCTGGCTTTGGGCATTGCCCAGGCGGCAGGGGTGCAGCCCCAGAAAAGCAGTCTCTCCGGCCAGGTGGCAACGGTGGTTTCCGTGGGCACCCAGGTATCGGAAGGTTCTGTGCTGGTTACGGTGAAGACCCTGACCGGGACGGCACCGGCAGCCCGTGCCAACTGCAGCGGGAAAGTGGTTTCCGTGGAAGTGGCTCCCGGCAGCCAGATTGCAGCGGACCAGGTGGTGGCCACCATCCAGCCCTGATGCAGGCAGTTTTTTCCATTATTGATAATTACAGGAACCAGAGGGTGTGAAATACACAGTCACACCCTCTTTTTTACAGGAGGAATTATGCGTTGTTTCAAGTGGAAGCGGCTCCTGGTGCTGACCCTGGGCTGCCTTGTGGCGGCGGTTTCCCTGGTAAGTGCCGCCATTCCCACCATTGCCGTGGAAGAGCTGAAACCGGGCATGAAGGGATATGGGAAAACAGTGATCCGGGGAGCGGACATCGAAACCTTTGATGTGGAAGTCCTGGGGGTCACCGGTACGGAAACCGGGGGCTACAACATCCTGATCAAGGCGTCCGGCCCTCTGCTGAAGGAAAGCGGGGGCATCGCCCAGGGCATGAGCGGCAGCCCGGTGTACATCGACGGCCGGCTGGCCGGAGCCGTGGCCTATGGTCAGGCTTTTTCCGACCCCAACTACTGTTTCCTGACCCCCATCAACGAAATGCTCCGGCTCTTTGACGAGACCGATCCCCGGCCTTCCGTCTTCCTGCCCAAGAGCACCCCTCTCATGGTCAGCGGTTTTACCGCTGACGGGGTGGCCCATCTGAACGAAAACCTGTCTCCTTTCGGCCTTACCTCCTATGCCGTGCCGGGAGGGACGGAACAACTGGACAATGTGAAGCTGGAACCGGGAAGTTCCGTGGGGGTTTCCATGGTCCGGGGAGATATGGTCATCGGAGCCATCGGCACGGTAACCTGGACAGACGATGAAGGACGGATCCTGGCTTTTGGCCATCCCTTCCTTCAGCACGGGGATTCCAACTATTTCATGACCAATGCCTGGATCTTTGCTTCCGTGCCCAACATCCAGAGCGCTTTCAAAGTGGGGACCCTCGGCAAGACCCTGGGACGGATCAGCCAGGACCGTCTCAGCGGCATTGCAGGGAAAGAGGGGGAGAACGCGCCCATCATCCCCATGTACGTGTCCGTCACCGACAAGGACCGGGGACTGCACAAAAGCAGCAATGTCCAGCTGATCACCGATGAGGACCTGGTGCCCAGCCTGGTGGACGGGGTGACTTACAACACCGTCAGCATGGCCAAGGACAGAAAGGGAGGGGGCACCTCCCGGATCCGGTTCACCATCACCGCCCAGGGAGAAAAGGAAGGCCCCATCCGGCTCCGGCGGGAGAACATGTTCTACAGCGCTTCGGACATCGGGAAGCTTACCGATTCAGAACTGAACGTGGCTACGGATATGCTCATGAACAACAGGTTCGACAAGGTGACCATCCAGGACATCAATGTGGATGTGGAAACCACCTCCAGCTGTGAAGTGGCGGAAATGGTGGGAGCCTCGGCGCCTCTCACGGCAGTCCAGGGAGGGAACCTGCCCATTACCCTGACCTTTAAGCCCTACCGGTCTGAGGAAATCACCCGGACTATCAATTTCAGGATCCCGGACAAGCAGCCGGCGGGTCCCATGAACCTGATCGTCCGCAGCGGCAATGCCACCACCTGGATCAGCAAGGCCCTGGCCAAGCGGAACAGCCGGAACGGGGCCAACACCGCCCAGGGACAGGATGCAGGGGACGGCACCGGAGAGGACGACAGCGCCATGTTCCAGTCTTCCCAGCGCCAGTTCAAGGATTTCCTGACGGAATTCAATGAAATGGATGCCAACAACGAAGTGGTGGTGGACCTGATGCCCTCCTACGGGGACAGCCGGCCCAGCAGACGGGCTGCGGCCCGGGCGGCGGGAACCACCTCCGGCAGCATGAGCAGCGCCATCACCGGTCTGCTGAAAGGCAGCAAATACAAGCAGAAATTCCCCCTGGATTTCATTATAACCGGGGAAAGCAGCATTACTGTGGATGTGAAGAAACGGTAAGAAAAGGGGCTGTGAAAGAATGAGATATCATTTTTTCACAGCCCCTTGTTTGTCACTGGTCAACGGCCAGTGCCCAGTGACAAGAGACCAGTGACCGGGGGTGTGAATTTTTTCACACCCCCTTTTTTCTACATTTTTTCATCCAGATAGGTTATAATAATCAGTAACGTATTTTTGAAATCATGCAGGGAAGGAGTTGTTTCCATGGGATGTCGTGATCTTTGCCGCTGGGTGGGCCGTAAAATGGTGGACCTGTGCGCCCGTACAGGCCGGGTGGTCAACCTGTTTCTGGCGGCCTGTCAGGCGGCCGGCAGTGCGGACCGGCGGGAAGTCCTCCGGCAGATGGCACGGCTGGGGGCTGATTCCCTGCCCATTGTGAGCATGACCATCCTGTGCACCGGTATGGTCATGTCCGTCCAGACCGCCAAGGAATTCGTCCGTTTTGGGGCGGCGGATTCCGTAGGGGGCATCGTGGCCATTGCTATGGGCCGGGAACTGTCTCCCATCCTGACCGGGGTGGTGGTGGCCGGCCGGATTGGGGCGGCCATTGCGGCGGAAATCGGGACCATGAAGGTCACGGAACAGATCGATGCCCTCCGGGTCATGGCCGTGAGCCCCATCCGCTATCTGGTGGTGCCCCGGCTCCTGGCCATTGTGCTCATGATGCCCGTGCTGGTGGTCTATGCCAACCTTGTGGGGGATGTGGGGGGCTGGTTCGTGGCGGAAAACTACGCCGGGATCAATTCCCACATGTTCCTGGAAAGCATCAGGGGATTTATTGAACCCTGGGACATTATCGGCGGGCTGATCAAAGGAGCCGTGTTCGGCGCCATCATCGCCATCATCGGCTGCCACAAGGGTCTGAACGCCCAGCAGGGGGCTGAAGGTGTGGGCATGGCCACCACCAAATCCGTGGTGCTGTCCATTATCCTGATCTTTATCGCCAACTATTTCCTGTCGGTGATCCTGTATGTCCATGGAGGCTGAAATGGAACGACCTGTCATTGAATTCCGGAATGTGGAGATGGCCTTCGGGCCCAAGGTGATCCTGGACCGGGTGAATTTTTCCGTGGCCAAAGGGGAGACCCTGGCGGTAATCGGTCCCTCCGGTACCGGCAAAAGCACTGTGCTGAAGCTGCTGATCGGCCTTTTGAAGCCCCAGGGGGGCCAGGTGCTGATCCAGGGCCAGCCGGTGGAAAAATATACGGAAGACCAGTGGAACCAGCTGCGCCAGCATATGGGCATGGTGTTCCAGTATTCCGCTCTGTTCGATTTCCTGGATGTGGGAGAAAACGTGGCCTTCGGCCTGCGCCAGCACACCAGCATGTCGGAAGAAGCCATCCAGAAGCGGGTCAGGGACCTGCTGGAAGCGGTGGGCCTTGCCGGCAACGAGCATGTGTACCCGGCCCAATTGTCCGGAGGCATGCAGAAACGGGTGGGCCTGGCCCGGGCACTGGCTCTCCAGCCGGACATTATCCTGTACGATGAACCCACCGCCGGGCTGGACCCCATTATGGCCACCAACATCAGCCAGCTGATCCTGGATACCAAGAAAAAACTGGGCATCACCGGGGTACTGGTGACCCACGACATGGCTTCCGCCTTCCTTTGTGCGGACCGGATCCTTATGCTCAGCCATGGGCACATCGTCTTTTCCGGCACGGTGGACGAAGCCAGACATACCCGGGAACCCCTGGTGCGGGCGTTCCTGCGCAGTGATATTTTGGAAGACAAGGAGTAAGATCATGAAAGCAGATGAAGTCAAAGTCGGTGCCGTCACCCTGGGGGGCATCGTGATCCTGGCCCTGATGCTCACCTTCCTGGGGGTGTTCAGTTTTGCCGGCCGGACCTACAAACTCAATGTAATGTTCGACGATGTAAACGGCCTGAAAGTGGGCAATGAAGTCCGGTTCGCCGGGGTCCCGGTAGGGAAGGTGGATGACATCATCGTGGACGGGTCCAAAGTGAAAGTGGTCATGAAGATGGACGAAAAACAGAAGATTCCCCGTAACTCCCAGTTCAGCATCGGTATGGACGGGGTCATGGGCACCAAATTCGTCACCATCGCTCCTCCCAAAATCGCCACCGGCCTGGTGTTCAAGGCAGGGGAAACCATTACCGGCCAGCAGGCAGGGGGCATCGATAAACTGATGGATTCCTCCGGCCGGGTGCTGGACAAGCTGGAAGTGGTGGTGGATGCCTTCAGCAATGTGTTCGGAGACAAGAACGTGCAGAAATCCATGCGGGAAGGCTTTGTCCAGACCGGGGAAGTGGCCAAGAACATGAACGACTTCACCAAGGCCCTGGCCACCATGGCCCAGCAGAACCAGGGTGATATCCGCACCATGGTGGGTCAGATGAAGGAAATGTCCGTCCATATGAACAGCATTATGGACAAGGCAGATGCTGATGGAGCCACCGGTCAGAACGTGGCGGCCATGGCAGCCAATATGGCGGATGCCAGCAAGAAGATCCAGAACACGGCAGAGGCCCTGCAGAATGTGGTCACCGACCCTCAGACTCAGCAGGACCTGAAGGAGACCATCCACCATGCCAAATCCACCACTGTGAAGGCGGACAAGATCCTGGGAGTGGTCACCGATGCCCAGGTCCAGGCGGATGTGCTGTACAATGACAAAAAAGGCAAATGGCGGACGGACATGGGAGTGAAGCTGCCCCTGAAGGAAGATACCTATGCCTATCTGGGGGTTTCGGACATCGGGGACCGGGACAAAGTGGACTTCCATTACAACAAAAAGCTGAACAAGTACATCTGGGGCCGGGCCGGTGTTATGGAAGGAGAATTCGGCGTGGGAGCCGACTGGATCCTGTCTCCCAAATTCAAGCTGTTCACCGATTTCTATGATTTCGATGATGCCAAATTGAAAGTGGGGGCGGAATGGGCCTTCAGTCCCAAACTTTCCCTGATCGGAGAGAGCATGGACGTGCTTGATCATGGTTCCGACACCACCTACCTGGGGCTTCGGGCCAGATTCTGACAAAAAGTTTAAAAAGTGTTTGGTTGACTTTACTTTTTCAACTGATTATAATAATAAAAGCTGACTAGGTAGTCAGAAAGTACAGGAGGGTCTGATTGTGAAGCATTTCCATACCAAAAGCATGATTCTGAGCGCTGTCATCCTGAGCGCCCTTTCTATCCATACAGTGGGGGCCGCTACCCCGGAAACCGTAAACCTGGATCTGGGGAAAACCGTCCGCATGGCCCTGGACAACAACTCCAGCGTCAAGATCTCTGCCGCTGAACTGGATGCGGCCAAGGCGGAACTGGACCAGGCCAAAGGGGCCCGGTGGGGGAGCATTGATTTCTCCCATACCAGCGGCCGTACAGAAAAATACCAGTCCAATGTCATCGGCAACAATCATTCCAATCAAGTGAGCATTACGGTGCCCATCTATACCGGAGGCCGTCTGGAAGGGGTCATCGACCAGGCCAAAAAGAACCTGGATTACTACCAGTATGGGATGAGCAGTTCCTACCAGACCACCCGGTACAATGCGGAAAAGGGGTACTATGATGTGCTCCAGGCCGCCAACACCGTGAACCTGGACAAGGAAACCGTGAACCGTCTGGATGAACATCTGAAGAACACCCAGGCCCAGTTTGCCGTAGGGGTAGTGGCCAAAGCCGACGTGCTCCGGTCCCAGGTGGAACTGGTCAACGCCCAGCAGACCCTGACCCAGGCGGAAAACAACTATGAAGTGGCTGTTTCCTCCCTGAACAACGTAATCGGGCTGCCCACTGCCACCCGGCTGAACCTGAGCCAGGGACTGGAATACAAACCCAACGACTACACCCTGGACAACTGCGTGACTTATGCCATGGCCAACCGGCCGGAAATCCACCAGGCGGAAGCCTCCGTGGGCATGGCTCAGGCCGCCCAGAAGATCGCCAACTCCGGCAGCCTGCCTCAGGTAAGCCTGGGAGCTTCCAACGCCTGGAGCAATGATACCTTCCCGGGCCAGAACCGGGACAACTGGACGGTGGGGCTCAACATCACCCAGAACATCTGGGACTACGGGGTCAACGCCGCCAAAGTCCGGGAAGCCAAGGCCAATGTGGTGAAAGCCCAGGAAAGCTACCGGCAGATCAGTGATCAGGTGCGCCTGGCCGTACGGACCAGCTACCTGAGCATGCGGGAAGCGGAAAAACGGATCAAGACCACGGAAGTGGCTGTGGCCCAGGCGGAAGAAGATTACCGTATCGCCCAGCTCCGGTACCGGGCCGGCGTAGGGACCAACACCGACGTAATGGATGCGTCCGTGGCCCTCACCACCGCCAAGAACAACTACATCCAGGCCCTGTATGACTACAATACTTCCACTGCCCTGCTGGAACAGAGCATGGGTGTTCCTGTGGAAAACGAATAAAAGAGCAAAGAAGAGGCTGTTGCGCAGGCAACAGCCCTTTTCTTTTTCCCTCTATACCTGTTATACTTATGTTGTGTATGATAAATTAATTAATTTGCATTTCCCTTGTAAGCGCCGGGCAGCAGCCCGCGCTTTATATCCGCCCTTTTCAAGGGCGGGGGACCATGCGCAGCATGGTGGTGGGTTTCGCGATGAACGACCCACGATTCACGACAATCGATATGGAGGCCCTGATGGGTACCAAAGGTAAAAAACGGCTGGCCGTTCTGGCCGGAGTGCTGGTCCTGCTGTACCTGGTCCTGTGGAAGCTGCTCCTTCCTACAGGGCTGGAGCGGGCCGTCCCTCTGGTGGAAAACGCCGCCGGGGAATACATTAACGGACAACTGCAGATGGAAACCATGGAAGTGAGCCCGGACCTGACCTTCACCGCCCGGAACCTCCAGCTGACCGATGCCGGCGGGAACCTGGTGGCCAAAATCCCGGCCCTGTCCCTCCAGGTGGATCCTTTGAAGTTCCTTTCCGGGAGCAGTTCGGTGGGGATCCTGACCCGGATCACCCTGGATGAGCCGGAATTGTACCTGGTCCAGGACGACAAACAGGAATGGAATGTGGCCCATCTCCTGAAGGAAAGCCAGAGTTCCAGCACCGATTTCAAAGCTCTCATTGCCATCCATAACGGCCGGGTGGAACTTCATCTGCCTTATGGCACCTGGGATGCCAGGGTGGAAGGGACCATCGATCCGGCCCGGAACCCGGACTTTGCCCTGGATCTGACGGTGACCCGGAAAAATCAGTCCATCCATGTAGCCGGTAACCTGGACACGGACCGGCAGGGAACCCTGACCGCCCAGACAGATCTCATGGGACTCCAGGATTTCAGCCCTCTGGCGGAACAGTTCCTGCCGGTGACGGAGCTTACCGGGGCTTTGACGGATGCTTCCATCACCTGGACCAACAACGCGGCAGGCAGCCAGCTTTCCGGGAAGGCCCGGCTCCGCCAGGTGGGAGCCGTCTATACCTGGAACGGCCATGACCTGTCCCTTACTGTGGATGGGGGTCTGTCCTTTGACCAGCTGCGGCTGAAGGCTCAGGACCTGGATGTGACGGTGAACGGCCAGAAAATCCGTCTTTCCGGAGGCCTGGATCTGACAGATTTCCAGGATCCCCGGGCGGAAAAACTCCAGGGGGAAATCCGGGATTTCGATCTGTCCGCCCTGCCTCTGGATCTGCCTGTAACCGGCACTGTCAGCGGCACCCTGGCTGTGGACGGGACCAAAGAGGATCTTACCGGCAATGGCACCTTTACCAGCCCTGCTCTGACTTACCAGGGATATGAAGCGGACCAGGTGACGCTGCCCTTCTCCTTCCGGAACCACCGGGTGGAAACCGACGGAGCCAAAGCCAGCCTGGGAGGGGGTTCTGTTACGGTCGAAGCCTCCTATGACTGGGAAGCCCAGGAGGGGCAGGCGGCCCTTACGGCAGACCAGGTGGACGCCGGAAACTTTGTGCCCCGGCTGGGCAGCCTGATCCTGGACGGCACCCTTTATGCCGCAGGAAAGTATCAGGACGGGACGCTCCAGATGGAAACCCTTTCCAGTGATCTGTCCCTTGCCTGGGGGAACCTGAAGCTCCAGCAGATTGCCCTGGATGGATCCGTGGACGGCAGCAATTTCACCCTCAGCCGGATTTCCGGCTATACGGAAGAAGGGGGCGCCCTGGCCGGCACCGCCAGTCTGAAGGGGGGGCAGCTCCAGGGAGATATCTATATTACCGACCTGCCGGTGGATCCTCTCCTGGCCGCTGTGGGCCAGGAAGGCAAAGGTCTGCTTTCCACCCACCTGCTCCTGTCCGGTACCGCCGACGCACCGGGAGCCTTCGGGGCCTTCTCCTTCCGGGAGGGAGAACTGCTGGGCCAGACCATCCAGGAAGCCCACGGAGCTCTGGAATGGAAGGACCGGAAAGCCAGCTTCCACAAGGTGGAAGTAAACCTGGCCCAGGGCACCCATGTACTGGACGGCAACGTGGACCTTTCCGGCAGCGAGCCTCAGCTGGACCTGACCCTGGAAACCCGGGGCATCCGGCTGGAGCCCTTCAGCGAAGCTTTCCATTCCCCCTGGCCGGTTACCGGGAATCTGACCAATACCATTGCCGTGAAGGGGCCCCTGTCCAATCCTTCTTTCACCGGCCATGTCCACGCCTGGGACGGGTCCGTAAACAAATTCCTGGTGGACGAAGTGGACGGAGACTACACCTATGACGGGAAGCTCCTTCATCTGAAAGATTTCCATGTCCAGGCTCTGACCTGCGCTGCCCAGTTCAGCGGCACCGTCAGCCGGGACGGGTTCCTGGATCTGGGGATGGACGCCAAAAACATCAACCTGCTCCGGCTGCCCTGGCTGAAGGACAGTGTGGACCTGGCCGGATTCGTGAACTTCAGCGGCAGCATTACCGGCCACACCAGCCGGCCCCTGTTCCAGGGGGTCCTGTCGTCGGATTCCGTGCTGATCAACGGAGTGGAATTCACCGGGCTGGCCCTGTCCTTCCAGAGCCAGGCCGGCCATGTAAACACCTTCCAGGGAACCTTCCAGCAGAAAACCGGCGGGGACTATGCCCTGAAAGCCAAATTCGACTTTGACCGGAAGCTGTTCCAGTGGACCGTGGACGTAACCAAAGGCAATGTCCGGTCCCTGCTCCAGATGGGGGGCATCAAAGCGGACGTGGACGGCTATCTGTCCGGACGTATTGAAGCCAATCCGGACGGCCCCCGGACTGGCATGACCATCATCGGCAAAGTGGAAGACGGGAAAGTGGCCGGAGTGCCCTTTGCTTCGGCGGATTTCGATATTTACACCCATATGGGTCTGTGGCAGATCCGGAAGCTCCAGGCCCAGGAAAGCGGCGGCGGGCTCCTGGCCGCCCAGGGGAACTTTGACATGCGGAAACGGACCATCGACCTGGAACTGGCCACCAGTGAGGCCAATGCCAAGCTGCTCACCGTGGGCATGGACAATCCTCCGGATGTGAACGGAAAACTGAACATTGTGGCCCAGCTGAAAGGGAACCTGGACGATCCCAACGGGAACTTCTCTCTGGAAATGAAGGAGGGAAGCATCAGCGGAGTGGCTTTTGACAATGTGTACGGCATGGTTACCCTCCGGAATGACATGTTCCATCTGGACCAGTTCCTGATCCAACGGGATGTGTACAAGATCAGTGCCTACGGCACTTTCCCCATGGACCTGCTCCGGCCGGTGGCCAAACGGAAGAATCCCCAGTCCCGGATGAACCTGGAAGTCCGTCTGGACAACGGGAACCTGGCCATCCTGCCCACCCTGACCAAATGGGTCCAGTGGGCGGACGGCCCCACCAGCGGCCGGGTGGATATTACCGGTACCCTGGAGGACTACAGCCTGAACGGATCCATTGATCTGGACGGGGGTACCGTAAAGTTCCGGGGCCTGGACAATACTTTCGACAACATGAAGTTCCATGGGGAATTCAGCGGCAAGACCATTACCCTGAAGGAATTCTCCACCACTACCGGGAAAAACGGCAGCATCACCGCATCCGGTTCCTATCTTCTCAATGATGTGTCCGGGAAACCCTACCATCTGAATCTGGCCATCAAGGATGTGGAACTGGTCTCTTCCATGGTGAAGGGGAAACTCAACGGGAACTTCGACCTGGAGCACAAGGAAAACAAACCCTTCCTCAGCGGGAACATCAAACTGGACAAAGGGTATCTGGGGCTGTCCGCCATCCCGGAATTCGGGGAGGGAAATTCGGACATCGGACTGGATATCGACGTGGACCTGGGGAACAATCTCCATTTGTACAATGCAGCCTTTATGGACCTGTGGCTGAAAGGCCAGTTCCACATTATGGGCAGCACGGCCTTCCCCCAGATCAACGGCAGCATCCGGGTGAACCGGGGCAGCCGGCTGAAATATCTGGGCACTCCGTTCAACATCGGGTTCGGGGAAATCTACTGGCCCCGTCCCGGGACCTTTGTGCCCAATGTGAACATGTCGGCCTTTACCCGTCTGGGACAGTACAATATCCTGGCCAAGGCCAGCGGGCCGCTCAGCCTGGACAACATTGTGATCAAACTGTCCAGTGATCCGCCCCAGGATGAAAACACCCTGAAGCGGTTCCTGACCCTGAAAACCGACGACGCCAGCCTGGGGGACGATGCCTGGAGAGGTTTGGTGGATGCCGGGCTCCAGATGACCTTCCTGGCGGATGTGGAAGACGCCATCAAGGACGCCCTGGGTCTGGACGAACTGCGGATCTACAGCGGCAATGTCCAGAACCTGGTATCCTTCTCCGCAGATACCAACCAGGCCAACGAAGCCACCGGTCAGGAACGGCGCCAGTACAACGTGCTGCTGAGCCGGTATTTCGGCCGGAAGCTGCTGCTGGGCTATACCACCAGCTTCGACGGGGAAGAACATAACCTGTACGCCGGGTACCGGGTGGCTCCCAAAGTCCATCTGGGTGTATCCATCGATGAAGACAACAACCGGTGGTATGGGGTACAGTATCGGACGAAGTTTTAAAAGAAGGGACTGTTGCCTCCGCAACAGCCTGTGACCGGGGTGTGAATTTATTCACACCCCTTTTTTCACACTCCAGGACTGGAAATATTATCCCATAGAAGGTATAATAAACGGGATATGGTATAATTAATCGTTGATTTTCAAGTAGATACTGACAGCAAAAACCTGTACGGAGGGTACTCTATGAAAAAACATGTAAACTGGCGGCAGCTGTCCGTCGCTGTCTTGGCATCTCTGGCCATGACCACTCCGGTCTATGCCGCAGAAATCACCCACAGCCAGGAAGTGGAACTGGGGCCGCACAAAACGGCCGCCAAAGAAGGACAGGGCATCGGAACCATCGAGGTGGCTCCGGAGAGCCAGACTGCTGCCCAGCCGGCGGAAGCGGCTGCTCCAGCAGCTCCTGCTGAAGAAGAACAGCCCAGATATCGGGAAGTCCGCCGGAACGGTGTCACTTATATCGAAAAGGTCGGCAAGAAGAAACTGGAACAGGAACAGGAAAAGGCCCAGGCTGATGAAGAACAGCTGGAAGCCCGGATGACCCAGCAGAAGGAAATCCAGGAAGCCCAGAACAAGCAGCTGCCGGGCCGGAGCATCCTCCAGCAGTCCGTCCTGTCCGACTATGATATCACCACCCAGGAAAACCAGTATGCCAAAGTGGAAAAGGAATCCCTTCCCTTTATCGGCCAGACAGTGACCAAAGTGACCCTGGAAGGCGCCTCCCATGAGGATCCGGCCAAACTGGCAGACGTGCTGAAGATGCCGGCCGGCACCAAGTTCACCAAGGAAGGGCTCCAGGATGATATCCGGGCTCTCTACGAAACCGGCTGGTTCTACGATATCCGTCCGGTGTTCACCAAAGTCCCGGAAGGGGTCCAGATCAAATACCAGCTGGAAGAAAATCCTGTGCTTACGGACCTGGATATTGAAGGAAACACGGTGATCTCCACCGGGGACATTAAAAAAGAACTGGATCTGCCCATCGGGAAGGTCCTGAACTCCCGGGATGTGAACATCGGCGCCCGGAAGGTGGAAAGCCTTTACAGCCAGCAGGGCTACATCCTGGCCAAAGTGGCCGATGTGCGGATGCAGCCGGACGGACGGCTTATCGTCCAGGTGGCGGAAGGGGTCATCGAAGATTTCCGGGTGAAGGGCAACACCAAGACCAAGGATTACGTGGTTATCCGGGAAATGCGCATGAAGAAGGGCGAACCCTTCAATGCCAAGAAAGCCCGCCGGGCCATGCAGAAGATCTACAACCTGGGCTTCTTTGAAGACGTGAACATCCGTCTGAACCCGGGCCAGATGCCCAATACCGTTTCCGTGGAAGTGTCCGTGGTGGAAACCAGCACCGGTACCTTCGGGATCGGCGCCGGCTACAGTGATGCAGACGGGTTCCTGGGTATGGTCAGCATCGGGGACAAGAACTTCATGGGCACCGGGGACAGTGTCAGCGCCCGTTGGGAATTCGGCGGCGACTCTGAAACCAAGGCCAACTTCGAAGTGTCCTATGTGAAGCCCTGGATCGACGACAAGGAAACTACTGCCGGCTTCACCTTCTACAACATGACCAACGAGTACGTGGACTACAATCGGGACGGGGATGAAATCGCCCGGTACTACAAGAAACGTACCGGTGAGGAACTGTTCTTCAGCCGGGTCACCGACAACGAATTCATCACCAACAGCATCACCCTGAAGAACCGGGACGACAAATACAAGAAACCCGTCAGCGGCTACGGCACCCAGTGGTTCGAAGCCGGACAAAATGGCTATGACTATATCCACGAATATCCTGACGACTTCGATTGGGACAAACACGAACGGATGAAGAAGAACTTCGGGATCACCCGGAGCATCACCTTTGCCCGTACCCTGGATACCCGGGACAACATCTACGATCCCCGGGAAGGGAAACGGACGGCCTATTCCGTGGAAGTGGCCTCCTTCGGCGGGGACTTCAACTTCCAGAAATACCAGGCCGACTACCGGTACTACTACCGGATGGGCAAGGACAATGTGTGGGCTCTCAACCTGGGAGCCGGCTATGCCAACGGGGATATGCCTCTGTCCCAGCGCTTCAGCTTAGGCGGCAGCGACATCCTCCGGGGTTACCGGGATGACCAGTTCAAGGGCAACAGCATGGTGAAGGGATCCCTGGAATTCCGGTATCCCATCATCAAGAAAGTCCAGGGGGTATTCTTTACCGATGCAGGCTACGCCTGGAGCAAGGAATACGACGAATCCAATTACGACCTGGGCAAACTGAAGAACTCTGTGGGTATCGGTCTCCGGATCAATTCCCCGCTGGGTCCCATTAAGCTGGACTATGGCTACCGGCTGGAAAGCAGCGACCGTGGAGGCCGCTTCCACTTCAGCTTTGGCGGTCAGTTCTGATAAACAAATTGCATAACAAGGAAGCAGGGATAGTAAAATGATGGAATTGGCCCACAAGAAAAATGTCAAGGTCATTTCTCTGGCCATTGCGGCCATTATGGTGGTTGGGATCTTCGTCCTGGCCATCCAGGGCAAGAACCTGGGAGGCGGTGACGCCACCATGAATTCGGCCATCGGCAAAGTGAACTACAACCAGGTCATGGCGGCGGCTCCCGGTCTGGCAGATGCCCAGACCCAGCTCCAGCAGGCTGCTGAAGACAGCCGGAAGGAGTTTGAAGAAAAGTCCAAGGACATGAGCGATGCGGACAAACAGAAACTGGCTGCGGAATACCAGAAAAAACTGGAAGACAAGCAGAAGGAACTGATTGAACCGGTCAAGAAAGAAGTGGATGACGCCATTGTGGCCGTGGGCAAGACCAAGGGCCTGACGGTGGTGGTCAACCAGGGTGCTGTGGTCTATGGCGGTCTGGACGTTACGGCGGATGTAACTGCCCAGCTGAAAAAAGCCAAGAAATAATTCCGGGACAGGAGGGGATGGCTTATGGGCAGATGGCTCAGTCTTCTGCTGGCAGGTCTTCTTCTCCTGTCCGGCTGCGGTTTTTCCCAGGGGAAGTTCCCCTTTCAGCAGGACAAGCCCCGGTTCGCCGTGGTGGACTGGGACCGGCTGGTGGAACAGCACCCCAAGTACAAGGAATGGCAGCGCCGGAAAGAACAGCTGGAAACCGCCAAATGGCTGCGGGAGCGGCAGAAGGAAAACGGGCAGCAGCAGCTGGCTCTCCTGGGACAGATGAAGAAAGTCCGGGAAGCCGGCAAGGGCCAGTTCCAGTCCGCCCAGTGGTCTGCCCAGGTGGCGGAGAAACGGGCCCAGGAACAGGACCTGCTCCGGAAGAAGCGGGCGGCCCTGGAAGAAGAGGCGGAAAGCCGGGTAAAGGCGGACCGGGATGCGGTGGAAGAAAAATACCGGATCCCTCTGTTCAACCTGCGGCTGAAGTTGAGCAGCGTGAAAATGAGCGATGAAGCCCAGAAAGCGCTTCTCCAGGAACAGCAGGAACTGCTGGACAAACGCCAGAAGGATCGGGCGGATGTGGAAGCGGAAAAGGAACAGTGGCTCCAGCAGCAGATGGCTGCGGACGTGGCTGCTTCCCAGGCACGGCTCCAGGCTTTTTCCAAGGAACTGGCCGGTCAGGTGGTCCAGGAACAGACAGGGCTTTCTCTCACCGGGAAAACTCCTCAGAACCAGGAAGGCCAGCCGGAACTGGATAAACTGCTCCAGTCCATGGACAAGGAGATCCAGCAGCAGGAAGACAAGGAAAAACAGATGCGGGAGGAAATCGACAGTGATATCCTCAGCGCCATCAAGAAAGTCAATCTCAGCCGGAAATACACGCTGATTTTCCGGAATCCGAGAGCCAATATCAGCGCCGACGACATCACTGACGAAGTGAACACGGTCGTCCAGCAAATTGTTTACTAAGAGGGATGGAACAACATGAAAAAAGCAATGATTCTCTGTGTAGTGGCAGCAGCCATGCTGTCCTTTGGCTGCGGGCGGAACGCCCAGTTCGGTGTGGTGGACATGAACAAGGTCCAGACGGAAAGCCAGGTGTTCAAGGATGCCACCCAGGACATCCAGACCAAGGGCAAGGCCATGGAAGAGGAACTGAACCAGGAAACCGCCGGCAAGAGCCAGGAAGAAGCCCAGAAGATTCTGACGGAAAAGAGCCAGAAGATGCACAGCCTCCAGGCAGAAGCCCAGGCCAAGGTGAAAGGCAGTTTTGACGCGGCCGCCGCATCCGTTGCCAAAGAAAAGAACCTGAGCGCCATCCTGGTGAAGGAAGCCGTCCCTCAGGGCGGTGTGGACGTCACCGATGACATTATCAAAGCAATGAAATAAGATTCGATAAGGGCGGACACTGTTCGCCCTTTTTCCCGTACCATCATGAAATGGAAAGGATGCTGGAAATGGAAAAAACCTTACAGGAACTGGCAACATTGTTGAAAGGGGAAATCCTCCAGGGTGACCCCGGAATGGTCCTCAAGGGGGTCAATGGACTGGAAGAAGCCCAGAAGGATCAGATTTCCTTTGCGGTGCCTCCCTATCTGGAAGTGGCCGGACAGTCCCGGGCCGGGGCCATCATGATTCCCCGGGGAGCGGAATTCAGGGGAGAACAGGCTGTACTGGCCGTGGAAAATCCTCGGGCCGCTTTTGCGGTGCTGCTCCAGATGTTCCGTCCGCCGGAAGCGGTGAAAAAGGGCATCAGCCAATACGCCTTTATCCATCCTACGGCCAAAGTGGGGAAGAATGTGGCCATCCTGCCTTTTGCCTATGTGGCGGAAGATGCGGAAATCGGCGACAACACGGTGATCTATCCCCATGTGTACGTGGGACGCCATACGAAGATCGGTGCTGACTGCACCCTGTATTCCAACGTGACGGTGCGGGAAGACTGTGTGGTGGGGGACCGGGTGATCCTCCAGGCCGGCTGCGTCATCGGCGGAGACGGCTTCGGGTACATCACCGCCAACGGCAAACACACCAAAGTGCTCCAGACAGGGAACGTGGTCCTGGGAGACGATGTGGAAATCGGCTGCAACACCTGCATCGACCGGGCTGCCGTGGACAGCACGGTGATCGGCAAAGGCACCAAGATCGACAATCTGGTCCATGTGGGCCATAATGACATCATCGGCGAAAACTGCATCCTGGTGGCCCATGTGGGCATTTCCGGCAGTGTTACCGTAGGGAACAACACCACCTTCGGGGGCCAGGCCGCAACTGCCGGCCATCTGAAGATCGGCAGCAACTGCACCTTTGCCGGCCGTACCGGGATCATCAGCGACGTGCCGGACAATGTGGTGTGGGCCGGGTTCCCTGCCCAGCCCCATGTGGACTGGCTCCGGCAGACCGCCAATGAACGGAAGCTGGGAGCTGCCCTGAAACGGCTCCGTCAGCTGGAAAAAACCGTGGAAGCCCTGGAGAAAGGAAAGAAGGAACAACCATGAAGAGACAACTGACCGCTGCCCTGCTGTGTGCCCTGGCGGCGCTGCCTTTTGGGGCTGCAGAAGCCAAAACCACTCCCAGCGGCACCAGCGGCATCATCAACGCCCCTTCCGGCTACGTCCGGATGCCCGGCCATGTGTCCGCCGGACTGGACTGGACCAAGGAAGGCCGGAATGTACGGGGCAACATCGCCCTGCCTCTGGGCATCGAAGTGGCCGGCAGCCATGTGGATACCAAACATGACGGATCCTACGGCACCGTCAGCGCCAAACTCCAGGTGCTTCGGGAAACCCCGCTGACCCCTGCCATCGCCATTGGCGTGGAGGATATCGGAGACCGGAATGACCGGCGGGGCTATGTGGCTGTCACCAAGGCCCTGGCCGCCGGCTGGAAAATCCACGGCGGGGTGGGGACCGGAGACCAGTACAAGCACGGTTTCTATGCCGTGGAAAAAGAAACCAGACTCCTGGGTCTTTCCATGAATCTCATGGGAGAATATGACGGCAGCCATTTCAACTACGGCGCCGGCATCCCGGTGGGGAAATTCATCCAGGCCCAGGTGGGTGTGAGAGACCATCACCTGTACGGAGGGATGGACCTTACCTTTTAAGGAGGATGCAGGATGGCTGCGTACAAGCTCATGGAGTTCATCAGCTGGCTGGTGTGCCACCAGCCGGACTGTCTGAACCGGGCCCTGGCCTGGGTGCTGGGGCATCTGGGATGGCGGGTGGTGCCGGCCTGGCGCCGGTACATGGCCCGGGAAAACATCCGGGACTGCCTGGGGGTGGATGAAAAACAGGCGGAACAGATCGCCCGGGAAAGCGTCTACCGTTTCGGACGGATGCTCATCGAAGTGCTGAAATATCCCCTGATCACCAAAGACAATTTCCGGCAGCTGGTCCATTTCGAAGGACTGGAGAACCTGGAAAAAGCCTATGCGGAAGATAAGGGGGTGATCATGTGCACCGCCCACTATGGCAACTGGGAGATGCTGGGGGCTTCCATGGCCCTTCTGGGCTATCCCATCCTGTCCATTACCCGGAAGCAGAACAACGGGGCCATGGATAAATTCATCAACGACTACCGGCAGATGGTGGGGCAGCATGTGACCTACAACCATGGGGAAAACAGCATGCTGGCCATCGGCCGTTATTTGAAAAAGAAACATCTGGTGGGGATCCTGTACGATCAGGATTCCGCCCATACCGGAGAACATCTGCTGTTTTTCGGCAAACCTTCCCGGGTTCCCCAGGGAGCCGCCCATCTGTCTAGGATGTTCGGTTCTCCCATTGTGCCCCTGTTCATGCACAACAACCCTGACGGAACCCTGACCGCCCGGATCTATCCGGCCCTCCACACGGAGAAAACAGCTAACCGTTCCCAGGACGTCCGTGTTATAATGGAAGAACTGGTAGCCATCGCTGAGCGGGAAATCCGGTTGGATCCGGCCATGTGGTTCTGGGTCCACGACCGCTGGAAGGATGGCCGCAAACGGTATGAAAAGTATAAGAAAGGCGTGTGATTTATGACCATTGAAAAACAGCACACCCTGAAACAGGCGGCTTCCTGTGACGGCATCGGGCTCCATTCCGGGAAGCTGGTGGAAATGACCCTGCGCCCGGCACCGGTGGATACGGGCATCGTGTTCATCCGCACAGATATGGAAGGCCGGCCCCAGGTCCATGCAGTGGCATCCAACATCACTGCTACCACCAGGGCCACCACCCTGACGGAAAACGGAGCCAGCGTCACCACCATCGAGCATCTCATGGCGGCTCTGGCCATATTGAAAATCGACAACTGCTACGTGGAAATGTCTTCTGCCGAACCCCCGGTGGGGGACGGCTCCGCCCAGGCCTTCATCAATGAGATCCTGAAGGCGGGCATCGAGGAACAGGACGGGGAACGCCAGGTGTACCATGTGGACCGGGCCTTCTCCCATTACGACGGAGACCGCTCCATTGTGGTGCTGCCCTACGAGGGCTTCCGGATCACCTTTACCTCCATCAATCCCCATCCTCTCCTGGGAACCCAGGTGATGGACGTGGAAGATAAGGGAGATAATTTCCTGAAGGAAGTGGCTTCCGCCCGGACCGTGGCCTTTGAAGACGAAATCGCCCAGCTGCGGAAAATGGGCCTGGGCCTGGGAGGCAACCTGGACAATGTGGTGGTGTTCGGCAAGGACAAGATCCTGTCCACCCCCCGGTTCCCGGATGAACTGATCCGGCACAAGATCCTGGATGTGATCGGGGACATGTACCTGTTGGGCCCCATCCATGCCCATATCATCTGCATGAAGAGCGGTCACGCCTTCAACGACAATGTGTCCCGGCAGATCGATGAATATCGGCGGCTCCATGAATATCGTCCCAGACATACCCCGGTTTCCGGAAAAGAGAAAAAAGAAATAAGGAGTAAGGATATGATTACATTAGACATTCAGGAAATCCAAAAGATTCTGCCCCATCGGTATCCCATGCTGCTGGTGGACCGGATCATCGAACTGGAACCCATGAAGCGGGCCGTGGGAATCAAGAACATCACCATGAATGAGCCCCAGTTCATCGGCCACTTCCCTGGGAATCCCATTATGCCCGGGGTGCTGCTGATCGAAGCCATGGCCCAGGTGGGCGGCGTTACCCTGCTGTATCCGGAAGAAAACCGGGGCAAGATCGCCGTCTTCGGGAAAATCGACAAGGTGCGTTTCCGCCGTCCCATCAAACCGGGGGACCAGCTGGTGACCACCGCCATCATTACGAAAATCAAAGGCAATATGGGTGTGGCCCACTGTGAAGGTACAGTGGACGGAGAGCCGGCCTGCGAAGGGGACTTCTTCTTTGCGCTGGCGGAAAATAAACAATAAAGGTGGAGTGAAACAATGACAGCAGATTCTAGTATGATACATGAGACAGCCATTATTGCACCGGGTGCGGAAATCGGCCCCAACGTGAAAATTGGCCCGTACTCTGTCATCGGTGAACATGTCAAGATCGGTGAAGGTACCATCATTCATCCCCACGTTGTGATTACCGGCCGGACCACCATCGGGAAGAACTGCGAATTCTTCCAGGGTGCCAGCATCGGCGAAGTCCCCCAGGACCTGAAATACAAAGGCGAAGATACGGAAACCATCATCGGTGATCACGTGACCATCCGGGAATGCGCCACGGTCCATCGGGCTGTGGGAGAAGGCAATGAAACCCGGATCGGCAACAATGTGTTGATGATGGCCTATACCCACGTGGCCCACAACTGCATCGTAGGCAACAACGTGATCATGAGCAATGTGGCCACCCTGGCCGGCCATGTGATCGTGGAAGACCGGGCCGTCATCGGGGGACTTACCGCTGTGCATCAGTTCACCAAAATCGGCCGGAACTGCATGTGCGGCGGCATGAGCCGGATCTCCCAGGATGTTCCGCCTTTCGTCATCGTGGCCGGGAACCCGGCCTATGTGGCAGGGCTCAACAGCGTGGGAATCTCCCGGGCAGGCATTCCCATGGAAGTCCGCCGGGAGCTGAAGAAAGCCTACAAGATCCTCTACAAGAGAGGCCTGTCCCTGTCCGATGCCATCAAGACCATGGAACTGGAACTGGACAGTTACGAAGAAGTGGAACACTTCATGCGCTTCCTGCGCACGGTGGAAAGAGGCATCTGCCGGGCTTCCGCCCACGGTATCCGGGAGTAAGCCTATGGGGAAGACCTTAGGGGTGCTTTCCGGGGTGGGCCATCTGCCGGTGGATGTGGTCCGGGGGGCGAAAAAGGCCGGTTATCGGACGGTGGCTGTGGCCCTGGTCCCCGGCACCCATGAAGACCTGGAAAAAGAGGCGGATGCTTTCTATGCCATCAACATCGGCAAAGTGGGGAAAATCTTCAAGACCCTGAAGCAGGAAGGGGTGGATGAAGTCACCATGATCGGCAAGGTGACCAAGGAAATCCTCTATTCCGGAGGTATCCTGGTCCCGGACTGGCAGGCCATCAAGATCCTTATGTCCCTGCCGGACCGGCACGATGACACCATCATGAACGCCCTGGTGGCCAAGCTGGAAGACATGGGGATCCATGTAATGGACCAGACCCTGTTCCTGACGGATCTCATGCCCCTGGAAGGGGTGCTGAGCAAACGCCAGCCCACACCGGAAGAATGGGAAGACATGAAGTACGGCTTTGCCATGGCCAAGAAGATCGGAGGCCTGGACATCGGCCAGACTGTGGTGGTGAAGAACAAGGCCATCATGGCTGTGGAAGCCATTGAAGGCACCGATGCCTGCATCCTCCGGGGCGGCAGACTGGGCAAAGGGGCCATTGTGGCCAAAACCGCCAAACCCGCCCAGGACAACCGGTTCGACATGCCGGGAGTCGGGGTGAAGACCGTGGAATCCATGATCGAATCTGGCTGTGCCGGCATCGTCATGGAAGCCGGACGGACCCTCCTGGTGGAACGGGAAAAGGCCCTGGACCTGGCCAACCGTCACAAACTGACGGTGGTGGCCATGAAGGATCCGGAAGGAAAATAAAAATGGGCTGTGAAAAAATGATCTTCATTTTTTCACAGCCCATTTTGGCTTCGGTGGAGGGGGTGTGAATTTTTTCACACCCCCTTTTTTGTTATGTGATATAATAAACTGTACATTTATGTTCAGATGAGAGAGGAGACAACAGGGTGACAAAAGTTTTCATTTCTGCGGGGGAGGCATCCGGCGATCTTCATGCCGCTGCACTGACCCGTGCCATCCTGCAGCAGGACCCCACGGCCCAAGTCTTTGGCATGGGCGGTGATGCCCTGGCAGCAGCCGGTGGGCAAGTGGTGTTCAATTATAAAGATTACAGCGTCATGGGCTTTGTGGAAGTCCTCCAGGCCCTGCCCCGTCTGCTGGGGCTGAAGAAGGCTTTCCGCCGTCTTATGGAGGAACGGAAGCCCGATGTGTTCGTAACTGTGGACTACCCGGATTTCAACATGCGGGTAGCCAAAGAAGCCAAAAAGCTGGGGATCCCGGTATTTTCCTACATCCCTCCTTCCGCCTGGGCCTGGCGCCGGGGGAGGGCCAAAGACGTGGCCCGGCTGGCCGCCAAAGTGGCCTGCATCTACCCCTTTGCAGCGGAAGTCTACAAAGCAGCGGGAGCCCCGGTGGAATTTGTGGGGAATCCGCTGGTGGATATTGTCCAGCCCACCCTGAGCCCCCAGGAGGCGGAAGCCCTGATCGGCAAACGGCCCGGCCATCCGGTGGTGCTGCTGCTCCCGGGCAGCCGGGTGAAGGAAATCACCGGGGTGCTGCCGGTGATGCTCCGGGCCCTGCCGAAAATCCGGAAGCAGCGGCCGGAAACGGAATTCGTCCTCCAGAAGGCCCCGTCCATTGACGCCGGCCTGCTCCAGTCCATCCTCCAGACCAGTCCTGTGCCGGTGAAAGTGGTGGAAGGACACAACTATGATGTGATGGGGGCCTGCGACGTGGCCCTGGCCACCAGCGGCACCGTGACCCTGGAAGCGGCTCTCTGCGGGCTGCCCAGCGTTATCTGCTACACCGCCAGTCCTCTCAGCATGTGGATCGCCAAACACATGGTCTATGTGAAATACATCGGCCTGCCCAACATCCTGGCCGGGAAGGAAATCCTTCCGGAACTGATCCAGGAAAACATGACCCCGGACCACATGGCTGCCGCCGTCCTCCACTTCCTGGAGCCGGCCAACGCCGCCGCTGTCCGGGAAGAAATGCAAAAGGCCGTTGCCAAGCTGGGTCAGCCCGGTGCCGTGGAACGGACCGCCCGTCTGATCCTTGAAACAGCAAAGGAGAATCCATGAACCTCTATCTGCGAATTTTGCGCTTTATCAAACCCTATCTGCCCCGTCTGGCCCTGGCAGGGGTCTGCACCGTGCTCACCTCCGCCGCCAACCTGTACGTGCCCTGGATCGTCCGGGACGTAATCGACAAGGTGTTCATCAACAACGATGCCCAGCTGCTGAACCTGATCGCTCTGGGAATCGTGGTGATCTTCTTTGCCCGGGGCATTACCTACTACGGTCAGAACTACCTGATGAACTATGTGGGGGAAAGCGTGGTCATCGACATCCGGGGCCTGGTGTTCAAAAAGATGATGGAACTGGATACCCGGTTCTATGACACCAACAAACTGGGCACCATCATGAGCTATGTGACCAACGACGTCCAGGCCATGCAGAGCGCCATGGTGGACAACTCGGTGGAAATCATCACGGAAACTTCCGTCCTCATCGGCTCCATCTGTGCCATGGTCTATCTGGACTGGAAACTGACCCTGTTCGCTTTCTGCACCTTCCCGGTGGTACTGTTCTTCATGGATTTCTTCGGCAAGAAGATCCGGAAGACCGGCCACCGGATCCAGCAGGCCACCGCCGACATCACCTCCGTGCTCCAGGAAACCCTGTCTTCCAGCCGGGTGGTGAAGTCCTTCGTCCGGGAGCCTTATGAAATCGCCCGGTTTGAACGGACCAACCGGAAGAACTTCGATGCCAACATGAAAAGCGTCCGGCTCATGGGCACCCTGTCCCCGGTGATCGAATTCATCGCCGCCCTGGGGGTCACCGCCATTATCTGGTTCGGGGGCCGGGGGGTGCTCAGCGGTGACATTACCGCCGGGTCCCTGATTGCCTTCCTGGTCTATGCCGTGAATATCTCCAACCCCATCAAGCGGATCGCCCGGGTGCTGGGGAACATCCAGAAAGCCCTGGCCGCTGCAGACCGGGTGTTCAGCATCCTGGACCTGGACGAAAAGATCCCGGAAAAGGCCGATGCCATTGCCCTGCCTCCTGTAAAAGGGAAGGTGGAATTCCGTGACGTGTCCTTCTCCTACAATCCGGATGAACCCATCCTGAAGCACCTGACCTTTACCGCCCAGCCCGGCCAGGCCATTGCCCTGGTGGGGCCCAGCGGTGCCGGCAAATCCACCATCGCCAACCTGCTGCCCCGGTTCTATGATGTGACCGAAGGGGCCATCCTCATCGATGACCACGACATCCGGGACGTAACCGTATCTTCTCTCCGGGAACAGGTGGGCATTGTGCCCCAGGAAACCAACCTGTTCAACGATACGGTGTACAACAACATCCTCTACGGGCGGCTGGATGCCACCCGGGAAGAAGTGCTGGCCGCCGCCAAGGCCGCCAATGCGGACGAATTCATCCAGAACCTGCCCCAGGGGTATGACACCTACCTGGGAGACCGGGGCATCAACGTGTCCGGGGGACAGCGCCAGCGCATTGCCATTGCCCGGGCCATCCTGAAGGATCCCCGGATCCTGATCCTGGACGAAGCCACTTCCGCCCTGGATACGGAAAGTGAACGGATCGTACAGGAAGCCCTGGACCGGCTCATGGTGGGCCGTACCTCTTTTGTGATCGCCCACCGGCTGTCCACCATCCAGAACGCCAGCAAGATCCTGGTACTGGATCATGGGGAAATCGTGGAAGCCGGCACCCATGAGGAACTGATGGCCCGTCACGGGCTTTATGCTCACCTACACGATATCCAGTACCGGGAAAAAGCCGAACAGGCGGAAGTCCGGAAACTGGAAGACCAGGAAACGGCACCGGCCGGGACGGAGGTCCCTGCCCGCTGATCAGCCGCTTTCCTTCCAAGCAAGCCAAGCCCAATGAAAACGAGGTCAATGTATGTACTATATTTATAACTTCCTGGCCACAGTTTTGTTCATCTTTGTGATCCTGCCCTACTTTACCTGGCGGTATTTCCGGGAAAAAGGCTTTCCCCGCCGGTTCCGTCAGAGCCTGGGGTTCATCCGGGATGAAGAAATCGCAGCCGTTGCCCATAAAAACTGCATCTGGATCCACGGTGCTTCCGTAGGGGAAATCGTGGCCACCAGCCCGCTGGTGAAAGAAATCCGCAAGGCCATGCCCGATGCCAAGATCCTGGTGTCCGCGGTGACCACCGGGGGCTACAACATGGCCCACCAGATCATCCCGGAAGCCGATGCCATCATCTACTTCCCCCTGGATCTACCCTTTGTGTCCGAATCCTTTGTGAAGCGGATCATGCCCCGGATCTTCATGCCGGTGGAAACGGAACTGTGGCCCAACTTCCTCCGGGCCATCAAGCTGCGTCGGATCCCGGTGATGATGGTCAACGGCCGGATCTCCGACAAATCCGTGAAAAGCTACCGGTATCTGTTCGGCATCCTGGCCGACATGATGGGCAGCGTCACCCGGTTCTGCATGCAGTCCTCCATCGATGCGGAATACATCCAGCATCTGGGGGCGGAAAAACGCCGGATTTTTGTGACCGGCAACACCAAATTCGACCAGACCTATGCGGAAGTGACCCCGGAAGATCTCCAGCAGTACAAGGATGAACTGGGGCTGGAAGAGGACTACCCGGTGATCGTGGCCGGCAGTACCCATCCTACTGAAGAGGAAACCCTGTTCCAGAGCTTCCTGGACATTCGGAAGGAATTCCCCCAGGCCCGTCTCATCATCGCTCCCCGGAAGCCTGGCCGGATCCATGAAATCACCCGGCTGGCGGAAAAATACGGCCTTTCTCTGGGCCTTCGGTCCTCTCTGAAGGCCATGAGCAATCCTCGTCCCAAATACCAGGTGGTCCTGATCGACACCATCGGGGAACTGGGCCGGATCTATGCAGTGGGGGATGCGGTGTTTGTAGGCGGCAGCCTGATCAACCACGGCGGCCACAATGTGCTGGAACCGGCAGCCCATGCCAAACCCATCATTGTGGGGCCCAGCATGTCCAACTTCAAGGATTCCTTCGCCCTTTTGAGCAAAGTGGGGGCCTGTGTCCAGATCCATGACGGCAAGGAAATGACGGACATGTTCCTGAAGATCTTCAAAGACGATGCCCTGCGGAAAAAGATGGGGGATGCCTCTCTCCAGGTGATCCGGGAAAACCGGGGCGCCGCCGTGCGGACCATCGGCTACCTGAAGGAGCTGCTGGAACTCACTGCTACCGAAAGCATGGTGAACACCCATTACAAGATCAATACCCGGAACATCAACGACGAAGTGAGCCCCCGGATGCGTCCCGGGGATGCGGTGACCCAGTACCTGATCCAGCTTTCCCACGGGGAAGACAACGGAATCCTGGACTGGTGCGTCCTGGCCTTCCTCCGGATCCTGTCCGTGCTCTATGAAGCCGGGGTCCGGCTGAAGCTGTTCTGTTACAACGCCGGGCTGGTGCCCCGGACCAAATTGGACTGTTGCGTGATCAGCATCGGCAACATTACCGTAGGGGGCACCGGCAAGACCCCCACCGCCCAGAAAGTGGCCCTGATGATCCAGAAACTGGGCTACCGGGTGGTGATCCTGAACCGGGGCTACCGGTCCCACTGGGAAGAAAAGATCGGGGTGGTGTCCGACGGGAAGAAAATCTACATGACCGCCTATGAAGCCGGGGACGAAGCGTTCCTCATGGCCAAGCAGCTGCCGGGGATCCCGGTGGTCATCGGCAAGGAACGGGCCATTACCGGCCAGTTCGCCGTGGACAAGTTCAAGGCGGAAGTGATCATCCTGGATGACGGCTACCAGCACTGGCAGCTGTACCGGGACCTGGACGTGGTGCTGGTGGATACCCTCAACATGTTCGGCAACGGCTGCATCCTGCCCCGGGGCACGCTCCGGGAGCCCCTCAGCAACCTGAGCCGGGCAGGGCTGTTCCTCCTGACCAAATGCGACCAGAGTTCCCCCATTTCCCGGGCCACTCTCTGCGACACCCTGCACAAATACGCTCCGGCGGCTCCTATCGCCGAGAGCATCCATAAACCCTGCGACTACATCGAGATCGCAGACTGGTACAAGAACGACATGTCCAAGGCCCTGCCTCTGGAAGCCCTCCGGGGCAAGCATGTGATGGTGTTTTCCGCTATCGGCAACCCGTCTTCCTTTGAGCAGACCATGAACGCCGAAGGCCTGAACATCGTGGAAGCCATCCGGTATCCGGACCACCACGATTACGGCATGGTGGAAATGCAGTACATCATGGACCGGGCCATCAGCCGGGGCGTCAAAGCCCTGGTCACCACCGGGAAAGATGCGGTGAAAATCCCCACAGAGTTTATTTACCTCCACCGGGATGTGCCTCTGTACATCCTGGATATGGAAATCCAGATTACCAGCGGCGAAGAAGCCTTTACCGATACCATCAAAGCCGCCATTAAAAAGGAGAATCCGTCCAAATGAAAGTACTGTGTGTAATTCCGGCCCGTTACGGGTCCACCCGTCTGCCAGGGAAACCCCTGGCCCTGATCCATGGCAAACCCGTGATCCAGCGGGTCTATGAACGGGCCGCTCTGGCCCGGATCCCTGATGAAGTGCTGGTGGCCACCGACGACCAGCGGATCCTGGACTGCGTCAATGCCTTCGGCGGCCGGGCTGTGATGACCTCCGAAGATCATCCCAGCGGCACCGACCGGCTGGCGGAAGTGGCTCTCAACTTCGAGGATGTGGATGTGATCGTCAACGTCCAGGGCGACGAACCCATGATCCCGCCCCAGGTCATCGACGACCTGGCCCAGGCCTTTGCAGACAATCCCGACCTGGAAATGGCCACCTGCAAAACGGAAATGAATCCGGAGGACTACCAGAACCCCAATGCGGTAAAGGTGGTCACCGACCAGAACGGCTACGCCTTGTATTTTTCCCGGAGCCTGATTCCCTATCCCCGGAATGAGGAACCGGAAGTGAAGGTGTGGAAGCATATCGGCATCTACGCCTACCGCCGGGACTTCCTGCTGAAGTTTGCGGCGCTCCTGCCCACGCCCCTGGAACGGGTGGAAGGGCTGGAACAGCTCCGGGCCCTGGAAAACGGCGTAAAGATTAAAGTACTGGCTACGGACTTCCAGGGCGTGGGCATCGACACCCAGGCTGATCTGGACCGGGCCAACGAAATCTTCGCCCAACTGGACCAGGAAGGAAAGGAGTAATCCCATGGAAATCGTCAAGATCGGACCCTACCAGGTGGGACAGGGTCACCCGCTGCTGATCATGGCCGGCCCCTGCGTGCTGGAAGGCTACGAACGGAGCCTGGCCATCGGGAAACGGGCCAAGGCCATCTGTGAAAAGCTGGGCCTGCCCTATGTGTTTAAAGCTTCTTATGATAAAGCCAACCGGTCTTCCCTGGATTCCTTCCGGGGCCCGGGCATCGAAGAAGGCCTCCAGATCCTGGCCCAGATCAAGAAAGATCTGAATGTGCCGGTGATTAGTGACGTCCACGAAACCTGGCAGGTGGAAAAGGCCGCCGAAGTCCTGGACATCATCCAGATCCCCGCCTTCCTGTGCCGGCAGACGGACCTGCTGGTGGAAGCCGCCCGGACCGGGAAAGTGGTCAATGTGAAGAAAGGCCAGTTCCTGGCACCCTGGGACATGAAAAATGTGGTGAACAAGATCGTGAGTTCCGGCAGCCGGAACCTGATGCTCACCGAACGGGGCGTCAGCTTCGGCTACAACACCCTGGTGACGGATATGCGGAGCCTGCCCATTATGCGGGACCTGGGCTTCCCGGTGATCATGGACGTGACCCACAGTGTCCAGATCCCCGGTGGACAGGGCACCAGCTCCGGGGGCCAGAGCAAATATGCGCCCCATATGGCCCGGGCGGCGGCTGCCGTAGGGGTTGACGGGCTCTTCATCGAAACCCACGACAACCCGAAAGAAGCCCTGTCCGACGGCCCCAACATGATTGCCCTGGATGATCTGGAACAGGTCCTGGCGGACGCCAAAGCCATCGACGCCATCGGCCGCAGGGAGGCGTAACCGGTATGTTTGAAAAAGCCAAAGAAGCACTGCAGATCGAAGCGGATTCCATCCTGGAGCTTCTGCCCCGGGTGGATGACCATTTCGGCGCCGCTCTGGAGATGATCCTCCACTGCAAGGGCCGGATCATCGTCACCGGCATGGGCAAATCCGGGATCATCGCCCGGAAAATCGCCGCCACCCTGGCCAGCACCGGCACCCCGGCCTTTTTCCTCCATCCGGCGGAAGGCATCCACGGGGATCTGGGCATGGTCACGGACATGGATGTGGTCCTGGCCCTGTCCAACAGCGGGGAAACGGGAGAAGTCCTGAACATACTGCCCTCCATCCGGCGGATCGGCGCCAAAGTCATCGCCATGGTGGGGAATCCGGAATCCACCCTGGCGAAAAATGCGGACATCGTCCTGAACGTGGGTGTGAAACGGGAAGCCTGCCCCCTGGGCCTGGCTCCCACCAGCAGCACCACGGCAGCCCTGGCCTATGGGGATGCCCTGGCCATGGAACTCCTCAGTGCCCGGAAATTCACCCCGGAAGAATTCGCCATTTTCCATCCCGGGGGCAGCCTGGGACGGAAGCTGCTGCTTACGGTGGACGATGTGATGCACAAAGGGGACGAAAATCCCCTGGTCCATGCGAACATCAGCGTCAAGGACGCCCTGTTCATCATTACCGACAAGGGCGTGGGGGCCGTCTCCGTTGTGGATGACAACCAGCACCTTCAGGGACTTTTGACCGATGGGGACATCCGGAGAGGCATCGCCAAGGATCTGGACTGCCTGAACCGGCCGGTTTCCCAGATGATGACCAAAAACCCCAAGACCATCCTGGATCACAAACTGGCCGCCGAAGCCCTGCATCTTATGGAATCCAACAAACCCCGGCCCATTACCGTCCTGCCCGTAGTGGATCAGGACCGGAAAGTGGTGGGGCTGCTGCATATTACTGATCTGGTACACCAGGGAGTGGTATAAATGATTACAGAAGAACAACTGGCCAAGATCCGTCTCCTGGCCCTGGATGTGGACGGGGTCATGACCGATGGCAGCATCATCATCGGACAGGAAGGGGAACTGTCCAAGCATTTTGACGCCCGGGACGGCATGGGCATCAGCCTGGCCCTCCGCCACGGCATCCAGGTGGCCCTCATTACCGGCCGCCACAGCGAAATCGTCCTCCACCGGGCCATGGAACTGGGCATCAGCTCAGTTTATGAAAATGTGATCTACAAAGGCAAGGTGCTGGAGCAGGCTTCCAACGAACTGGACATTCCGCTGGAAGAAACCGCCTTTATGGGGGATGATCTCAACGACCTGCCCGCTTTCGGACGGGCGGCGGTGACTTTTGCTCCTGCAGATGCCGCCCCGGAAGTCCGGGAACGGGCCATGCTGGTTTCCGCCTGCAACGGCGGCCACGGGGCCGTCCGGGACGTGATCGAACGGATCCTCAAGGCCAAGGGCCTGTGGGACGGGATCATCCGCAGTTACGAAATCCAGGGACAGGGAGACAGACAGTAATGCTTTACGGATTTTTGAAAGGCCTGAGCCGGTTCCTGTCCCTGCTGCCCTACAAATTCGTAGTGCGGCTGGGACGGAATTGTGGTAAACTATACTGGCATATTGCCAAAAAACAGCGGGTGCGGGCGGAAAAAACCATCCAGGAACGGATGGGGGTCACGGCCCGGGAAGCCCGTGCCATCATCCACCGGCTCTTTTTGAACCTGGGCATGACCGCCATGGAGATCCTCTACATGCCGGCTCTCAACAAGGACAACATCCGGGGTCTTGTAAGCTTTGACCGGCCGGATATCCTGTGGGAAGCCCTGGCCAAAAAGCGGGGGGTCGTGATGCTGGCCTGCCACATGGACAACTGGGAATGGCTGGGAGCCGCTCTGGCCCTTAACGGATTTCCCCTCAGTGCCGTGGAGAAGCCCCAGCCCAACCCGGTATACAGTGATTTCCTCAATGAGCTCCGCCGGGGGGTGGGACAGGAAATCTTCGCCCGGGGCACCAACGAGATCCTGGGCTGCGCCCGTGCCATGAAAAAGGGACGGATGCTGGGGCTCATCGCCGACCAGGACGGAGGCTACCATGGGATTTTCGTTCCCTTCTTCGGGAAGATGGCTTCCACCCCGGAAGGGCCGGCCTATTTCGCCCGGAAGTTCAAAGCTCCGGTGGTGCCCATCTTCATGGTCCGCAAACCCAGCGGCTATGGCCACCAGGTGTTTGTGAAAGAACCCATTTACTATGAAGATACCGGCAATCGGGAAAAAGATAATTATAAGATTACCCTGAAAATGACCCAGGAAGTGGAAAAGATCATCCGCCAGTATCCGGACAACTGGATCTGGTTCCAGCACCGCTGGAACACTCCCTGGAACGGGTAAAGAAAGGATGCCTCCATGCTCGCAGAAAAACATCGTACACTGCTGGTGATCGCAGCCGCTGTGCTCCTGATGGGGGGCGTCATTGCCTGGCTCCTGAGCAGCAAGCCCACCGCGGGCACTGTAAAGGACAACGGCAAGGATGTGCTCCAGGAAGTGAACGGTTCCACCATCCAGGAAACGAAAAACGGGAAAAAAGTCTGGGAACTTACCGTCCAGTCCCTGCTCTATGACAAAAAAGCCCAGCTGGCCCACATGAAGGGCATCAGCGGGACCTTTTACCAGGACGACGGCCGGACCATGACCGTGACTGCTGACGAAGGGGAAGTCCACATGGATACCAAGGACGTGGTCCTTACCAAGAATCCTCACGGCACCACCTCCGATGGAGGGGACGCAGTGGCGGACAAATTCACCTGGATCAACAAAGATCAGATGGTGGTGGGTGAGGGCAATGTCCGGCTGAAGAAAGACGATACGGTGGCCACGGCGAAAAAGGCAACCTTCAATGTTGCCCTGGACCAGGCCAAACTGGAAGAGGATGCTCACGTACAGAAGGGAGAATTTTAATGCTGAAAGTGAAAAAATTTGCAGTGCTGGGACTCCTGGCAGGCCTTCTGTCCGTTACTTCTGCCTGCTGGGCGGCATCCGCCATCAGCGGGGACCAGGTCCAGTACGATTTCAAGACCGGCCAGGCCGCTGCCGTGGGGAATGTGAAGATCCGTCACGATGACGGCACCGCCAGTGCGGAAGAAGCCGATTACAACACCAAGACCGGGGAAGGGAAACTTACCGGGTCCGTGGTGGCGGACCAGAAGGATGCCCATCTGACCAGTTCCGAACTGATCATCAAAAACAAGGGAAAGTTCCTTTCCGCCATTGGCAATGCGGTGCTCCGGAAAGAGGACAAGACCCTCCGGGCCGCCCAGGTGGATTACGATTCCGATGCCCAGTTTGCGGAGACCATTGGATCCTGGGCCCAGCTCACCATGGATGACGGGTCCAGCCTGGATGCCGCCAACATGAAATACAACATGGGCACCGGCGTGGCCAACGCCGACGGCAACGTGCGGCTGATCAGCCCGCCCCGGAACCTGACTGCCAGAGCGGACCGGGTCATCTACAATACCAAGGAAGCCGACGGCACCATCCGGCTCATCGGCCATGCCACCGCCACCCAGAATGACGACACCGTCAGCGGGGATACCCTGACCATTACCGGAGCCGGCGGCAAAGTGGCCATGGGCGAAGGGAACGTGAAGATGGTGGTGATGCCCCAGGACAGCACCTCCCAGAAGGAGGAGAGCGGGGCACAGCCGGTATTCAGCCTGGCAGGGCTGGCCAATGTGCCGGAATTCCTGTATAAGTTTTACAACTGGCCCGGCCATCTCATGACCATCGGCCAGACTGAAATTGGATAAAGGGAGTCAAGAGTGAAGATACGTGCGGAAAAACTGGTAAAAGAATACGCCGGGCGGCGGGTGGTCAACGAAGTCAGCCTGGAAGTGGAACAGGGGACCATTGTGGGACTTTTGGGGCCCAACGGTGCCGGGAAGACCACTTCCTTCTACATGATCGTAGGACTGGAACATCCGGATACCGGCCATGTGTACCTGGATGACGAGGACGTTACCGCTCTTCCCATGTACAAACGGGCCCTGAAGGGCATTGGCTATCTGCCCCAGGAAGCCTCCATCTTCCGGAAACTTACCGTGGAAGAGAACATCATGGCCATCCTGGAAGAAATCGAACCGGACAAGGACAAACGCCGGCAAAAGATGGAAGACCTGATCCAGGAATTCCACATCGGCCACATCCGGAAAAGCAAGGGCAGTGCCCTGTCCGGAGGCGAACGGCGGCGGGTGGAGATCGCTCGGGCCCTGGCCACGGACCCCGGCTTCATCCTGCTGGACGAACCCTTTGCGGGCATCGACCCCATTGCGGTGGCGGATATCCAGGTGATGGTGGCCCATCTGGCCAAACGGGGCATCGGGGTGCTGATCACCGACCACAACGTCCGGGAAACCCTCAGCATCGTGAACCGGGCCTATATCCTCAGCGCCGGGAAGATCCTGGTGGAAGGCACCAGCCAGCAGGTGGCCGAAGATCCGGTGGCCCGGAAGTTCTATCTGGGCGATAATTTCAGAATGTGAGGCTGCTCATGTCCATTTTAGATAAGTACATTTTAAAACAGATGATGCAGCCCTTCCTGTTCGGGGTGGCTGCCTTTTCCACCATTTTTGTGGCCAGTTCCTTTCTGTTCCGGGTGACTCAGTACATCACCCAGTACGGGGCTTCCTATTCTTCCCTGATTCGGCTGTTCCTGTGTCTCATGCCGGAAGTGATCAACTATACCTTCCCCATGTCCATGCTGCTGGCGTCCCTGCTCACCATGGGGCAGTTGTCCAGCAACAGTGAAATCACCGCCATGCGCAGCGGGGGGCTCAGCTTCCGCCGGATTGCCGCTCCCATCCTGGCTGCCGGGTTCGTGGTGAGCCTGTTTTCCGTGGTGTGGGCCGAAAAGGTGGTGCCTCCTGCCAAAAGCGAATATGAACGGATCATCAAAGTGGAGATCAAGCGGGACACCAAGCCCCGGACCCAGAACCATGTGCTGATCAAGCAGGTGTCCAAGGGCCAGCTGGTACGGCTTACCTATGCCCGGACCTTCGACGAGAAGCAGGGGATGATGAAGGACATTACCATCGAAGACTGGGACAACGGAAAAGTGGCCCGGATCCAGCGGACCCCCCAGGCCAAATGGACCCAGGGGACCTGGATCATGGAAGGGGGCACCATCACCGACCTGACCGGGAAAGACGGGGTGGCCCGGACCATGACCTTCGACAAACAGGTGCTGCCCATCAGCGAGACCCCCAAGGCCATTACCCTGGACCAGAAAGATCCGGACCAGATGACCATTGGGGAACTGAAGATGTACATCGACATCCTGAAACGCCAGTACATGCCCACCAGCAAGTATGAAATGGAAATCTACCGCCGGTTCACCGTGCCTCTGGCCAGCTTCTTCTTTGCCCTCATCGGGGTGCCGTTGGGGGTCCAATCCCAGCGGACCGGGGCGTCCATGGGCCTGGGCTTCTCCGTGGTGATCATCTTCATCTACTATTCCATCATGACCTTCATGACCGGACTGGGCCAGGGCGGCGTGATCCCGCCCCTGTTGGCCGCCGCCACCCCCAACCTCCTCTGCGGAGCCTTCGGGTGTTGGATGATTTATAAAAAGGATAATGTATAGCAAAAAGCTGCCGGAAGGCAGCTTTTTTGCGGTCGCGGGCCCTGAGCCGCGGGCCGCGGGCCAATTGTTCTGCAAATCCGAATGAAACGTGAACTTTTGTTCACGGTATGATATAATAAATACCATATATGGACAAGCAGCCGTACTTCCGGCTGCACCAACAAAGTCCGCAATCCGCGACCTGTGGCTCGCGACCTGCCAAGGAGGGAAATCCCATGATCCTCATCACTGCCGTCGATGATTCCGGCGGCCTTTTGTTCAACCACCGGCGCCAGAGCCAGGACCGGGTCCTTCGGGCCCATATCCTGGATCTGGTGGGAGAGGCACCCCTTTGGATGTGCTCCTATACCGCCGGCCTGTTCGACCCGCCTGCGGCCAATATCCGCGTGGCGGAAGAGTTCCTGGACCAGGCCGGGCCCGGGGAATACTGCCTGCTGGAGGACCGTTCTGCAGTTCCCTATCTGGACAAAATCGAAAAGATCATCCTCTACCACTGGAACCGGGCCTATCCCGGGGACTTTTTCTTCGACATCGACCTGAATCAGGGCTGGCAGAAAGTTTCCTCTGCGGATTTTGCCGGTTCCTCCCATGACAAAATTACAGAAGAGGTATACGTAAAATGAAAAAATTCACAGCCTTCCTGTCCGCTCTCCTGGTTTCCCTGTCCCTGGTCTTCACCGCCTGCGGATCCACCAAACCTGCCGCCAAAAAAGCGGCTCCCAAAAACAGCACAAAGGTGACCCAGCAGGTGGGGAAGAATCAGCCCTCCTTTGACATTTCTTCCATCCCTGCCTTTACCAACAAGCCCTATGTGGTGCTGAACAACAATGTGCCCGATTTCCCCGACAAGGACAAGACCAAAAAGTCCTTTGAACGGTACAGCGACCTGGACAGCCTGGGCCGCTGCGGCCCCGCCTATGCCAATGTAAGCCGGCAAACCATGCCTACGGAGAAACGGGGCCCCATCGGCAGCGTCAAGCCCTCCGGCTGGCAGACCGTGAAGTATGAGGGCATTGATGGGAAATATCTGTACAACCGGTGCCATCTCATCGGGTATCAGCTGACAGCGGAAAACGCCAACCCCAAAAACCTGATCACCGGCACCCGGTATCTCAATGTTACCGGCATGCTGCCCTTTGAAAATATGGTGGCCGACTACGTAAAAGAAACCAACCACCATGTGCTGTACCGGGTAACTCCCATTTTCCAGGGGAATGATCTGGTGGCCCGGGGCGTACAGATGGAAGCCTGGAGCGTGGAAGACAAAGGAGCCGGCGTTCAGTTCAACGTGTTCGTCTACAACAACCAGCCCGGCATCACCATCGATTACAAGACCGGGAAAAGCCGGAAAGGGTGATCTGATTTCTTGCCTGTGAAACCCGCAGGCCGGGAAGGGCGTGCCTTTGGCGCGCCCCTACCTCGTTGGGATCAGATGTCCGATCCTACGGTCCGGGAAACAGATTTTCCGCTGTATCTTCGACACCAACGTTGTAGGGGCTCCCCGCAGGGGAGCCCGTCCCGGCCGCCCGGAGGGCAGATATATTCAAAAGCAGATGCGGCAGCATCTGCTTTCCATTGGCCGCTGACCGCATAAAACCGGAGCTCATCCACGAGCCCCGGTTTTATGCTATAATGTACAGGATAATATACACACGAAAGGAGAGCGCATCCCATGACCGGCATTACCCTGATCCTGGTTCTGGCCCTGATGGGCGGACTGATCGCCTATCTGGGAGATAAACTGGGAAGCAAAATCGGCAAAAAACGGCTCCGGCTTTTTGGCCTGCGCCCTCATGACACCTCCGTGGTCATGACAATTGTCAGCGGCATGCTGGTTGCCGCCCTGACCATCACCGTCCTGACCATTGCCTCCAAGGAGGTCCGCACGGCCCTGTTCGGCATGAAGCAGATGCGGGCGGAAATCGCCTCTCTTACCGCCACCCGGGACAAGGCCAACGAAGAACTGTCCGCCCAAAGTGCTAAAATCGAAGAACTGGACCAAAAAATCAGCGAAGCCACCCAGGCTGCGGAACAGGCACGGCAGCAGAAGGCTGCTGCTGAAGCCCAGATGAAGGACGCCCAGGCCCAGATGCAGCAGGCCCAGGCCGACCTGGGGCAGCTCCAGGCCCGGTATGCGGAAGCCAGCACCCGTCTCCAGGAGGCCCAGGAACAGGTGCGCCAGGCAGAAGCTGCCCGTGACCAGCTCCAGCAGGACGTGAAATCCCTGGAAGACACCGCCAAAAAACTCCGGGAAGGTATTGTGGCTGTCCGGGAGGGCCATGTGGTGTTCCGCAGCGGCGAAATCCTCTATTCCGGAGTGCTGAAAAGCGGCCAGAGCGAAGAAAACACCCAGAAACAGCTTCAGGATTTCCTGAACCAGGCCAACATCCAGGTGGCCGGCCGCATCGGAGTGGATCCTTCCACACCGGTGATCTGGCTCAGCCGGGAAGCGGTGGAGAACGCTGCTTCCAACCTGGAAAAAGCCAAAGGGGACATGTACGTCCGTGTCTGCGCCGCCGGCAACATCCTGTCCGGAGAAGTGGTGGTATCCCGTCTGGAAATGGTGGGGGACAAGGTGGTCTATCCGGAAGATACCCTGATCCTTACCCAGTCCATTACCGTGGATCCCAATTCCAACGAATCCGACCTGGCCCTCATGGCCTTCCTGAAGGCCGTGAACCGGGCAGCACAGGCCGATGGAGTGATTCCCAACCCCATTACCGGGGACGTGGGGGCCATTACCAGCACCGAACTGTCCAACGCCAGCGAAAAGATCCGCAGCCTGGGCGGCAAAGTGGTAATCACCGCCAAGGCCCGCCGGGATATTACCGTGGCCGGGCCTGTATTGCTGGATCTGGAAATCCGTCCTGTGGGAGGTCTGCCTCGTGAACAAAACTGAGCTTTATCTGGGGGTGGATCCGGGCCGGGATAAAACCGGTGCCGCCCTGGTGGCCGGGGATGGAACCCTGGTCCGCCAGGCCATCCTGCCTACGGAAGGGTTCCTGGATCATCTGAAAGAGTTCCTGGCCGCAGACCGTCCCGCCGGCTGCGTACTGGGGGACGGCACAACTTCAAAAACCATGCATCGGCAGCTGGCGGAGGCGTTTCCCCAGCTGCCCCTTTATGAAGTGGATGAATACGGCAGCACCCAGGAAGCCAAGAAACTCTACTGGCAGCTGAATCCGCCCCGGGGATGGAAAAAGCTGCTGCCCACGGCCCTGCTTTCTGAACCGTCCGCAGTGGATGGACTGGCAGCTGTGGTACTGGTCAAAAGATTCCTTTGTGATAAAACAGTGAAATAACGGACTGATGAGTCACAGAATTGACTTTGATAAAATACGAAGAAACAAGGCACAATCTGGCGAAAATGGAAACTTTTCCCCAGGTGCCTTGTTTCTTTTTTTTTACCATGCTACACTGGCAGTGTGAAGAAATTCACGCCGTCCCGCTGATGGGCCAATGGATGGAAGAATCCGGAATGTGTACGTAGAGGAAACAAGGATACTCGCACGGAAAAATCTGGAGGATGCCGGAAAGGAAACCCGGGGGCAGGACAAATATCATTCAAGGGAGTGTTTTCCTATGAAAAAATCCTTAGTATTTGCCATGGCTATGGCTCTGGGCGTCAGCGCTACTGCTTTCGCTGCCAACCCGTTCTCCGACCTGCCTGCTGGCCACTGGGCTTACGGCGCTGTTGCCAAACTGGCTGCTGCCGGTGTAGTTGACGGTTATCCTGATGGCACCTTCAAAGGCGACAAGACCATGACCCGTTATGAAATGGCTCAGATCGTTGCCAAGGCTCTGGCCAAAGGCGCTATCGGTGCTGATGACAAACTGGTCAGCGAATTCGCTGATGAACTGGACAACCTGGGTGTTCGCGTTGCCAAACTGGAAAAGAATGCTGACAACGTAAAGATCACTGGGAACGTTCGTATGAGCTACCAGGACAACAAAGGCGGCAAAGTTCCCGGCGGTTCTTCTGCTTCCCGTCTGCGTACCCGTCTGTTCCTGACCGGGGAAGTCAACGACAACTGGCATTATGTTTCCATGCTGGAAAACAACCAGTACTTCGCTGGCCGGAACGAATCCGGTGATTCCGACACCTCCTTCCAGAGAGCTTACCTGAATGGTAACATCGGTGTCTGGAACATCACTGCCGGCCGTTACAACAAGACCATTGCTGAAGGCAACGTATACGATAACCGTGTAGATGCTGTCGAATTCAAAGTTCCTTTCGGCCAGACCTACTTCAGCGCTGCTTACGGCAAGATGGCCAACAAAGATGAATATGGCTGGACTCCTTCCAAAGTAACCGATGGTGATTCCGTAGCTGACAAGTTCTGGAACGCAGAATTGGGCGGCAGCATCGGCAACCTGGATCTGGCTGCCACCTACACCAAGGCTGACGATGTGAGCCCGGTGATCGACAACGGCCTCACCGGTGACAACAAAATCTGGACTGTTGGGGCCAACTACAAAGCCGGCGACTTCAAGATCGGGGCCATGTACCTGAAAGGTGACGATGACACCCTGGCAAACAGCGACTATAAGAACGGCGATGATGACGGTTATGTAGTATCCCTGGGCTACAAGGGTGCTGCTGCTTCCAAACCTGGTTCCTGGGGCCTGTTCGCCAAGTACTATGATCAGGGAGCTCCCACCATCATTTACCATACCATGAACGGTATGTGGGATTCCTTCAACGGGGAAGGCTTCAAAGGCTATCAGGTTGGCGGCAACCTGACCCTGGCCAAGAACATGGTAGCTCAGGTTGAATACTACGACATGAAGGGCAAAGAATCCGATTCTCATGCCCGGACCCTGTGGTCTCAGATGGTAGTAACCTTCTAATTCATCATTCCTCCTTGGGTATCCATCTCTTTAGGATGGGACCCAGCCAGTCCCTATATATCCGCCTTTTTAAGGGCGGGGGACCCAGCCAGTCCCTTCTATATCCGCCCTTTTTAAGGGCGGGGGACCATGCGGAGCATGGTGGTGGGTTTTTCATCACCAATATAAAAAGGACGATTCGTTGGAATCGTCCTTTTTTCGTGCTATAAATTTTAAAATATGTGATAAAAACATGAACTATAAAGAATAAAACAAATAATAATGTAATCCATAGCCAAAATAAGTTCACAAATTTGCTTTTTTCTGTAATCTTGTGTTAAAATAACACCGTGACAAGAAGTTGTCACAATAGTAATGCGAATTTCACAGGGACAGAACGCTGAAAGAGCCAGAGGAAACAAGGATACTCGCGGCAGAGGTCAGCCGGACGTTCCCGGGGAATTCACTCTGTGATTCCTAAGGAGGAATATCCCATGAAAAAATCTTTAGTATTTGCCATGGCTATGGCTCTGGGCGTAAGCGCTACCGCTTTCGCTGCCAACCCGTTCTCCGATCTGCCTGCTGGCCACTGGGCTTACGGCGCTGTTGCCAAACTGGCTGCTGCCGGCGTAGTTGACGGTTATCCTGATGGCACCTTCAAAGGCGACAAGACCATGACCCGTTATGAAATGGCTCAGATCGTTGCCAAGGCTCTGGCCAAAGGCGCTATCGGTGCTGACGACAAACTGGTCAGCGAATTCGCTGATGAACTGGACAACCTGGGCGTTCGCGTTGCCAAACTGGAAAAGAACGCTGATGCTGTAAAGATCACCGGGAACATCCGGACTCACTATGATCATACCACTGGTGACTTTGGTAAGAGCAGCGATACCAAGACCCGGTCCCGTCTGTTCTTCACCGGCGAAGTGAATGACAACTGGCATTATGTTGGCATGCTGCAGAACGAACAAACTTGGAACAACAAAGGTAAGAATGACTCCGGTGACAGCGAAACCCGTTTCCAGAGAGCTTACCTGACCGGTAACCTTGGTGTTGTGAACATGACCGCTGGCCGTTACAATGGCACCTATGCTGAAGGCAACATTTATGATACCCGTGTGGATGCTGTGAACGCCAACACCAAATTCGGTGCTACCTACCTGGGCGCAACCTGGGGCAAAATGGCTAACCAGGATTTCGCTACTAAGAAATCCAAAGCAGATGAATTCACTCAGGTTGTACTGGGCGGAGACATCGGCAACCTGAACCTGGAAGCCAACTATCTGCATGTAAAAGATTTGAATACCGCCAATGCTGATGCAAAAGTATATAAGAATGGTTGGGTGAAAGGTTCTGACAATATCTGGACTGCCGCTGCCAACTACAAAGCTGGTGATTGGAAAATCGGCGCTATGTATCTGCACGGCGATGCTGATGACAAGATTGACGGCGTAGAACCCGACAACGATGGCTGGGTAGCTAGCCTGGCTTATAAAGGTGCTTCCTCTGCTAAACCTGGTTCCTGGGGCCTGTTCGGTAAATACTACGATCAGGGTGGTGCTACCTACATTGCCCACACCATGAACGGTCATTATGATTCCTTCGGTCCTGAAGGCTTCAAAGGCTGGATGGTCGGCGGCAACCTGACTGTTGCCAAGAACATGGTAGCTCAGGTTGAATACTATGACCTGAAGGATAAGGGTGCTACCGATAACCATGCAAAGACCCTGTGGTCTCAGATGGTTGTTACCTTCTAATTACAGAACAAACCAAAAGACGGTTCCTTCGGGAACCGTCTTTTTTTTATAAAAATACATACAAAATTGTTTCAAACAGTACAATAATTAACTTCTGTAATATCATTTACCTTGCTTCGTTGCGTTCACATTCAAAATATGGTAAATTTATGAAAGATGACAAATAATTCACACTTGCTTTATCCCGGTCAGGGACCGGAATTTTCTGCCAGGAACAGAGGAAACAAGGAGACTCGCGGGAATGGAGAAAACAGAAGGAACTGCCTGGATAAAAATAACATCAGGGAGGAATCTCCAATGAAAAAATCCTTAGTATTTGCCATGGCTATGGCTCTGGGCGTAAGCGCCACCGCTTTCGCTGCCAACCCCTTCTCCGATCTGCCTGCCGGCCACTGGGCTTACGGCGCTGTTGCCAAACTGGCTGCTGCCGGCGTAGTTGACGGCTATCCTGATGGCACCTTCAAAGGCGACAAGACCATGACCCGTTATGAAATGGCTCAGATTGTTGCCAAGGCTCTGGCCAAAGGCGCTATCGGTGCTGATGACAAACTGGTCAGCGAATTCGCTGATGAACTGGACAACCTGGGTGTTCGTGTTGCCAAACTGGAAAAGAACGCTGATAATGTGAAGGTTACCGGGGCTGCCCGTATCCACAACAGAGTTGCCAGCGGAAATCGGGTCGACAAACTGAATAAAGAAGATCTTGCTGACAAATCTGACAGCAAACTGCGTACCCGTCTGTGGTTCACTGGGGAAGTGAATGACAACTGGCATTATGTAGGGATGCTCCAGAATATACAGAGCTTTGAAGGCAAGAACGAGTCCGGCGACAGCACTACTGAATTCCAGAGAGCTTATCTGACTGGGAATATCGGTGCTGTGAACCTGACTGCTGGCCGTTTCAATGATTTTATTGCCGACGGGAACGTATTCGATGACCGGGCTGATGCTGTCCGTGCCGATGTGAAATTCGGCCAGGGCTATCTGTCCGCTGCTTACGGCAAAATGGCCAACAACGTAGTATATGGGAAAGAGAATAATGAATCTGTAGCAGATGATTACTGGTCTGCAGCTTTGGGCGGCAGATGGGGCAACCTGCATGCGGAAGCAACCTACACCAAAGTGGATAATCAGGATTTCTTGAATGCATTGGATCCTGGCTATGCTTACAGCGACAACAAGATTTGGACTCTGGGTGCTGATTATACTGCAGGGAAATGGAACGTAAGTGCCATGTACCTGAAAGGTGATGCTGATGAAGCTGATGCATTTAAAGAAGGTACCGGACTGGATCTGGATGATGACGGCTATGTATTCGGCCTGAACTATGCTGGTGCTGAAACCAGCAAACCGGGCACCTGGGGCCTGTATGCCAAATATTATGACCAGAGCGCACAGACTGTAGTAGCTCACACCATGAACGGTGATTACTACATGTTCCCGTTCACCGGGTTCAAAGGGTACATGTTCGGCGGCAACCTGACTGTAGCCAAGAACATGGTTGCTACTGTGGAATACTATGACCTGAAAGACAAGAATGGCGATGCAGGGGACTTCGCCGGCACACATGCCCGCACCCTGTGGTCCGAACTGAACATCACCTTCTAATCAACCGATTGAAAGCAAAAAACGGCTCTCCCCAAAGGAGGGCCGTTTTTATGTGCCGAAAAAACAGTGCAGAGGGAAGAGTGCAGAGTGCAGAGCAGGTACGGTGAAAATCCAATGTTCTGTTGCGATGCCGTAGGGCCTCACAAACGGAGGTCGGAAGGTCAGATGCACGGTCTGCTGGTGTTCGCCCGTACCGGGCAACAAACGGCGAACACCGCTGTTGTCGTCTGTTAGACAGCGACGGCGTAGGGGCTGCCCGCAGGGGAGCCCGTCCCGGCCGCCCAGAGGGCATGACAAAAAACCAGAAACGGCCCTGAGGTCTTACTATAAATCCGGAGTCCGGGAAGGACGCGCCCTACAGATGGCAATCGGCTAATCGATGAAAAATTCTTCGGTGTAAAATGAGGGGGAATCCAATGGTACCGTTGGTTTTGCTTGGTGATTTTGCTATAATGGAAGAAAAGGGGGGATGACCAATGCCTGAAATTAGTTTGTTTTTTGGAATTCGGATTACCATATATTACAACGACCACAATCCTCCACATATCCACGCCGAATATGCTGGTCAGAAGGCTTTGATTGATATTCAGAATGCATCGGTATTAAAGGGATTTCTGCCAGGTAGACAATTAAAAATTGTCCTTGCCTGGTGTGTTTTGTATCAGGATGAATTGATGCAGAATTGGGAACTGGTGAAAGAAGGAAAAGAACCCAATCCGGTACCTCCAATGCGGAAGGGGTGATACAATGGAAAAACAGTTGATACCTGAAGTCTTACAGGTGGTTCCAGGAAAAGGATACAGTTTTTACGCGTATTTTAATGACGGAACGGTTCATTATTATGATGCATCGTCCCTGGTACAGAACCCCGGAGTATTTCAAAAATTGAAGGATCAAAAGGTGTTTCACGACTGCCTTACGGTCATGAATGGCACAGCCGCGTGGGACTTGGAAGGAAAACGGAATCCGCGAAGATGTATAGATTTGGATCCTTATGACGTCTATGAGGCCCCTGTTGTAAAGGATCCGCTGGAGACGGTTGCATAAGAGATAAAAGAAAAGGGGGTGTTGCACGTCCTGTGCAACACCCCCTTTCTGTCGCCTGCCGTTGACCGCTGACTGCCGTCCGTTGACAGCCTCATTCCCTTCTTGCCAAATCCATTGGCAGATTGTATAATTTATGACGTGAAGTTAGAAGAAACTAACTAAAATTCAAGGAGGGTTTTCCAATGAACAAGAAACTGATCATGGCCCTGGCTATGGCCCTGGGGGTCAGCGCAACGGCTTTTGCGGCCAATCCTTTTTCCGATCTGCCGGCAGGCCACTGGGCCTATGGGGCAGTGGCCAAACTGGCGGCGGCCGGAGTGGTGGACGGGTTCCCTGACGGTACTTTCAAAGGGGACAAGTCCATGACCCGGTACGAAATGGCCCAGATCGTGGCCAAAGCCCTGGCCAAAGGGGCTATTGGCGCCGATGACAAACTGGTCAGCGAATTTGCCGATGAACTGGACAATCTGGGTGTTAGAGTATCCAAACTTGAAAAGAATGCGGACAATGTCCAGGTCACCGGAGAAGTCCAGATGAGCTACCGGAATGATTCTGGGGCCGCCACCGGCAAGGGCAGCGAATCCGACCTGCGGACCCGTCTGTGGTTCACTGGGGAAGTGAACGACAACTGGCATTATGTGGCCATGCTGGAAAACCACCAGTACTTCGGCGGCCGGAACGAATCCGGGGACAGCGACACGGACTTCCAGAGAGCTTTCCTGGACGGCCGGATCGGGGCTCTGGAACTGAAGGCCGGGCGGTATGATGAGTTCCTGGCGGACGGGAACATCTATGACAGCCAGGTGGATGGAGTGAAGGCAAAGGTGAATCTGGGCCATGCTTCCTACCTCCAGGCAGCCTACGGGAAAATGGCGGATGTATCCGGATTCGGCTATATGAGCGATGACGAAAAAATTTCCGTGGCTGACAAATTCTGGACGGCGGAACTGGGCGGGGATACGGGCAACCTGCACCTGGCGGCCACCTACACCAAGGCGGACAACATCACCTTCCTGGACGGGGCAGACAATGAAATCTGGACCGCCGGGGCCGGGTACCAGGCCGGGAAGCTGGGCATCAACGCCATGTACCTCCGGGGCAGCAATGACTACGAAAAAGCCCGTGACTGGGACAAGGACGGCTGGGTGGCTGGCCTGACCTACGGCGGGGCAGAAAGTGACAAACTGGGCAGCTGGGGCCTTTTGGCCACTTATTATGACCAGAGCGCTTCCACGGTGATCGCCCACACCATGGACGGCAGCTGGGATGCTTTCATTCCCGGAGACAACGGAGTCACCAACGGGTTCAAAGGCTGGAAAGTAGGGGGCAACCTGACCCTGGCCAAGAATATGGTGGCCGAAGTGGACTATTATGATCTGAAAGGCAAAGAAGGGGACCAGAACGGCAAACACGCCCGGACCCTTTGGAGCCAGCTGGTAGTGACGTTTTAACGGTCTGCAGCCAAGCAGCAGACCGTGTCAGCGGTCAACGGTCAATTGTCAATGGCCGTTGGAAAGAAAAATCCCAGGAATAAATCCTGGGATTTTTCTTTATAAGGAAAAACGCAGCCTATGGCTGCTAACCCACCACCATTGCGCAAGCGCAACGGTCCCCCGCCCTTGCAAAGGGCGGATATACGCTCGGGCTAGTGCCCATTGCTTTCCGTGACACTCGGGCTACGCTTTTACCCTGTCCGTAAAAATCGGGTTGAGCCCTTGCTTTCCGTGACACGCGGGCTACGCCCTAGTGTCACTATCCGTCCCTTTTCAAGGGCGGGGGACCATCCGCAAGGATGGTGGTGGGTTAGCAGCGTCAGCTGCGTTTTCTTTCATTAAAATTTGCCTGCAAATTTTATCATTCGGCCGTTGACCGCTGACCGTTGACAGAAATAAAGCGCCCTGCGCTTTATTTCCATGTATTGCATTGTGTCATCTGATCCACCAGGGGCGTTCCGCTGCCGGCCAGCAGATCCACTTTGCTGACCACCACCTGCATGATCCGGTTCTTTACCACGCCGCTGGAAGTCTCCATGCCGTAGGAGGCCAGGGAATGGATCATGTAGGGAGTGCCGTTGTAATTCCCCAGCACCATCATAACATGGTAGGGGGTGAACAGGAGGGACCCCGGTGCGGCGGTTTTGATGTAGGCCAGCTTCTCTGCATGGGTCATGCCCTGGAAGCTTTTCCCCGGGAAGGACTGGGCCTGTTCGTCTCCGTTCCGGGGCAGCTGGATTCCCATGGTCTTGTACACATCCTGGACAAAGGCGGAGCAGTCCACACTGTTGTGCATGCCGCCCCAGCCATAGGGGGCCCCCAGATGCTTGAAGGCCATTTCAATGGTGTTGTTGGCGGTGTAGGGCAGGTAGCCCTGATGGAGATCAGCCCCGTAGGCGGCTTTCACCGGGACAATCTGGAGATAGCCCTGATGGTTCCGGGTGGGCAGCAGCAGGTTCCCGCCCTGGGTGGGAATGGCGGTGCCCATCTGGTACAGCTGGGGCTGGGTGCCGGCCTGGAGGGTCAGTACCCGCCCGGTGACTACAGCAGGAGAGGCAGGGTTGGCGTAGGTCTGCCAGGTCTTGGCATCGGTGATGGCTACCTTGTTCCGAGGGACCCATCCCCGATAATGGGGGGTACGGACGAAAATGAAGTTCCCTTGGGGATTGGTGTGGTACACCCGCACCGGAGTGGCCGGATCCACGGCGGTTTCCTGCCAGTTGTCGAACTGGGTGTCGGAGGCGGAATCAAAGGCCCGCTGAAGGGTGGGGAAGGAGCGGAGATCCACCCGGTCCACCACCACTCCGTATTTTACTGTATTGGTGGGACGGATATTGGCTTTGGCATCTTGGACCAGCTGGGAAGCAAAAGAGTGGCTGATGGGAGCCCTCTGGATGTACTGGTCTTCATCCATGCCGAAGGAATTCACATAGCCGGTGAGCTTGTCGCCGGAAATGGAGGCTCCCAGGTCCTGGATGGAATCGCCAAAGGTGGCCTTGTCCATCTGGGCGTTCATGGCTTTAATCCGTTCCGGAGTGGCCAGGACGGTGTTCCCGGCAGCCGTGGTCCAGGCGGAAGCTTTGGTGAGAGCAGCCGGTGTGCCAGGCATGGCCGCCGCAGCCAAAGCCACGGAAGCGGACAGGCAAAGGGCACCGGTCAAAAGGGATATACGATGAAAAGCATGCAGCAAAATGATGACCTCCTTTATATAGCGTTCCTATTATACCATAAGAAAAGGGGACCGCGGGTAGGGTGAAAAACGGCGGGCCGTTTTTCAGTCTTGCGCTTAACGTCTCACGCCGATGGAAACCATCTGCCCCAGGCAGATGCTGTTGATTGAAAACGCAGCCCCAAGGGCTGCTAACCCACCACCATTGCGCAAGCGCAACGGTCCCCCGCCCTTGCAAAGGGCGGATAGATTGCATGGCAGGCCGAGACCATGGATAAGCAATGGGCCAGCGGCCCGAGCGTATATCCGCCCTTTTCAAGGGCGGGGGACCATCCGCAAGGATGGTGGTGGGTCAGCTGGCAAATTTTTTCCATCAGCCGTTGACCGTTGCCCATTGGCCGCTGACCGGGTTTCTTATGGTATAATATCCCCTGTGATACACCTAACGGAAAGGACGGAAACGGCAATGGGAAAATATGTGATCGCCCGGCCTGTGGTCAGTGAGCTGGTGGTGGAAAAATCCCGGTTCCTGTGCACCTTGGCCCGGGTAGAAACGGAAGGGGAGGCCCAGGAATTTGTCCGGGCCATGAAAAAGAAATACTGGGACGCCACCCACAACTGTTCTGCCTATATCGTAGGTCCTGACAACCGGGTGGAGCGGTCCAATGATGACGGGGAACCCAGCGGCACAGCCGGTTCTCCCATGCTGGAAGTCCTCCGCCGGAAGGAGCTGTACAACACGGCGGCAGTGGTGACGAGATATTTCGGGGGCATCAAGCTGGGAGCCGGGGGCCTGACCCGGACCTACGGGAAATGTGTGGCCCAGGCCGTGGAGGAAGGGGGCCTGGCGGAAATGGTGCCCATGGGGGACTATGCCTTCCTCTGGACCCTGGACGATGTGGGCCGGGTGCTGAACCTGCTGTACCAGCAGGACCTTTTTGCCGTGGGGGACGTAGAATACGCCAACCGGGCCAAAATCCACTTGGTGATGCCCCGGGACCGAAAAGAGAAGGCGGAAGCCTGGCTCACTGAGTCCCTCAGCCGTCCGGTGGCCTTGGACGAAGAGAAAACTTTCTTTGAAGAATGTCCGGTGGAGCCGGCCCAATCTTGATTTTCCCTCCGGATTACAGTACACTTATACTTATTGTACATCATGAGATGATGGGGAAAGAATATGGTAGAAAGCAGGCATGATCAATGCTGAAAAAAACTTGTGCTGTCCTGATGAGCTGTCTGGTCCTGGGGGCCGCTACAGTTCCTGCATGGGCGGCGGAAACCGGCGTATCCGTCAAGACGGTGAGCCGTACGGAAAATAAAGTAGATGTGGAATGCCCTCAGGTCAGCGGCGGCAGCCGCACGGCAGATGACAAAATCAACCGGGCCCTCAGCAGCCAGGTGGCTTCTTTTGTCAGTGAAGCCTCCACCCTGGGAGGGGGCAAAGTCCATTACGATGTGCACAAATCTGACGAGGATCTGGTCAGCTTCACCCTGGTGATGACTCCCAATATGGGTGTGGAAGAAAGCGTGGGCATGACCTTTGACCGGAAAACCGGTGAACTGCGGCCTCTCAGCTATTACTACACCAAAGACCAGCTGGCTGTGCTGGCCCAGAACGGGCTCCAGTATCTGTATGATGTGGATCCGGCCAAACTCCAGACCATTCCGGATACCTATTATGTGGACCGGGACGGGAGCCTGATCGGGGTATACCATGCCGGGGCGGTGCTGGATAAAAGTGAAGGGGAAATCGAAATCAACCTTTCGGCAGCCGGTATGGATGCGGAAGGGAATGTGACCGAAGCCCCCATCGACCACAGTGATGGGACGGCCGGAGAAACGGCGGCTCCCGCCGACACAACGGCCAAACCGGCGGAAAAACCGGCAGTCGGAGAAAGCACCGGCAAGGGGCTGGAACGGATCCGGGCCCGTCTGGCGGCCAAAGAAAAAGCCCAGGATGAAGCCAAAGCCAAAGCCAAAGCCAAAGCAGAGAAAGCCGCCAAAGCCAAAGCGGAAGAACAGGCAAAAATGGATGCCCAGGCCAGGGCAGAAGCTCAGGCCAGAGCGGAGGCCAGAGCCAAAGCACGGGCAGAAGCCAGAGCCAAAGCTGAGGAACAGGCCCGGAAAGAGGCTGCTGAAGCTGCCAAGGCAGCGAAAGCCAAGTCTGCCAAAGAGAACAAGGCGGCTGAAGTGGCAGCCGGCAGCCTGACGGCGGTGGCCAAAGAGGCGGAAGCAGCCGGGAAAACTGCTGCTGCCGTGAAACCGGCGGTACCGGAAACCAAACCGGAAGCCAAAAAGGCGGAAGCTTCTCAAGAAGCTCCCCAAGAAACGGCCAAACCGGCGGAACAGAAGGCTGCTCGTCCCATGACCGTAAAGGAAAAAGTGGCAGCCATCCAGGCCCAGGAAGCCAAAGAAGAGGCGGCCCGGGAAGAAGCCCGGATGAAGGAACTGGTGGCCATAAAGGAAGCTGCGGAGAAACGGGCGGCAGAAGAAAAGGCCCGCCGGGAAGCGGAAGAACGGGCGGCTGAAGAAGCCCGCCGGCAGGTGGAAGCTGCGGCGGAAGCCGAACGGCAGGCTGAGGCGGAACGGCAGGCAGAAGCTGCCAGAGCCGCGGCTGCAGCTCTCGATACGGATGTAAGCGGTGCCGGGGTGATCACCGGCACGGACGTGCGGATGCGGGACGGCGCCGGCCTGGACAGCAGCGTCATCGGAGTCTTTGGCCAGGGAGAATCGGTCCAGGTGCTGGGCAGCACCCGGGCTGACGGCATGACCTGGTACAAGGTGAGCCGCAGTGACGGATCCACCGGCTATGTGGCTGCGGATTACTGCAGCATGGGCAGCGGGGATGGTGACGGAAGCAGTGCTTCCACCGGAACCATCACCGGCACGGACGTGCGGATGCGGGCCAGCTACAGTACGGACAGTGCTGTGCTGGGCTACTTCGACAACGGAGAAACCGTGACCATCCTGGACGATGTGACCAGTGACGGGCAGCGGTGGCTGAAAGTCCAGCGGAGCGACGGTTCCGTAGGCTGGGTATCGGCTGATTTCTGCGCCCAGAACTGATTTACTGGCAGTACTGGCAGGGAACGGGCGCTTGTGATACAATGACTTCAATAAGAGGAGAGGAGGCAGACCATGATGAAAAAAATGGGACGGATTCTTGCCGCGCTGTGCTGTCTGCTGGGTCTGACATTCCCCATGGAACGGAAAGCGGATGCGTCCGCAGCCGGAACCATCATTGGTACGGAAGTGCGGATGCGGAAAGGCGCTGGGACGGATACAGAAATCCTGGGCTATTTTGAAGACGGTGAAAAGGTGGAAGTCCTGAAAAGCAATGTAAATGAAGGACGGAAATGGTATGAAGTGACCCGGAAGGACGGGTCCCAGGGCTGGGTGGCCGGGGAATACTGCCGGGTGCCGGAAGGCTCCCTGATCCCTTCGGTGACCCGTCTGGAAGACCGGAAGGGCAGGATCACCGGCACGGAAGTGCGGATGCGCAGCGATCCCAACCAGAACGGGGATGTGCTGGACTACTTCACCAAAGGGGAAATCGTCACCATCCTGGATGCTGCCGACGGCGGCGGCCTCCATTGGACCAAGGTCCAGCGGGAAAATGGGGATATCGGCTGGGTGGCTTCTGCCTATTGTGAGGAATTGTAATTTTCTGGCCAAAGAGCTCCCCCTTGTGATAAAATAGATGAAATGACAAGAAAAGACAACTAGGAGGTTACAGCAATATGAAAAAAATCTGGCAAACCCTGTCTGCCGTCGCTTTCAGTGCGGCGCTGATCCTGCCTGCCCTCCAGCAGGCGGACGCCGCTACCTTTACCTATACCCCCACCAAACCGGCGGAAACCACTGCCCAGCAGCAGACCCCTGCAGTAACGCCTCAGGTAAAATCCCTGAAACTGGCTGTGGTGCCCCTGATGATCGGAGAAAAAGTGGAAGACAACGAAGGGATGAAACCCATCGTGTTCAGCAACGAAATCGCCAAGGCTTTCCAGTATCCGGAATATGACATGGTGGATTCCGACATCGTCCGGAAAGTGGCCCTCCAGGAACAGGACAACCTGTTCACCCAGGCTGGTCTGGAAGCCGTAGCCAAAGCCAGCGGCGCTGACGTGGTCATTGTCATGGCTGTGGACAAGTTCGACGTAACGGAAGACAACTTCCGCCGGGAACCCATGACCATCCTGGATTACCGGGGACGGTTCGCCACGGTGAACATGTTGAACCACAAGTTCAAACTGGACCGCTGGAGCTATGGCCGTGAAATGGAATCCGGAGCCATCAATCCCCGGTCCGACTGGCCCCATCACGAATTCGGCCTGTTCTGCCGGAGAGAGCTGAAGAAGGTTATTAAGAACAACAAGTAAGGTATGCTGCCAAGGCAGCATACTGTCAGCTGTCAACGGTCAGCGGCCCAAGGAAGCCAGCGCGGCTGGCTGTGAACAATGGCAAAAAGATTCGGCAAACAACGTCTTTTACAAGTTCAAAATCAATTTACGAAAATTGATTTCCAACGGCCGTTGACCGTTGACCATTGACCGCTGACAAAAAGGGGTGTTGCTGTGCAACACCCCTTCTTATTGCAAAGAAGGGAACTACACCAATGGATTGGGCAGAAATCAAGGCGGCAGGCCTGGCCTGCTACAATATCAGGCATCTGAAGGAACGGAAGCGCTACTGGGTGTATCTTCTCCGCTGTGCCACCCACCGGAGCCAGATGGAAGGACTCCAGAAATTTTTCCATGGGGATCCTCTGCGCCGGGAGGTGCTCCAGGGCATGCCCTGCCTGCTGGAGCAGGAAACCCGGGCATTCTTTTACAAGGGCGCCGGCTGGGCAGAACGGGAAAAGGTGATCACCTATACCATCTATGCCCTTCAGCAGCGGATGACCCCGGAATTCCTCCGGGAAATCTACGTCCGCCACGGCCGGGTGAACCTGTGGACCGACGAATTCCAGGACAAGCCCCTGACCCTGGACCTGCTGTTCCATCCGGGCCAGCGGAAGGAAGGGTGTCTGTCCCTGGTGCTCCACTGGGGGGACCTGGACTTTTACCAGATCATGTTCTGGTTGGGACCGGATCCGGAAAGCGGCAGACCCTGCATCTGGGTGGGAGCCCTCCAGGGCACCAGCCTGGGGAATGATGCGGTGAAGGCCATGACCAAGAAATTCTTCGGATACCGGACCAAGAACCTGATCTTCTACGGGCTCCGGACTCTGGCGGATCTGGTGGGCTGTGAGGCTATCTATGCAGTGACCAATGAGGGCTACTACGCCATGAACCATGTGCGGGTGGACCGGAAACTGAAGACCAATTTCGGGGACTTCTGGGGAGAATGCGGCGGGGAACCCACCCAAGATCCCCGGTTCTACCGGATCCCCCTGGAGGAAAAGCGGAGGGATCTGTCGGAACTGAAACCCTCCAAACGGGCCAATCACCGGCGCCGGTACGAACTGATGGATCGGATGCGGGCAGAGATGGAAGAGAAACTGAAACCTTTCTTCGCTTCCTGATTTATGTTACAATAAAACCGATAGTTTCTGAAAATTACCCTGACGGAGGTGTCTGGATTGAAGAAAAAAATCATCAGCCTGTTTTTGACAGCCCTGCTGTGCCTGACCTGCCTGGTTCCGGCTTTTGCCGAGGAAATGGCGGCCACCAACACGGTAGCGGGCAAACTGGAAATTGCGGAAAACTTCCTGTATGGCGCTGTCCAGACCGGGTCCCTGGTATCCCGGGTGGACAAAATGGAAACGGACATGTACGGCCAGAAAAGTTCCGGTTCTGTGATGAGCCGGGTGGATAAGCTCTACAACAATTTGGAAGGGGCCCCGGTAAACGGGAAGCTGTCCATGGCCACCATGATGAACGTGATTGAATGGCAGTTCTCTGACCGGATGTCCATCGACGCGGCCAAAACCCGTCTGAGCCATCTGGAAACCCAGATCTTCGGCACGGAATATGCCAAGGATTCTTTCACCAGCCGTCTGAACCGGCTGACCAAGGCCGCCTTCCCCAACGGCAGCCTCACTTCCAGCACCGTGGTCCTGCCCAAGGATTCCCTGATCAAGGTGAAATTCATGGAAGACATCAACAGCAAGACCAACCAGCAGGGGGATACCATCGACTTTATTGTGGATGACAATGTGTATGTGGGGGATGCTCTGGTGCTGCCCAAAGGGGCCAAAGGCTATGGCCAGATCAAAAAGATCGTCCAGCCCCGGATCTTCGGCCGGGATGCCCGGATCGATCTGGACTTCTCCCATGTGGTGGCTGTGAACGGGGGCGCTGTCCCTGTTACGGTGGGCGACCTGGCCAAACAGCAGGCCAAGACCGCTGCCGGTGCCGCCGGTGCCTCCATCGGAGGGATGATCCTCTTCGGGCCGGTAGGCGTTGTGGGCGGCGCTTTTGTGAAGGGATCTTCTGTGACCATTCCGGCAGGGACCAACACCTATGTGCAGGTGGCGGAAGACACCAGCGTGGACGGCGTGATCCTGGCGGGCAGTGCAGTAGCTGGTCAGCAGCTGGACGGCAATACCCAGGAAGGCGGCCCCCAGACGGCTCAGCCTGCCTCTGCGGTAACCAAGGAACCGGCCGGTGAAACGGCTGCCGAACCGGCTGCGGAAGCCCAGAAGGAACCGGCCGCCGCTCTTCAGCCCAAGAAAAACACCGGGGTAGCCCTGGATGAAACGGAACCGGAAGCCGCCCAGCCGGCTGATGACTCCCAGACCGTCCAGGAACCGGCTGCCAAGACCGGGGAAGACAAGGCGGATGCAGAAACGGAAGCCGCTCTGGCAGAAGCCCAGAAACGGGACGAAGAAGCCAAGAAGCTGGCCAAAAAGGATAGCAGCAGCCAGCCTATGCTGGATGAAGACGACGGAAGCGCCTACGATACGGCTACTCTCTGAGACGGAAACCAGGGCCTCTCTCTTTCACACAAAGTTGCGGAAGAGAGGGGCCTTTTGTGTTATAATATTGAAGAGTGTAACTGTTTTCCGGGCAGGGAACTGCCGGGACACTGCAAGATTTGATGAGGAAATTTATCCACTGGAGGACAGAATCCTATGAACAAAAAGGCGTTGGCCTTAGGAATTACATTGGCGGTATCGCTGCCGGGCATGGCCAGTGCAGCGGTGACCTATGACGGGGGAAAACTGAGCAGCAAGGACGGTCCGGCTTTCCAGCCGGCTATCCAGAGCCTGGATGAAGTGGAATCTCTGGCCCGGACCAAGGAAGGGGTCCACCGGATCCAGGACCAGCCGGATGCCAAGACGGAAACCATCACCCGGGCTGGACGGGAAACAGCCAAGGAACAGAAGCTCCGTGAGAAAAAGGGGGAAACGGTTCCCAGCGAATCCACCCTGCCCATTACCATCTATGGGGATCAGGTCCAGTACAATTCGGAAACCGGTGATTTTGAAGCCAAGGGGAACGTGCGTCTGTACCAGGGCAACCAGAAGCTGTACACTGCCCAGGCCCAGGGCAATTCCAAAACCGGGGATGTGTACCTTCTGACCGGGGGTCGGATCGTGGAAGAGACCGGCAGCGGCACCAGTGTCACCAACGGCCAGTGGGGCCATTACAACTTCCTGGACAAAACCGGTACGGTGAAGAACATTTCCGGCTACAACGGCAAGGATATGTACCGGGCGGATATCGGGGAAATCTATCCGGACCGGGTGGAACTCACCAGCGGCGGCAGCACCACCCGGTGCCCGGCAGTGCTCCATCCCCCTTGTGTGGAAGTGAAGGCGGACAAAGTGGTGATCTATCCCAAGGACAAGATCATCGCCTACAATGTGAAGGTGTTCGTCAAAGGCAAGCACGTCTATTCCCGGGACCGGTGGATCAACCGGATGGGTGACAGTGACGAAAAACAGAGCCTGCTGCCCCATATCGGGTACGATACGGACCATGGAGTGAAGATCCGTTACAACCTGGATGTGCCCATCAGCAACAAGAACAACCTGGATGCGGAACTGAAGTACTATTCCAAGATCGGCTGGCGGCCTCTCTTTACGGACCGGCAGGAGGAAAAGAACTTCTATGTCCAGATCCAGGACGGGCATATGGAAGACTCGGACAACAACTGGATCCGGAAGGAACGGGATGTGAAGTTCGTCTACAAGGCCCACAAGTTCGACGACCGGGTGCCGATGAACTATTCCGCCTACATCAGCCATGGTCTGTGGAAGGACAACTGGAAGCGGAGCTGGCATACGGAATACGGGTTCTATCTGAACCATGATCCCATCCGTCTCACCCACGAAAAGATGCCCCTGTACCTGAACCTGGGGATGGGCCATAAATGGGTCCGTGAAAGCATTAACGATGAAACCAAAAAGACCATGCTGTATTCCGCCACCCTGAACAAAAACTTCGACGGGGGCTGGAACACCTGGCTGGGCTATTACTATGAAAAGGAACACAGTTCCGTATTCTCCTATGCGGATCCGGACATGGCCAAGGAAATCCAGTGGGGACTGGGCAAACGGCTGGGCCCCAATGACTGGGTGAACTTCGTCATGCGGTATGACCAGGGCAAGAGCAGCGTCTACGAATACATCTACCGGTGGTACCATGATTTCTGCTGCTTCCGTCTGGGACTGGAATATCGGGACAAGAAGTACAACAATGATCATGAATGGAGTGTGACATATGACCTCTATCGGTGGTAAGGCACAGGAACTGATCGGAGCCCGTCTCCTGGAACATGAAAAACTGGTCCACAAGGTCATGGGCAGCAAACGGCTGCTGAAGGCCATTGAGGAGGCGGCGGGGATGATTTCCCTGACCCTGGCTTCCGGGGGCAAAGTGATGTTCTGCGGCAACGGGGGATCGGCGGCGGACGCCCAGCACTGGGCGGCGGAAATTGTGGGCCGGTTCCAGAAGGAACGGCCGGGGATGGCAGCGCTGGCTCTCACCACGGATACCTCCATCCTGACGGCCATCGGCAACGACTACGGCTATGACCGGATCTTCGCCCGGCAGGTGGAAGGCCTGGGCCGGGAAGGAGATGTGCTGGTGGGGATTTCCACCTCCGGCAACAGCGGCAATGTATTGGCGGCCATCGAGACCGCCCGGGCCAAAGGGATCCGGGTCATCGGCTTTACGGCCAAAGGGGGCGGCAAAATGGCGGACCTGTGCGACGTGCTGCTGGACGTGCCCGCGGTGAATACCGCCCGGGCCCAGGAAATCCATGAAATCATGGGACATATCATTTGCGAGCTGGTGGAAGACTATGCGTAATACCAAAAGTACCCAATTCCTTACAGAAGACATCCAGAAGCTGCGGATCGCGGTGATCGGGGATGTGATGCTGGACCGGTACGTGTACGGGGAAGTGAAGCGGATCTCTCCGGAAGCCCCGGTGCCGGTGAACCGGGTGCGCCGGATGGAAAGCGTCCTGGGGGGCGCCGGCAATGTGGCGGCCAATCTGGCGGGACTGGGCGTGAAAGTCTATGCCGCAGGGGTCACCGGGCTGGATGAGCACCGGGAAGCCCTGGAGGAAAAAATGGCAGCGGCGGGAATCGATTTCAGCGGTCTTTTGCCCATGCCCGGCCGCAGTACCATTACCAAAATGCGGATCATCGGAGCCCGGCAGCAGATGCTCCGGCTGGATTTCGAAGAGCCGGGAGACCTGAACCCGGAAGAGGAAAGCCGGCTGCTGAGCTGGCTGGAACAGCGGCTCCAGGACGGCCTGGACGGCATCGCTCTCAGCGACTATGCCAAAGGGGTCTGTTCCGACCATTTCTGTCAGACGGTGATCGACCTGGCCCACAGTGCCCAGGTGCCGGTGCTGGTGGACCCCAAGGGAGCGGACTGGCGGAAGTATGCAGGGTGTGATTTCATCACCCCCAATGTGAAGGAAATGTGCGAAGCCGGGGGCAAAGTGGTGCCCAACGAAACGGAACCTCTGGTGGAACTGGCGGCCAAAGCCCGTGATGCTTTCCACATCAGGAATGTGGTGGTGACCCGGTCGGAAAAAGGGGTTTCCCTGATCAACCGACACGAAGTAATCACGGAAGCGGCCACTGCCCGGGACGTGTTCGATGTGTCCGGGGCCGGGGATACGGTGGCGGCGGTGCTCCTGGCGGCGGTAGCCGGAGGCCTGCCTTTGGGAGAAGCCCTGAATCTGTCCAACAAGGCGGCGGGGATCGTGGTTTCCAAAGTGGGGACCTATCCGGTGCACCGGGAGGAACTGCTGAAGGAAGTGCTGGCCAGCGAAGAACGGGAAGGACGGGACTACCGGCCTCTCAGCTGGGACGAAGTGACCAGCCTGGCCCGGACCTGGCAGGCGGCCGGGGAGAAGATCGTCTTCACCAATGGCTGCTTCGACATCCTCCACACCGGCCACGTAACCTATCTGGAACAGGCGTCCCGGCTGGGACAGCATCTGATTGTGGGGGTCAATACCGATGCATCGGTGAAACGGCTGAAAGGAGAGACCCGTCCCCTGAACCAGGAAAATGACCGGGCCCGGATCCTGGCTGCCCTGGGCTGTGTGGACGCAGTGGTGCTCTTTGGAGAAGACACGCCCACGGAACTGATCCGCCGGATCCGGCCGGATATCCTGGTGAAAGGCGGAGACTACAAACCGGAAGAAGTAGCCGGACGGGAATACGCCGGCCGGGTGGAGATCCTGCCCTTCAAGGAAGGCTATTCCACCACCGGGGTAATCCGGAAAATCGCAGAACTGGTCAAGGAGGGTAAATTATGATCATTGTAACCGGGGGTGCCGGTTTTATAGGCAGCAACATCGTCAAGGGACTGAACGAACAGGGCCGGGATGACATCCTGGTGGTGGACAATCTCACCAATATGGTGAAGTTCAAGAACATCCAGGGGCTGAAGGTCATGGACTACCTGGACAAAATGGACTTCATCCAGCGGGTCCGGGACGGGAAGTTCGACCATGAACCCATCGAAGTGATCTTCCATGAGGGAGCCTGCTCCGATACCATGGAATACAACGGCAAGTACATGATGGAAAACAACTTCGAATACACCAAGACCCTTATGCACTTTGCCCTGGACCGGCGGATCCAGTTCCTGTATGCTTCTTCCGCTTCCACCTACGGCAGCGGGAAGAACGGGTTCCGGGAAGAACCGGCCTGTGAAGAAGCCCTGAACGTCTATGCCTTCTCCAAGCTGTTCTTCGACAACTATGCCCGCCGGTACTTCGACAAGGCGGAAAGCCAGATCGCCGGGTTCCGGTATTTCAACGTGTTCGGGCCCCAGGAAAACCACAAGGGGAAAATGGCCTCCATGGTGCGCCAGATGTTCCTCCAGTGGCAGGGGGAACACAAGGTGAAGCTGTTCGGGGAATACGACGGCTACGGGCCGGGGGAACAGACCCGGGACTTCATCTATGTGAAGGACGTGGTGAAGGTGCTGTTCTATTTCTGGCAGCATCCGGAACTGAAAGGGGTCTACAACCTGGGGACGGGTCATGCCCATACCTTCAATGACATGGCCAGAGCGGTGCTGGAATTCTTCGGCAGCGGAGAACTGGTCTATGTGCCCTTCCCGGAAGTGCTGAAGGGGAAATACCAGAGCTATACCCAGGCCGATGCCACCAAGCTGCTGGCCACCGGCTACGACGGCGGGTTCACGGATTTTGCCCAGGCGGTGAAGGAATACTGCCAGGTGCTCCGGGATTCTGACGGCTATTACAAGGCATGAGCGGGAAATGGAAAGCGGTGTTCCTGGACCGGGACGGGGTCCTGGACATCGACAAGGGATATATCTGCCGTCCTGACCAGGTGGAATGGGTGACCGGCGCCAGAGAGGCGGTGGCCGCCCTGGTCCGCCGGGGCTATCAGGTGTATGTGGTGACCAACCAGAGCGGTATCGCCCGGGGTTACTACACCCAAAAGGACATGGAGCATCTCCATGCCTATATGGCGGAAAAAATCAGGAAAGCCGGCGGCCAGATCGACGGCTTCTATTTCTGTCCCCACCATCCCACCAAAGGGGTGATCCCGGAACTGACTGTGGCCTGCAATTGCCGGAAGCCCAAACCGGGGATGATCCTGCAGGCCCTGGCAGACCATGATCTGGACCGGGAAGGATCCTTCCTGATCGGGGACAAGGAAAGCGACGTGCAGGCGGCCCTGGCGGCGGGAATCCCGGGCTACCGGTTCACCGGGACGGATCTGCTGGCCTTTGTCCGGCAGGTGCTGGCCCGGCAGGAGGGGGCAAAGTGACCTACAAGAACATCCTGATCATCAAAATGAGTTCCCTGGGGGACGTGATCCATGCCCTGCCCTTTGCGGCGGCCCTCCGGGAAACTTTCCCGGACAGCCGGATCAGCTGGCTGGTCCATCCCCAGTTCAGCGCCTTTGTGCCGGAACCGCCCATCATCGACGAAGTGCTGTATTTCGACAAGAAGGCCTTCGGGAAAATGGGCTGGGGGGACAAGTGGAAGACCCTCCGGGAAACCCGGGCGCTGCTCCGGTCCAAAAATTTCGACCTGGTGATCGACCTCCAGGGGCTGTTCAAAAGTGCGGTGATGGCCTGGCTCACCGGCTGTCCCAACCGGATCGGCTACTGTGAGATGCGGGAAGGGAGCCGGCTGGTATCCCGGCCCATTGCGGGGGCCCATGCCCACGATCATGTGATCGAACGGTACCTGGATGTGGCCCGGTATCTGGGGGCAAAGGTGGAGAAGATCACCTATCCCATGCCGGCGCTCCGGGAAGAAGGGGAAACGATCCGGCAGAGACTCCGGGAAGCCGGGGTGCCGGAGAAAGAAAAAATGCCCTATGCGGTGCTGGTGCCCGGGGCCCGGTGGGAAACCAAGCGGTGGCCCCTGGAGCACTATGCCGCCCTGGCCCGGAAGTTTCTCCAGGACGGGACCTGGGTGGTACTGGCAGGGGGTCCGGAAGACAAGCCCCTGGGAGAAAAGATCCGGGACCTGGTGGGGCCGGAACCCCGTCTGCTGGACTGGATTGGGAAGACCAGCCTCCGGGAACTGGGGGCCCTGATCAAAGGGGCCCGGTGCTATGTAAGCGGGGATACCGGGCCTCTCCACATTGCCACGGCGCTCCAGAAGCCCCTGGTGACCATCTACGGCCCTACACGGCCGGACCGGACGGGTCCCTACGGCAATCCACGGGCCACGGTGCTGGTCAGCCCGGCAAAGTGTGCCGGATGCCTGAAAAAGCACTGTGACCACTGGACCTGCATGGGGGAAGTGACTCCGGACCAGGTGTATGCCCTGTGCCGGGAAAAGGAGGAAAACAGCTGTGATTGAACTGGCAGGCAAGAAAATCATCGTGACATTCCTGATGCACCTGGGGGACCTGGTGCTCACCACTCCTTTCCTCCATGCCCTGCGCCAGGCGGCGCCGGGAGCGGACATCACCTATCTGGTGGATGAGAAGCTGAAGGAAATCGTGGAATACAATCCCAACATTGACCATGTGTGGACCATCGACAAGAAGGGGAAGGACAACAATCTGCGGGCCCTGTGGGCCATGAGCCGGAAAATCACCGACGCCCATTTCGATGTGCTGATCAACCTGCACCCCAATGAACGGTGCTCCTTCATCGATGCCATGGCGGTGGTGCCGGTGAAGGTTGGGGCTTCCCATTTCCTGTTTCGGGGCTTCTTCCGTCCCTGGCTGAAGCTGAACCGGAAAATCCATGCGGCGGATATGTACCTGGATGTACTGAAACGGATCGGGGTGGAGAACCTCCGGAACAATGGACTGGAAGTGTTCCCGGGACCGGAGCACAAACAGGCGGCGGAAGCCTATTGGGCGGCCCAGGATCTGAAGCCGGAAGAAAAAGTGGTGGGATTCAACATCGGCAGTGCGGTGGTGACCAAACGGTGGGCCCCGGAACGGTTCGCCCAGGTGGCGGATACTCTGGCCGGGGAAGGATACCGGACGGTGTTCTTCGGGGGCCCCATGGATGAGGAGATGGTCCGGGAGGCGGTTTCCTTCATGAAGAGCCGTCCCATGGTGGCCACCGGGAAATTTTCCCTGGGAGAACTGGCAGCGGCCATGAGCCGGTGCAGCCTGATCATCACCAACGACAGCGGCCCCATGCATGTGGCCATCAGCCAGAAGGTACCCATTGTGGCCATGTACGGGCCCAGCCATCCGGAACTGTACGGTCCCTATACGAAAATGGCCACCATTGTCCGGGCGGAACCGCCCTGTGACGGGTGCCGGAAGGGGATGAAGCACCACTGCGATGACATGCGCTGCATGCGGGATCTGACGGTGAAACAGGTGCTGAAAGCGGCCCACCGGTGGCTCCGTGAAAAAAAATAAAGTTTTTTTGAAAAAAGGCTTGCAATATTTTAGATTATCTTGTATACTAAACAAGTCAGCGGTTGAGAAACCAAAGACATGATGGTCCGCTAGCTCAGCTGGTAGAGCACCTGACTCTTAATCAGGGTGTCCAGAGTTCGATCCTCTGGCGGATCACCATTTTTTTTGGCCGGATGGTCAAGCGGTTAAGACACCGCCCTTTCACGGCGGTATCGGGGGTTCGATTCCCCCTCCGGTCACCAACTTATGGGCGCTTAGCTCAGCTGGGAGAGCGTCTGCCTTACAAGCAGAATGTCAGCAGTTCGATCCTGTTAGCGCCCACCACAAAAGAAGACGATACATGCGTAACGCTGTATCGTCTTTTTTATTGCTTTTTTTGAGGGAGCGGGCGCACCGGGCGGGATTGCAGAGCAGCCCTTGGTGCGCATCCTGCGGAGAATAATCGATTACCAAGCCACCAAACCATTCGCTCCTCCCAAATAGCAGGGATTTCCCTTTTTATCTCGAATAATACTTATCAATCTCTTCTTATCCTGAGGAAAGGAGGTCCCTATGGAACTGCAGCTTTTGTTTTTGGGTGTGGTGCTGCTGCTTGTGGAGGGGTTTATCCCCGGCTTTGGGATTTTCGGCATCTCCGGCATCCTGTGCCTGTTGGGGGCATTGTATTTCTTTCTGGGGGCCACGGCCCAGGCGGCTGCTCTGGTGGGCGGTGTCCTGCTGGTGCTGGCGGTCCTGGGGTTCTGGCTGATCCGCCGGGGTCCCAAAAGCTGGCTGGGCCGGCAGGTGACACTCCATCTCCGGTCCACCACTGCCCAGGGCTATACGGGCAATGCAGACCGGAAGGATCTGGTGGGCAAAACCGGTGTGGCCCAGACGGTGCTCCGTCCTTCCGGACGGGCCCTGATCGATGGTGAACTGGTGGATGTGATCACCGAAGGGGAATTTTATGAACCGGGGATGGCCATCCGTGTGGTGGCAGCCACCGGAGGCCGGACCGTAGTCCGGAAGGAGGAAAACCCATGATTGCAATTTTAGGCAGTACCGTATTCCTGGTGGCCATCCTGGTCATCATTGTCCTGTTCCTGCACTTTGTCCCTCTGGGCCTGTGGATTTCCGCCATGGCCGCCGGGGTCAACGTGCACATCTTCACCCTGGTGGGCATGCGGCTCCGCCGGGTGATCCCTTCCAAGATCATCCTGCCTCTGGTGAAGGCCAACAAGGCCGGCCTGGATGTGAACGTGGACCAGCTGGAAGCCCATTATCTGGCCGGGGGGGATGTGGACCGGGTGGTGGATGCCCTGATTGCCGCGGAACGGGCGGCCATCCCTCTGACCTTTGAACGGGCGGCGGCCATCGACCTGGCCGGCCGTGACGTACTGGAAGCGGTCCAGATGAGCGTCAATCCCAAGGTCATCGAGACCCCGCTGATTTCTGCCGTGGCCAAGAACGGCATCGAGCTGAAGGTTCGGGCCCGGGTCACTGTCCGGGCCAACATCGACCGGCTGGTGGGGGGCGCCGGGGAAAGCACCATCATCGCCCGGGTGGGAGAAGGCATCGTCACCACCGTGGGGTCTTCGGAAGAACACACGGATGTGCTGGAGAACCCGGACCACATTTCCCGGACCGTGCTGAGCAAGGGACTGGATGCCGGCTCAGCTTTTGAAATCCTCTCCATTGATATCGCCGATGTGGACGTGGGACGGAACATCGGGGCCCAGCTGATGACGGACCAGGCGGAAGCGGACAAGAACATCGCTCAGGCCAAGGCCGAAGAACGCCGGGCCATGGCTGTGGCCAAGGAGCAGGAAATGCGGGCCTACACCCAGGAAATGCAGGCGAAAGTGGTGGAAGCCCAGGCCCAGGTGCCGGAAGCCCTGGCCCAGGCGCTCCGGGAAGGCCATCTGGGGGTCATGGACTACTATCAGATGAAGAACCTGCTGGCGGATACCAAAATGCGGGAAAGCCTGGTGGCTGGCGGCCAGGAAGAACTGCCGCCCACCCGGAAACCGGAAAAATAACAGGAGGGGCCTATGAAAAGCGATTTGCTGCTGTTCCTGGTGTGGATCTTGTTCCTTCTGGGAAGCCAGCTGCTGAGAAAAAAGAAACGGCCCCTGAAAAAGCCCTCCCAACTGGTCCGGAAACCGGATCCGGGACATTTCGTCTGTGAGGAGGCTCAGGCTCCTGCCCAAAAAGAGCCGCCCCTCCAGCCTACGGTAAAGCCCGTACGCAGTGACCTGGTGGAAGAAATCCGGGACCTGAAGCCCACAGTGGCCCCCCAGGTGGTGGAAAGCCGGGAGCGCCAGGCCAGACATTCCGGCCATCCAGTGCTTTCCGGGGACCTGCGCCAGGGGATGCTCTGGTCCCTGGTGCTGGGGGAACCCCGAAGCAAAAAGAGCTGGGCCCGGGAACAGAGAGAAAAAAGGGGATTTTGAAGTGGGGGAGTTTAGGCTATAATTATAAAATATATAAGTAAAACATAAACCGTAGGGGCGCAGGCCGGTTGTCCCGCAGGATGTCAGGACAAATGGTGAATGGGCGGGCTGCCCGGCGTGCAGCCCCTACGGGTACGCTTGACACAGTTACAGGAAAAGGAAGGGATAAGATGAAGGGAGATACGCAGCAGGCCCGGGGCAGCTGGGTGGACCGGTTTTTGAACGGAGTGGAGAAGGTCTGTGACAAACTGCCTCCTCCGGCCATTTTGTTCTGCATTCTGTTTGTCATTACAGCTTTGGCCGGAGCGGCTCTTTCTGCTTCCGGAATGAGCCTGGTGAACCCGGCCAACGGCAAGGCGGTCATGGCCCAGAATCTGTTTACCAAAGAGGGGATCAACTGGCTTTTGAGCAACATGGTGAAGAACTTCTCCGGGTTCGCCCCTCTGGGCCTTGTGATCACCATGACCCTGGCCATCGGTTTCTGTGAGGAAAGCGGCCTGTTGGTAAGCCTGCTCCGGCGGAGCATGAAGAACGTGCCCCCGGGAGTGGTGCCCTACCTGATTGCCTTTGTGGGCACCATGGGGAACATTGCCTCGGATACGGCTTCCGTGGTGATTCCCCCTCTGGCGGCCCTGGTGTACATCGGGGTGGGGAAGAACCCTCTGGTGGGGATGATCGTGGGATACGCCGGAGCCAACGCCGGCTTTACTGCCAACCTGATGATTGCCGGCACTGATACCCTGATGCAGGGGCTTACCAACCAGGCCCTGGACGGATTCCTGGGCAAAGGGGTCTACGCCGTGGACGTCACCTGCAACTGGTACTTTATGGTGGCTTCCACCTTCCTGGTGGCCCTGGTGCTGGGGTACACCTCCAAGCATCTTATCGAACCCCGGTTCGGGAAGTATGAAGCCAAAGAACTGGAAGCGGTCCAGGACCTGACGGAAACAGAAACAAAGGGGCTCCGCCGGGCCGGCTGGGTGAGCCTGGTGTACATTGCCATCATCGCCGTTGGCTTTTTCACCGGCATCCTGTCCAAGGACGGCCATACCCTGGTGGGCTCCCTGCTGCTGAAGGGGCTGATCCCCATCCTGTTCTTCCTGATGAGTTTTGCCGGGATCGCCTATGGGATGACCACCGGCAAGTTCAATACTGTAAAAGATATCAACGGGGCCATGGTGAAGCAGATGTCTCACATGGGGTCCTATGTGGTGTTCTGCTTCTTCTGCGGCCAGTTCCAGGGACTGTTCAACTGGAGCAAAATGGGGACACTGCTGGCCATCGGCGGAGCAGATTTCCTCCAGAGCATGGGATTTACAGGCCTGCCTTTGTGCGTGACCTTTGTGCTGGTCTGTGCCTTCGTGAACATCTTCATGTCTTCCGGATCCGCCAAATGGGCCATCTTTGCCCCTATCTTCGTGCCCATGTTCATGCTGCTGGGGTACCATCCGGCTTTTGCCCAGCTGCTGTATCGGCTGGGGGATTCCCCGGGGAACAGTGTGACTCCCATGATGCCTTATCTGTGGATGATGCTCAGCGTGGCCCAGGAAAAATATGATCCGGACTGCACGGTGGGGACCTTCATCTCCAACCTGATTCCTCTGGCTGCGGTGCTCCAGGTGGTGTGGATCCTGTTCATGCTGGCGTGGGTTGCCCTGGATATCCCCCTGGGACCGGGCGTAACCGTCCACCTGCCGGCGGGGATCTTGTAAACCCGGTTGTTTCTTTGGACGGCAGCACGTATAATAAAGACAATAGTTTCATGAGGGGAGCATTCTATACGATGATCGAAACATCCAAGCGGGCGGAAAAGGCCGCAGAACTGAAACACAGCACTGATGTGCATACCAACTGTGCCCAGGCCGTGCTCCTGGCTTACCAGGACAAACTGGGCAAATCCACCGAAGAACTCCGAGCCCTGGGGTCCGCCTTCGGGGGAGGAATGGGAGGAATGGACGCCACCTGCGGTGCCCTCACCGGGGCCGCTGTGGTGCTGGGGCTGCTGGACAAAAGCGGCAAGCCGGCCAAGACGGTGATGAACGAAATCCTCCAGGAGTTCAAAGAAAAAGCCGGCGCCACCATCTGCCGGGACCTGAAAGGCGTGGGCACCGGGAAGATGCTCTGTTCCTGCGACGACTGCGTACGGCTGGCCGTCCTGGGACTGGAAAAACACCTGGGCTGAGGAACCAAAGGGGAAAATGTTGATAAAGCGGGGAGTTATCCACGAAAAAGTGGATAACTCCCCACTTGTCAACACAGGATAAGGAGGGCAAAATTGGATAAAAAGAATAAAGTGGACCAGGTCGATGAACAAATCATCCATATTTTGCGTCATCAGGGAAGGATTACGCTGCAGGAATTGGGTGAAAAAGTCCATCTTTCCGGGCAAGCCGTAAAAAATCGCATTGAAAAGCTGGAGGACAAAGGAATCATCCAACAGTATACGGTCAATGTAAATTGTCCTGTCTATGGTTATCCGCTTCATTCCTTGATCCGCCTGGAAGCAGGGATACCGCAAAAGACTCCTTTGGTAGTATTCTTGGCTCAATGCGGTTGTCAAGTACTCCATTGTTATCAGATTACTGGACGTCAGGTTTATGTTCTGGACATGTTTTTTCAGTCGGTGGAAGAACAGGAAAGAATTCTGGTGCAGCTTCAAAAATATGGCATTTGTACGGTTGATATGGTGCTAAAGAACTTGGAACTGCCGGAAACTTGAATTTTTCAACTCCGGACAAGAAAAGACTTGTTTTTTTCCATGGAGCGGGATTTCCTTTTTTTTATAATTTTCTCATACAGCCAAAGTATCAAGGAGGAAAATGCAATGGAAATCCAGCAGATTCGCAACGCAACCAATAAAATCAAATTCGGAGGAGTGACCTTTCTTCTAGATCCATGGTTAGCTGACAAAGGGAGCATGGGATCCTTTGACGACATTTCCCAAGAAAACTACCAGGTCCCGGACCCGGTAAAAATGGTGCTGCCCATGCCTTTTTACGGCTTGCCCCTGTCCAGAGAAAAAATCAGGGAAGGAGTGGATGCTTATATCGTCACCCATATCCATCCAGATCACATTGATGTGGCGGCAGATGGTACGGTAGGAAAATTTTTGGACAAGACTGTTCCCGTATTCGTCCAAAACGAAACAGATGCGGCCGTATTCCGGAAATCCGGGTTCCAAAGAGTACAGGTGCTCTCTGCAGAAGGGACCGTGTGGAAAAATGTAACGCTGACCAAAGTGCCGGCCAAACATGGAACTATGGTCTCCTGCGGCAATGCCATGGGCGTGGTTTTTCAGGCCCAGGGAGAAAAAACATTGTATGTGAGCGGAGACACTGTATGGTATCCTGGCGTGAAGCAAACGCTGGAAGCTTATTCTCCGGAAGTGGTTACAGTCAACGCCTGTGCAGCAGAGCTTGTGGGATTTGGCCGGCTGATCATGAATGATGAGGATGTGGAGTGTGTGGCCCGGACCGTACCCAGGGCAACAATCTTTATAACCCATATGGACAATGTGGCTCATGCTTCTTTGACCCGCTATGACATGAAAGGCAGGTTGGCCGGAAGAGGAGTCACCAATTATGTTATGCCACAGGATGGAGAAACGGTTTTGTTTTGAGTGGAAGACCCCGGGCCTGGGGCCCCTCTGTGCGTTTGGTGATTTCTGGAGCGGGCCGCCGGGCCTGCGGCCCCTACGGTTCCTCTCTTCGCTCTGCACTCTTCCCTTTCTGTCCCGTATACGGTATAATTTAATTTTGTGAGTCCGCTCGGAACTGTTTTTTTCGACTGCGGGTTTTCCAAAACTGTACTTTTTGGAGGAATGACCATGAGAACAAAAGAAGAACTGCAGGGGGTCACCGAACTGGGCAGCGGCCATACGGTGTACCAGAATACCTATGCGCCGGAAGTGCTGGAATGTTTTCCCAACAAACATGAAGAGGCTCCCTACATGGTGAAGCTGGACTGCCCGGAATTTACCAGCCTCTGCCCCAAAACCGGCCAGCCGGATTTCGGCCGGATCGTGATCAGCTACATCCCGGACCATAAGCTGGTGGAAAGCAAATCCCTGAAACTGTATCTGTTTTCTTTCCGGAACAACGGGGACTTCCATGAGGATTGTGTGAACATCATCAAAAACGACTTGGTGGACCTGCTCCAGCCCAAATACCTGGAAGTGGCTGGCTATTTCAATCCCCGGGGTGGCATCAGCATCCTGCCCTTTGCCGTTTATTATCAGCCGGAATACAAAGACATGGCCCAGCGGAGAATGGAGGCCTTTGTCCATGAATAAGAAAGCCCTGGTGCTGTCCAGCGGCGGGGTGGATTCCACCACCTGCGTCTCTGTGGCAGTGGAAGAATTCGGCAAAGAAAACGTGTCCACCGTTTCCATTTTTTATGGCCAGAAGCACCGGAAGGAACTGGAATGCGCCCGGAAGGTGGCGGACTATTACGGCCTGCCCCATTATGAACTGGATCTTTCCAAGATCTTCCAGTATTCCAACTGTTCCCTGCTGGACCATTCCACGGAAAAAATCGTCCACAAAAGTTATGAACAGCAGATCGCGGAAAATGGAGAAGAGAAGGTATCCACCTATGTGCCCTTCCGGAACGGGCTCATGCTTTCTGCAGTGGCCAGCCTGGCCATGAGCATCTACGAAAAGGACGATGTATCCATTTTCATCGGAGCCCATGCAGATGATGCGGCCGGCAACGCCTATGCGGACTGCAGCGAAGCCTTCCTGGACGCCATGGGACGGGCCATTTCTCTGGGTACGTACAGCCAGTGCCATATTGTGGCGCCTTTTGCCAGCTGCAGCAAAGCCGGCGTGGTGAAACGGGGACTGGAGCTCTACACCCCCTATGAACTGACCTGGAGCTGCTATGAAGGCGGGGACAAACCCTGCGGCACCTGCGGTACCTGCATCGACCGGGCACGGGCTTTTGCCGCCAATGGGGTCAAAGACCCGGCACTGGAGGATTGATCATGTATACGGTAACCAAACGGATGGAAGTCAGCGGAGCCCACTGTCTCCAGCTTCCTTATAAAAGCAAATGCACCCATCTCCATGGGCACAACTGGATCATCGACGTGACCTGCCAGCGGGAAACCCTGGACGAAAACGGCATGGTGGTGGATTTCACCCACATCAAGGAGGTGGTGATGCAGCTGGACCACGCCTTCATCAATGACATTGTGAAAACCAATCCTACGGCGGAAAATATTGCCAAATGGATCCACGACCAGATCCCCTTCTGCACCCGGGTCTCCGTCCAGGAATCGGAAGGGAACGTGGCCATTTATGAAGACTGAAACGTTTCCTGTGGTGGAGCTGTTCGACTCCATCGAAGGGGAGGGAAAACGCACCGGCTATATGGCTGTGTTCGTCCGGTTCGCCGGATGCAACCTCCGGTGCAGCTACTGCGACACCGGCTATGCCCTGGAACGGTCCGATGCCCGGGATCACCTGACGGAGGGGGAACTGCTGGAACGGATTCGCAGCTATCCCTGGAAAAAAGTGACCCTCACCGGGGGAGAGCCGCTGCTCCAGCCGCTGGATGGCCTGTGCCGGGCCCTTTCCCGGGAAGGGTATGAAGTGAACATCGAGACCAACGGGGCGGTGCCTCTGTTGGAAGAGCGGCCCAAAGGCCTGTTCTACACCATGGATGTGAAATCTCCTTCTTCCGGGATGCGGGGACGGATGCGGATGGAAAACCTTACCCGGCTCACCGGAGACGATGTGGTGAAGTTCGTGGTGGGCAGCCGGGAAGACCTGTTGGATATGGAACAGGTCCTCCAGGAGTATACCATTCGGAGCCAGGTGTATGTGTCTCCAGTGTACGGAGCCATTGAGCCTAAAGAACTGGTGGAATTCGTCCGGGACCACAAGCTGGCCCAGGTCTGCATCCAGGTCCAGCTCCACAAGATCATCTGGGATCCGGAGATGAGAGGGGTGTAAAAAAGGGGGCTGTTGCTTATGCAACAGCCCCCTTTTTACACCCTGAACCGGGTGGTGCTTCCCTGATTGGTGGGGATGATTTCCAGCTGGGCGGAAATCCTTTCCTTTAATTCGGCCACGTGGGAGATGATGCCCACCAGCCGGCCGCCTTTCTGGAGTTCCAGCAGGGCGCTGATGGCACTGTCCAGGGTTTCCGGATCCAGGGACCCGAACCCTTCGTCCACCAGGATGGTGTCCAGGTGCAGGCCTCCGGCGTAGGATTCCAGCACATCGGACAGCCCCAGGGCCAGGGACAGGGAGGTGAAGAAGATCTCCCCTCCGGACAGGGTGGTCACCGCCCGGGCCTGGCCGGTAAAGGCATCCATGATTTCCAGTCCCAGCCCCTGTTCCTTCCGGGCATCCACAATGTCCTGGCTCCGGTACAGACTGTACCGTCCCTGGCTGATCTTGTTCAGCCGCAGGTTGGCGGTTTCCAGCACATCGTCCAGCACCGCCTGGAGCACAAAGGAGGAGAAGGTCAGCTTCCGGCTGTTGTCCCCTTTGGCAGTGGAGGCCAGGAGGCCGATGGGTCCGTAGGCTTCCTGGAGCCGGGAAAGGTCCTTTTCCAGTTTTTCCAGCTGCTTCAGGCTGGCTTCTTCCCGGCGGAGGGTTTCCTGGAGAGCCCCGGTCCGGGTGGCCAGGGTGTGGGCGGCGCTGCCGGTCTGCCGGACCGCTTCCTGGAGAGGTGCCAGGTCCGGAGGGGTCTTGTCCTTCAGCTGGGCCCCCAACAGCTTCAGTTCTCCCTGGAGGCTGTCCGTCTGCTGCCGGTACCGGTCCACCTGTTCCTGCCACAGGGGCTTGCTGGGAAGGGCTTTGTGGGCGGCCACAAAAGAATGCTGATCCGGGAAGGGAGACTGTTCCAGAGCTGTTTTATAGGCCTCCCGGTCCGCCTCGAAGGCCTTTTGGGCGGCAGCCAGGTTTTCTTCAGCGGTTTGGCAGGATCCGGCCGCCTGATCCGCTTCCGTCTGGGCCTTTTCCAGGGCTTTCTGTTTCCGGTTCAGCTGGGCGATTTTGGCTTCCATGGCCTGGGTCTTCCGGGCCAGTTCCTCCTGGGCCTGGCGGGTCTGGGTGGCAGGGTGGGGATGGTCCGGGGAACCGCACACCGGGCAGGGCTTCCCGGGAACAAGGGCCTGGGCCATCCGGACGGTTTCCCCTGAAACAGCGGTCATCCGGGCCAGCTGTTCCCGGACCTGGGCCATCTGTTCCTGGAGGGCATGGGTGTTGGTTTCCGTGGCGGAAGCCAGCTGCTGCCGGAGGGTTTCCTGGGCGGCTTTCAGGGTCTCCCGGGCCCGGGCCAGCAGCCCTTCCGCCGCATCCAGCCGGGCCTTGGCCTTCCGGGTCCGGTCGTAGATGGGGTGGAGCTTCAGGGCCTCTTCCAGCCACTGGAGCTTCTGTTGGAGTTCCTGGATGGCCGGTGCCTGCTGGAGCAGGGTTTCCTTCCGTTTCTGGCCCTCCTGCCAGCGCTGGAAGGTGTGGGCCAGCTGCTGGGCCTGCTGGAGGGCTTCCAGGGCGGCGGCTGAGGCTTTCTGGGCTTCGGCGGCCTGGGCTTCCAGGGCTTTGGCCTGCTGCTTTTCTTCCTGGATCCGTTCCTTCAGGGCGGCAGGATTGTCGGTACCGGCACTTTCCAGCAGCAGCTGGTATTTCTGCCGGCATTCCTCATATTCCTTTCTCAGGGTCTTGGCACGGGCGTCCAGGGCCTCTTCCAGGGCGCTGTACTGGCCGGTCTTGAACAGGGTTTCCAGGATGGTTTTCCGTTCCTTGGAATCTGCCACCAGGAACCGGCGGAATTCTCCCTGGGGCAGCACCATCAGCTGCCGGAACTGCCGGGCCTGGAACCCCAGGAGCTGTTCCACCGCCCGGGTCACGGAGCTGTTGGAGGTACCCAGCACCTTCCGGTCCCCTTCCGGGAGAATCTCCACCAGGGAGGCACCGGCAGGCACGGTCCGGGTTCCTTCTCCCCGCTGTTTGTTCAGCACCTGTTCCGGGGTCCGGGTCACTTCATAGGCCCGGTCCCGGTTCCGGAAGGTGAACCGGACTTCTGTTTTCCGGTCCGGGGTGGCATAGTCGCTGCGCAGGGACCGGTTGTCCCGGAGATCCCCGCTTGGGGTGCCATAGAGAGCAAAGGTGATGGCATCCAGGATGGTGGTCTTGCCGCTTCCGGTGGGGCCGGTGATCAGGAAGAACCGGTTGTCTCCCAGCCGGGTAAAGTCGATGGTCTCTTCGTTGGCGTAGGGACCGAAGGCGGTCATCACAAGTTTCAGGGGGCGCATCAGGCTTTCCTCCCTTCCTGGTTCACGGTATCGGCAATCTGGTGGAACAGGGCTTTTTCCCCCTCCGTCAGATCCCGGCCCTGGACTTCCTGGAAAAAGGCCTGGAACAGGTCGTCGGTGGAAAGCCCCTTCCGCTGGGCGGTGGCGGCTGCTTCTGTTTCCATAGGCTGGAGCCGTTCATAGCCCAGCTGGAGGATCTGGGGGTACACTTGTTCCAGCCGGTGCTTGGCATCCAGGACGGGCACCCGGTCCGTCAGCTGGATCTGGAGATAGTCCTGGAGATGATCGGTCCGGGGGTTCTCCAACAGGTCCCGGAATTTTCCCTTCAGTACCGCCAGTTCGTGGGGAGCCTTAAGGGGAACGGTTTCCACGGAAATGTCCCCTTTGCCGTCCAGGTCCACAATGTGGACGGCTTTTTTCTGGCTGGCTTCTGCAAAGGAATATTTCAGCAGGGAGCCGCAGTACCGGACCCGGGGACTGTTGTTCTGGCAGGCGTGGAGATGTCCCAGGGCCGTATAGTGGAAGTCTTTGAAGCAGTCGATGCTCACGGTGGTGGCCCCGCCGGCGGCCAGGGGCCGTTCGCTGTCCGGGGTGGTCTGGGCCCCGGTGAGGAACACATGGGCCAGGGCCACTTTCCGGGCCCGGGTAGGGATCTGCCGGAGGATCCGTGCCACCTGCCACTGGAGGGCAGCTTCATGGGTGGGCTGCTTTTCTCCGCTCAGTTCTGTGGCGGTGAGAGGTTCGCAGTAGGGGAGGGGAGCAAAGTATACGGGCCCGTCCCCATCTTCCAGCACCACCGGATGGGTATCCGGATCCACCGGTCCGGTGATGTACAGCTGCCGGGCGGCAAAAAGGGCCTGGCCGAAGTTCAGCCGGTCCGGGTTGTCGTGGTTGCCGGCAATGAGCAGGGTGGGGATCTTTAATTCCAGCACCAGCCGGCGGAGGGTTTCGTCCAGCAGGTTCACCGCTTCCGTGGGAGGGACGGCCCGGTCGTACACATCCCCGGCCACCAGAAGGGCATCCACCTTGTATTCCCGGGCCAGGTCCAGGATCTGGTCCAGGGCGGCCCGCTGGTCCTCCAGCAGGTGGAGACCATGGAAGATCCGGCCCAGGTGCCAGTCAGAAGTATGTAAAAATCGCACAGCAAAGCCTCGCTTTCGTGAAAGTTGTTTTTATCATCATAACACGAAGGGGAGTGCAGAGTGAAGAGCGAAGAGATGGAACGGCGGCAATCAGACGAATGGCTGCAATGCCGCAGGATGCGCGCCCTGATTGAACTCCCAGTCACTAGTCTCCAGCTGAATGAGAAATTTGCAGGCAAATTTTTGAACGTGTAAATCGGTACCGCAGGGGCTGCACGCCGGGCAGCCCGATTTCTTGTACCATACTTCGGGGCAACGGCGTAGGGGTTCGCCGCAGGCAAACCCATCCCGGCCGCCTGGAGGGCAAAAACTTCTATACTCATCCACCCGTGAGGGCTCTCCGCCGGGAGGGCAGACCCGTTCGTCCCTGGCGGGAGGCTCACAGCCTATCGCCTTGCCCTGTCGGTCAAAGGCTGCGGCTACGGACCAGGAAGCCGGACCCTATCGCCCGCGTGCTCCACCCCAGGAGCGACAACACCCGATGTTGTCCCGCCGACTCCTCCTGGGCCTGCCCTCCCAGCTCCCGAAGAATCGACGTATACTCACACAGAATACCAGCAAGGCCGATTCCTCTACCAACTTGTGTCCCCCTGAAAGGGGGAAAGGACCCGTGCTTGCACGGGTAGGGGGGGCCTGGGGGCCAGGAGTTTCTAACGGAAGAAAGTACAAAGCTTCTGGCCGAACCCCACCACCATGCTGCGCATGGTCCCCAGCTACGGCATAAGCGACCTCGCTATCCGCTAAAGCGGATGCTCCCTGCTTACGCCCCTTTCAGGGGACGGACAGAAACAAAACTATAAATATAAGTTCAATGCTCCTGCCAATCACTCCTTTGTTGTCGGCAGGTCCTGCAAAATATTGGCTGTCGCCGATGCCACCACCATCCTGAGATTGACTGAAAAGAATCAATCGTTTTAAAATAATGAGAGAATGGGGAGGGAGTTATTATGAAAAAAGCATTGGTGATCCTTGTTGCTTTATTATCCACTCTGTGTCTGGCTGCACCGGCACTGGCCTATCTGGGCAATCCGCGGACGATGAAATTCCATAATGATAATTGCCGGACCATCAGGCATCGAGAAAATTTTGTTGAAATCGACAGCCGGGAAGAAGCCATTGAAGAAGGGTATGTACCTTGCCAGGTTTGTTATCCGTAAACAGATTTTAATGTTAGGCACGAATTAAATTTTATGAATTTGCCAAAAAGGAAGGCTTTTATCCTGCAGGTTCAGGCAGCATGCGCTACTGACAGGAGCGAAGGCCTTTCCTTATTTTTTGAAAGAGGATAGTCTTCCGGAGGAAAGAAAATCTAAAATTTTATCGATCCATGGGCGAGGCAGAAACGTATCATTCCTGCCCATCATTGGACAGCCAGGGACTTTGGTATAAGAGGTAAAAAATTGCCCTTCGGGAGGCCGGGAAGAGAGTGCCTTCGGCGCTCCCCTACGGCGTCTTCGGCGAAATAAGGGTGCTATATTTTTATCCCGTTCCTGTATTCAGTACGGTGCTGGTTCTGGTCATTGGCCCGAGACTCGAGAACCTTGACCCCTATCCGAGACCCAATAAAACAGGACCTGCGATTTTAGCAGTCCAGGAATAAAAATTTCACCCCTCCCTCACTTCCATCATGTATAATAACAGGATATGGATGCAGGAGGGATTGTTATGCGCAGACTGTTTGGAATCCTGGCTTTTTGCCTTTTGATGGTGCTGCCGGCGCCCCGGAGCCAGGCGGCCATGATCAGCCAGAAACAGGAAATCGAAATGGGACAGCAGGTGGCTCAGCAGCTGGAGAACCACTACGGCCTGGTCCAGGATGACGAAATCCAGGACCGGGTGAACCGGATCGGCCAGAAGCTGCTCCAGAACGGCACCCGTCCCGGCCTTACCTATACCTTCAAGGTGCTGAACACCCCGGATGTGAACGCCCTGGCCTGTCCGGGGGGCTTCATTTACGTGTACAAGGGTCTCCTGGATTATATGACCAGTGACGACGAACTGGCAGCGGTGCTGGGCCACGAAATCGGCCATATCGAAAAACGCCACACGGTCCATCAGATGGAACAGCAGATGGCCCTGTCCCTCTTGACCCTGCTGGCAGGGGTGGCTTCCGGTGATCCGGGGGCAGGGATGGTGCTGGCCTCCACGGCCAGCCAGGCCCTGCTGGCCGGCTACAGTCGGAAGGACGAACGGGAGGCGGACCAGGAAGGCTTCCGGCTGTCCAACCTGGCCGGATACAATCCCTACGGGTCCTATGTGACCATGGCCAAACTGGAGGATATGAGCAAGGATATGGGGAATCCGGGGTACGGGCTCTTTGCCTCCCATCCGGAACCGGAAGTGCGGATGGCCAAGGCACTGAAATGGACGGAGCCCCTGAAAATCCCGGAAAAGGTCACAGTGAAGACCGACGGTACGGCTGCCGTCAGTCTGGGGGACTGGTCTTTTCCCATTACGGAAACCGCCGGCTACGACAAGCCGGAATACCGGGCACGGCTTATGGCCGGGGCCCTGTACCTGGCCTGGAAACGGGGGAACCTGGATGAATCCCATTTCATGACCGTGGACGGGGACCGGTGGTCGGATGTTTATTATGAAGACATCCGGGTGCTCCGGGTCTACCCCCAGGACAACCAGGAAAACGGGAACACCGGGGAACTGGCCCTGAAAATCGCGGCCCGGCTCCAGGCCTGGGCCAAAATCGCCAGGCAGCAGCCAGCTCCCCAAACAGCCCCGCCGGTCCCTCCGGCACCGGCGGCAGAAAAGGAAGGAACCAACCATGAAAAATCTTGAAGCACTGGATCAGGAACCCTATCTGTGGGACTATCTCCAGACGGTCAAAAAGCCCATTGTGCTCTACGGCATGGGCAACGGGGCGGATGCCATCCTGGACCGCTGCGGCCGGCTGGGCATCCCGGTGGCCGGGGTCTTTGCCAGTGATGAATTTGTCCGGGGCCAGGAGTTCCGGGGCTACAAAGTGAAGACCTATAAAGAAATGAAGGCAGAACTGGGGTCCTTTGTGATCCTCATCGCCTTTGCCAGCGAACGGCCGGAAATCCTCCGGCGGTTCTTCCATCTGGGGGAGGAGCAGGAAACCTATGCCCCTCATCTGCCCCTGTTCGGGGATACCAACCTGGTGACCCCGGCCTGGATCCGGGAAAACCGGGGAGTGCTGGATCGGGTGTACGGCAAGCTGGCGGATGATGCCAGCCGGCAGGTAATGGAGGATATCCTCCGGTACAAAATCACCGGGAAGCTGGAGTACCTGTCCCGGACCACGGACCGGCGCCGGGATCTGGAGACCCTGTTTTCCTTTACGGATAAGGAAAGCTACGGGGACCTGGGAGCCTACAACGGGGACACCATCCGGGAATTCCTGGAGCTCACCGGGGGCCATTATGACCATCTGTATGCAGTGGAACCGGATCCGAAGAACTTCGCCAAGCTCCAGAAATACGTGGAAACGGAACAGCTGGGCCGGTGCAGCCTGTCACCGGAAGGAATCTGGGCCCAGCCGGCGGAGCTGCCCTTTGCCGCCCGGGGCGGCCGGATGTCCGCCCTGGAACAGAACGGAAAAAAGACCCTGCCGGTGACCTGTCTGGATGATCTGGTGGGGGACCGGCCCCTGACCTGTCTCAAAATGGATGTGGAAGGGGTGGAAAAGGAGGCCCTCTCCGGAGGGGCCCGGGTGATCCGCCGCTGCCGGCCCAAAATGCTCCTGGCAGGCTATCACCACGACGATGACCTGTGGGAGATTCCCCTGGAACTGTGGAACCTGGTGCCGGAGTACAAAATCTATCTCCGCCGCCATCCCTATGTACCCTGCTGGGAGATTAATTTTTTCGTGACTTTGTAAAATCTGGGGTGTATGTTACAAAATAAAAAGATGCACAGAAAAAAACGGGGCGAAATGCCCCGTTTCGTTGCTCCCGGGGCCGGGATATGTTAGAATGGAACAATAGACCAAACAGCAATCCCGGAAACAGCAAAGGGAAATCAGAAGGAAAGAAGGATGGAAGAGATGAAGCTGTGGAAGAAAGGGTTCCTCCTCTTGACGGCACTGGCCGTGGGACTGACGGCAGGCTGCGGGGGTACCCAGAAAACAGGGGACAAGAAGAACGTGAAGGTGGGGGTGGTCCAGCTGGTGGAACACCAGGCCCTGGACGCCGCCAACAAGGGATTTGTGGACGGCCTGGCCGCCGGAGGCTTCAAGGAAGGGGAGAACCTGACCCTGGACCGGCAGAATGCCCAGGCGGACCAGTCCAACCTCCAGACCATTGCCCAGCGGTTCGCCAACAACAAGGAGGACCTGATCTGCGCCATTGCTACCCCGGCGGCCCAGACCGTGGCCAATGTGACCCGTGACATCCCCGTTGTGGGCACGGCCATTACGGATTACAAGGAAGCCAAACTGGTGAAGGATCCGGAAAAACCCGGCACCAATGTGACCGGCACCACGGATATGAACCCCATTGACAAGCAGCTGGATCTGCTGCTGAAGATCGTGCCCAAGACCAGGACCATCGGCATCCTGTACAATTCCAGCGAAATCAACTCCCAGATCCAGGTGAAGAAAATGAAGGAACTGGCGGAAGCAAAGGGGCTCACCGTACGGGAAGCCACGGTTTCCAGCGTCAACGACATCCAGCAGTCCGCCCAGAGCCTGGTGGGCCAGGTGGACGCCATTTACGTGCCTACGGACAACGTGATCGCCTCCGCCATGCCGGTGCTGGCCAAAATCACCAACCCGGCCAAGATCCCGGTGATCTGCGGAGAAGAGGGCGTGGTGAAAAGCGGGGCCCTGGCCACCATCGGCATCGACTACTACAAACTGGGATACCAGACCGGTCTCATGGCAGCTAAGATCCTGAAAGGGGAAGCCAAACCCCAGACCATGCCCATTGAAAAACAGAAGGACATGAAAGTGACCATCAACGAAACCACGGCCAAAGAACTGGGAATCACCCTTCCGGAAGATGTGCTGAAGGGTGCCTCCCTTGTGAAGTAAAGCGGGAGGGGAAGGATCATGAAGAAAAGTTGGAAGGCAGCGGCCGCTCTGGCCATGATTGCCGTAATGCTGGGAGCAGCCGGCTGCGGCGGAGATACGAAACAGTCCGGGAAGGACAAGACCTATCAGGTGGGGGTCCTCCAGCTGGTGGAACACCCGGCTTTGGATGCAGCCAACAAGGGATTTGTGGACGGCCTGAAATCCAAGGGCTTTGAAGAAGGGAAGAACATCAAGTTCGACAAACAGAACGCCCAGGGGGATCAGTCCAATCTCCAGACCATTGCCCAGCGGTTCGTGAGCAACAAGGTGGACCTGGTGTGCACCATCGCCACCCCGGCGGCCCAGACCATGGCCAACGCCACCAAAGAGATTCCCATTGTGGGCACCGCCATCACCGACTACAAGGTGGCCAAACTGGTGAAGGACAACAACCAGCCCGGCACCAACGTCACCGGCACCACGGACATGAACCCGGTGGAGGCCCAGATCGACCTGCTGGTAAAGATCATGCCCAGAGCCAAGACCGTGGGCTTCATCTACAATTCCAGTGAAGTGAATTCCCAGCTCCAGATCGAACTGGCCAAAAAAGCCGCGGCGGCCCGGGGACTGAAGACTGTGGAAGCCACGGTGTCCAGTGTCAACGACATCCAGCAGGCGGCCCAGAGCCTGGTGGGGAAAGTGGATGCCCTGTACGTGCCTACGGACAATGTGCTGGCTTCCGCCATGCCCAACCTGATCAAGATCACCGACGAAGCCAAGATCCCCGTGTTCTGCGGGGAAGCAGGGATGACCAAGGCCGGCGGGGTGGCCACCCTGGGCATCGACTACTACAAGCTGGGCTTCCAGACCGGGGAAATGGCGGCGGACATCCTGTCCGGCAAGTCCAAACCTCAGAACATGGCCATCCAGTCCCAGAAAACCTTCACCGTGACTCTCAACGAAGCCCAGATCAAAAAACTGGGGCTGACGGTGCCCGATGATATCCTGAAAGAAGCCAAAGGAGCCAAATAACCCATGATCGATCTGTTACTGCCGACTGTTTCCCAGGGCCTTTTGTGGTCTCTCCTGGCCCTGGGTGTTTATATCACTTTCCGGGTGCTGGACATTGCGGACCTGACCGTGGAAGGATCCTTCCCCCTGGGGGCCTCTGTGGCCGTCACCCTGCTGGTGAAGGATGTGAACCCGGTGACCGCCATCCTGGCTGCCGCCCTGGCCGGAGGACTGGCCGGGGTGGTTACCGGACTGCTCCACACCAAACTCCGGATCCCTGCCCTGCTGGCCGGGATCCTCACTATGATCGCCCTGTATTCCGTGAACCTGCGGATCATGGGCAAAGCCAATGTGTCCCTGTTGGGGAAGGATACCGCCTTTACCTTGGTGGAAAGCACTTTCGGAGTGGCTTATTCCCAGGCGGTGCTCCTGGTGGGCGTCCTGGCCTGTGTGCTGTTTTCCGTGCTCATGTACTGGTTCTTCGGTACGGAAATCGGGGCGGCCATCCGGGCTACCGGGTACAATCCCCAGATGATCCGGGCCCAGGGGGTGGACACCAACATCATGCTGCTCATTGGCCTGTTCTTCAGCAATGCCCTGGTGGCCGTGGCCGGTGCCCTGGTGGCCCAGAGCAACGGATTCGCTGATGTGGGCATGGGAGTGGGGACCATCGTCATCGGCCTGGCCTCTGTGATCATCGGGGAAGTGCTGTTCGGTACCCGCAGCTTCAAAAATTCCCTGATCTCCGTGATCCTGGGCTCCATTGTGTACCGGCTGGTGATCGCCATTGTGCTCCAGATGGGGATGCCGCCCAATGACCTGAAACTGTTTACGGCGGTGCTGGTGGCCATTGCCCTGAGCCTGCCCATGGTCAAAGGGAAGTTCCAAAGCAGAAAGGCGGGAATCTGATGCTGGACATCAAACATTTATCCAAAACGTTCTTCCCGGGGACGGTGAACGAAAAAAAGGCCCTTACCGATGTGAACCTGCACATGGAACCGGGAGATTTCATTACCATCATCGGAGGCAACGGGGCTGGGAAATCCACCCTCTTGAACTCCATTGCCGGGGTATTCCCCATTGACGGGGGACAGATCCTCATCGACGGGGTGGACGTAAGTAAGATGCCGGAACACAAACGGGCCCGGTACATCGGCCGGGTGTTCCAGGATCCCATGATGGGTACGGCTGCCGGGATGATGATCGAAGAAAACCTGGCCATTGCTTCCCGCCGGGGTAAGACTCCCGGGCTTTCCTGGGCCCTGAAGGACAGCGACAGGGAAAGATTCCGGGAGATGCTGAAGGAACTGGACCTGGGCCTGGAAGACCGGCTCACCAGCCGGGTGGGGCTGTTGTCCGGAGGCCAGCGGCAGGCGCTGACCCTTTTGATGGCGGCCATGAACCAGCCCAGGATCCTGCTTTTGGACGAACATACCGCCGCTCTGGATCCCAAAACAGCAGAAAAGGTGCTGAACATGACCCAAAAGGTCATTGCACGGGACCATTTGACATCTCTCATGATTACGCATAATATGAGAGATGCCCTGCGCTTCGGCAACCGGCTGATCATGATGAACGCCGGCCGGATCGTGGTGGATGTGAATGCAGAAGAAAAGGCCAAACTGACCATTCCGGATCTGCTGGCCCTGTTTGAAAAAGCGTCCGGCTCTGCACTGGACAACGACCGTATGATGCTCAGCTGAGACATCAGCCAAATTGAGGGGGTTTAAACCGATTATGAAAAAAGTTCCATTTATCACTAAAGCACAGGTGGAAAAACTGGCAGAAAAATATCCGACACCGTTCTATGTCTATGATGAAAAGGGCATCCGGGATACGGTGCGCAGCATCAACAAGGCCTTTGCCTGGAATAAGGGGTTCAGAGAATATTTTGCCGTGAAGGCCACGCCCCTGCCCGGGATCCTGAAAATCATGAAGGAAGAAGGCTGCGGCACCGACTGCTCCTCCTATCCGGAACTGCTGCTGTCCGACGTATGCGGGTTCAAAGGCCATGAGATCATGTTCTCTTCCAACGATACCCCTGTGAAGGATATGCAGGAAGCCTACAAACTGGGAGCCATCATCAACCTGGACGATTTCACCATGATCGATTTCCTGGAACAGGTGGCGGCCATTCCTGAAACCATCTGCTGCCGGTTCAACCCCGGGGGTGTCTTTGCTCTGGGCAACGACATCATGGACAATCCGGGAGATTCCAAATACGGCATGACCCGGGATCAGCTCCGGGAGGCTTTCAAGATCCTGAAGGCCAAGGGGGTGAAGCATTTCGGCATCCATGCCTTCCTGGCCAGCAACACGGTGACCAATGAATACTATCCGGAACTGGCCCGACAGCTGTTCCAGCTGGCGGTGGACATGAAGAAGGAAACCGGTGTGGCCGTGGACTTCATCAACCTGTCCGGCGGGGTGGGGATCCCTTACCGGCCGGAACAGACCCCCAATGACATTGCGGTCATCGGGGAAGGGGTCCGGAAGGTCTATGAAGAAGTGCTGACTTCGGCGGGCATGGGGAATGTGTCTCTGTTTACGGAAATGGGCCGCTTCGTCACCGGGCCTTATGGGGCACTGGTCACCAAGGTCCTCCATTTCAAACACATCTACAAGGAATATGTGGGAGTGGATGCCTGTGCCGCCAACCTGATGCGTCCGGCCATGTACGGGGCCTACCATCACATTACGGTGCTGGGGAAGGAAAATGAACCCTGCGACCATACCTACGATGTTACCGGGGGCCTGTGCGAAAACAACGACAAATTCGCCATCGACCGGAAACTGCCGAAAATCGACAAAGGGGATTATCTCTTCATCCACGATGCCGGGGCCCACGGTTCTGCCATGGGATACAACTACAATGCCAAGCTGTGGTGTGCGGAACTGCTGCTGAAGGAAGACGGTTCTGTGGAACTGCTCCGCCGGGCGGAAACGGAAAAGGATTATTTCGCCACATTGGACTTCACCGGTCTTTTTAAGGATCTGTAATGAACGGGCAGGAAAAGGAGAAGACCCTCCAGGGTATGCTCCACATTCCCAACTTGAAACTGAAACTGGCTTTTGAAGGGATCCTGGTGGGAATCGCCACCGGTCTGTGCATAACGGTGCTCCGGCTGTGCCTGGGCTTTGTGGCTAAAAACCGGGCCAGGATGGTCACTTTCCTCCAGAATGTACCTCCTGCCTATACCCTGATCTGGGTGGCCTGCCTTTTGCTGGCGGCGGTGATCATCGCCGCACTGGTGCGCTGGGCCCCCATTGCCGGAGGCAGCGGCATCCCTCAGGTCCGGGGGATCGTACTGGGCCTGGAAAAAAGCACCCACTGGGCCCGGGTGATCCTGGTGAAGCTTCTGGATACCTCCCTGGGCATCGGGGCCGGGCTGTCCATGGGCCGGGAAGGGCCTTCGGTGCAGATCGGGGCCATGACCGGCCAGGGCATCGGCAATGCCCTGAACAACACCAACCTGGAAAAACGGGCTCTCATCAGCAGCGGAGCCGGAGCGGGCCTGGCCGCCGCCTTCAACGCCCCCATGGCCGGGGTCATGTTTACCATGGAAGCCATCCACAAGAACCTGTCTGCTGTGGTCATGGCTCCCACTCTGATGGCCTGCATGACCACCACCGTGCTGGTCCACTGGGTTTTCGGGGTGGAGACGGTGCTGGCTATTCCCCCCATGCCCATCCTGCCGGTGGAACTGCTGCCCCAGGTAATCGGCCTGGGACTGGTGTCCGGGTTCATCGGGGTGGCCTTCAACAAAGGCTCCCTGGGCATCGGGAAGTTCTACAGCCTGCCGGTGTTCCGGAAGCCCTGGATGAAGATCGCCTTTCCCCTGCTGCTGACCATTCCCCTCACTTACCTGCTGCCCCAGGTGCTGGGAGCCGGGGACGAGATCATCGAAGCCATGGTGAGCCTGGAAGGGACCTTGAGCCTGGTGCTGGTGATCCTCATCGGGAAATTCATCTTCACCATCCTCAGCACCGGGTCCGGTGCCCCTGGGGGCAGCCTCCAGCCCATGCTGGTGCTGGGGTCCCTGGTGGGCGGTCTGTACGGGAACCTGCTGGTCCAGCTGGGAATCCTGCCGGAAGCCTACAGGCTGAACATGGTGGTGTTCGGCATGGCCGGCCTGTTCGCCGGGTCCGTCCGGGCACCGGTCACCGCCATCCTGCTGCTGCTGGAAATGACCGGGCGGTTCTACCATATGGTGCCCCTGGGCATCGTCACTCTTTTTGCCTATGCAGCAGGAGAACTGGTCCATGATACGCCTATTTTCGATGCCATGCTGGAACGGGCCCTCCGGAACAATCCCAAGGTGAAGAACATCCTGGAAGCTCCGGCAGAACAGATGCTGGTGGAAATCGCTGTGGAGGGGGGCTCCCGGGTGGAAGGGAAGACCCTCCAGGAAATCCGCCTGCCGGGACGGGCCCTGGTGGTCTGCGTCCGGCGGGGAGACCAGGACATGATTCCCCAGGCGGATACCGTGCTCCTGGGCGGAGATTACGTGTACATCATTCCCAACCACGCCCGGCTCTATCAGCTGAACCGGCTGTTCAAGACGAAGATGGGGGAGTAAGGGGACGAAGGAATCCGCCTGCGACCCAAGGGGACTGTTGCTCTGCAACAGTCCCCTTTTTCATGGTATAATAAAATTTAGAGTACACGGGAGGTGAATGCCATGGAAGAGGACAGTCTTTTTGCGGCTCCGGCGGAGGAGCCTCTGGCGGCCCGGCTGCGGCCCCGGAACCTGGACGAATTCGTGGGGCAGAAGCATCTTTTGGGGCCGGGGAAAATCCTCCGGAACCTGATCGAAGAGGACAAAATCTCCTCCATGATCTTTTGGGGGCCTCCGGGGGTGGGGAAGACCACCCTGGCCCAGATCATCGCCCATACCACAAAAGCCAATTTCATCAACTTTTCCGCAGTGACCAGCGGCATCAAGGACATCCGCACGGTGATGCAGCGGGCCGATGACAACCGGCGGTTCGGGGCCCGGACCATTGTATTCGTGGACGAAATCCACCGGTTCAACCGGGCCCAGCAGGATGCCTTCCTGCCCTTTGTGGAAAAAGGGGCCATCATCCTGATCGGAGCTACTACGGAAAACCCCTCCTTTGAAGTGAACGGGGCGCTCCTGAGCCGCTGCAAGGTGTTTGTGCTGAAGGCCCTGACCCAGGAGGACATCAAAGGGATCCTGCTGCGGGCCCTGAAGGATCCCCGGGGGTTCGGGAATGAAAGGGTCCATCTGGAAGAAAAAGATCTGGAGTTCCTGGCCCAATTGTCCAACGGAGATGCCCGGTCCGCTCTGGCTACCCTGGAAATGGTGGTCCTCAACGGGGAACGGAAACCGGACGGAATCCATATTTCCCGGGAACTGATTGAGCAGTGCACCGGGAAAAAGGCCCTGCTCTATGACAAATCCGGGGAAGAACACTACAATCTGATTTCCGCCCTCCACAAATCCATGCGGAATTCCGACCCGGATGCGGCGGTATACTGGCTGGCCCGGATGCTGGAAGCCGGGGAAGATCCCCTGTACATTGCCCGGCGGGTGGTCCGGTTCGCCAGCGAGGACGTGGGCATTGCGGATTCCCGGGGGTTGGAGATCGCGGTGGCGGCCTATCAGGCCTGCCATTTCATTGGCATGCCGGAATGTTCCGTAAACCTGACCCATGCGGTGATCTATCTGTCCATGGCCCCCAAATCCAACGCCATGGAACTGGCCTACAATGAGGCCAAAGCCGACGCGGTGCAGCATCTCAACGAACCGGTGCCCCTCCAGATCCGGAACGCTCCCACCAAACTTATGGGAGAGCTGGGGTATGGGAAGGGGTACCAGTACGCTCATGACACCAAGGAGAAAATGGCAGCCATGCAGTGTCTTCCGGACGGGCTGAAGGACCGGAGTTACTACCATCCCACGGAACAGGGGCTGGAGGCCCGGTACAAAGAGCGGCTCCGGCAGATCAAGGAATGGAAAAAGCAGCACGGTCTGTAAATGCAATAGAAATAGCACAGATTTGTCATGATTTTGTTACATCATTTCAATAAGATAGAAATTGCGTGAAAGAAGGAATGGTTATGATTCTTGGCATTGGTGTGGATATCCTGGAAGTGGGCCGGATGGAACGGGCCCTGAAGCAGCCTGGGTTCAAGGAAAAGACCTTTACCCAGGATGAAATCGCTTACTGCGAAACGAAAGGGGCCCACAGCGTGGAATCCTATGCGGCCCGGTTTGCGGCCAAGGAAGCCCTGGGCAAGGCCCTGGGCACCGGGATCCTGCCGGGACAGCTTCAGCAGGTGGAAGTGCTCACCGATGAAAAGACGGGAGCCCCCCGGCTCCATCTTATGGGCCAGCTCCGGGTGGCGGCTCTCACCCGTCAGGTGGAACGGGTCCATGTAAGTCTCAGCCATACGGCGGAAAATGCCATTGCCCAGGTACTGTTGGAGGAATAAGATGAAACTGATTGCAAGTGCAGCCATGAAGAAAGTGGATACCAAGGCCATCGGGGAAATGGGGATCCCGGAAGCCGTCCTGATCGAAAACGCCGGCCGTGCAGTGGCCGACGCCGCCCTGGAACTACTGGGGAATCCCCGGGAAAAACGGGTAATCCTGCTGATCGGCAAGGGGAACAACGGGGGAGACGGCCTGGCCGCCGCCCGGTTCCTGTTGAAGCGGGGAGCCCTGGTGACCCTGGTGCTGGCGGAAGCTCCGGAAAGTTTCGGCCCGGGAGCCGCTCTCCAGTACAAGATCTGCCAGAGCTTCCCCTTCACCATCCTCCGGTGGGAAAAGGACCAGAATGAGGTGCTCCAGGCCTGCGCCCAGGGTGATCTGTTCATTGATGCCCTGTTGGGGACCAGTTTCCACGGAAAAGTTCGGGAGCCTATCCGGTCCCTTCTGGAAACTCTCCAGATGGTGCCGGTGCCGGTATTGGCGGTGGACATCCCCAGCGGGGTGGAAGCGGACCACGGATACACGGACCTGGCCCTTCATGCCCGGGCCACCGTGACCATGATCGCCCCCAAACCGGGACTGTACCTGTATCCCGGTGCCGAATATACGGGAAAGATCATCCTGGCGGACCTGAATACGCCCCCTTCCCTGGTGCTGGAAGCGGAAAGCTCTGCGGAACTTCTCACGGAAGACCTGGTCCGCCATGTGCTGCCCAAACGGCCTCCCAATGCCCACAAGGGCATGAACGGCCGGGTGGGGATCCTGGCCGGGAGCCTGGGCTACGCCGGAGCGGCGGAACTGTGCTCCAAGGCGGCAGTTCGGGCAGGCGCCGGCCTGGTGACTCTCTACACCCAGCCGGAAGTGCTCCAGCCTCTCATTATCAAATCCACGGAAGTGATGGTGCGGCCGGTGACGGAAGCCAGCCTGAAGGCCTTCCGGGCCTATGATGTGGTGGCGGCGGGTCCGGGAGCCGGGAAAGCCCCGGAAACGGTCCAGTATCTCCGGGAACTGCTGCCCCAGCTGGACCAGCCCCTGGTGCTGGATGCGGACGGGCTCAATGCCCTGGCCGGGGATGATGTCCTGCTCCGTTCCCTGAAAAAGAAGATTTTCACCCCCCATCCGGGAGAAATGGCCCGGCTGCTGGGGAAAACAGCGGGAGAAATCCTCCAGGATCCTGTCCAGGCGGCCTGGGAAGGGGCGGCCAGATGGGACGCTGTGGTGGTGCTGAAATCCACTCCCACAGTGGTGGCCCTGCCCAACGGCCAGGTGTTCCTCAACACCACTGGCAATGAAGGGATGGCTACAGGAGGCTGCGGGGATGTGCTTACCGGCACCATCGCCGCCCTCCTGGGCCAGGGGCTGGATCTGGGCCAGGCGGCCTGCTGCGGGGTCTATCTCCAGGGGTTGGCCGGGGATCTGGCGGCCGGTCACGGGAAAATCGGCCTGGCGGCCGGAGACCTGGTGCTTCAGCTGCCGGCAGCTCTGGAAAAAGTCAGAAAGGGATGAAAAATGGCCGGCCCGCCCACAGCGGACGGCACGCCGGCCTGATTTGCATGAACCCTGGGAAAGTGTTACAATGGCCGGGTAGTCTGGGAGGCAGGGGAAACCGTCTGCGTCCCAAGAGGAGGTTCCAACGTGTTCAAAAAACTGCTGTTATTATTTTTCTGTCTGGCGGCATGCCTGGGAACGGGAAATGCACAGGCAGCATCCAAAATCCAGGATGTGGTGTACGGGGTCAATCCCAACGGACGGCTGCGGATTGTCCTGGATACCAACCAGGCAACGAAATATAAGACGGAAATGCTGGACAATGAACTGCGGGTCACCGTGTACGGCAACCTGAAATCATCCATTCCCCGTGTCACTACCCCCAAGAAGGCCACGTACGTTTCCAAGGTGTACCTGGAGCGGAAAGTCAATGCCACAGTGGTCCATGTGATGATGAAGAAGCCCCTCCAGAAGGGGATGTTCAACGTGTTCAGCCTGAAGGCGGACAAAGTGGCCAAACGGCCCACCCGGGTAGTGGTGGATGTGATTGCGGCACCGCCTCAAAAGACCTTCACCCCCAAACGGACCAAGCGGCCTTCCAGCTCGCCCTGGCAGCCCACCCGTCCCAAACCCAGTTTCGGGGACACCTACTCTGTGGTAGGGGGCATCAAGGGGAAACGGATCACCCTGGACGCCGGCCATGGGGGCACGGATCCCGGGACCCACGGGCTGGTCACCGGCACCTATGAAAAGGACATTACCCTGCCCATCACCAAAAAGGTGAAGGCCCTGCTGGAAAAGAAAGGGGCTATTGTCTACATGACCCGGACCACCGACGTGGATGTGTACGGGCCGGACGCCACCGATGCGGAAGAACTCCAGGCCCGGGTGGATGTGGCGGAAAACAGCCATTCTGACATGTTCATCAGCATTCACATCAATGCCAGTGAAAACACCAGTGTAGGGGGCTTTTCCACCTACTACCATCCCAAGACCAAGTACGATATCCAGGTGGCCCAGTGCATCCAGGATCAGCTGATGAAAACCGCCGACGTGGATGATTTGGGAGTGCGGTACGCCAACTTCTACGTGAACAAACGGAGCACCATGCCCGGAGCTCTGGTGGAATGCCTGTTCCTGACCAATCGGCGGGAGGAAAAGCTCCTGATTTCCGACTGGTTCCAGAACAAGGTGGCCAACGCCATTGCCGACGGTATCGAAGACTTCTACAACCAGCATCAAGGAGGCTGATCCCATGGAAAAAAGACTGACCCGCTGGACGGCGGTGTTCCTGCTGCTGGGGGCCATGGCCTTTTTGGGAGGCTGCAGCGGCTCCAGTACCACCGTCCATCCGGAAACCCAGAAGGAAACGGCGGCTGCGGGCCAGCAGGCCGGCAAGACGGCACCCCAGGCGGCATCTCAGACCCTGTACCGGGCGGGCAAAGGGGGCAAACTGAAGGCCCAGACGGTCCAGCTGTCCGGAAGCCGGGACAAGCTGCCCCTGCTGGTACTGAAGGAACTGGTGGAAAAGGCACCCCAGGGAGACACCACCTTCCCCAAAGGGACCAAGGTGAACAAGGTGACGGTGAAGGGCAAAACCGCCACCGTGGACTTCAGCCGGCAGTTCCAGACCCGGCGGGGGGACCATGACACCCTGCTGATGCTTTACGCCGTGGTGGATACCCTTACCGAGTTTCCGGAAATCCAGAGTGTGAAATTCACCGTCAAGGGAAAACCGGTTACGGTGCTGGGAGGCCAGGACCTGACGGATTCATTGAAACGGGACAAAAAGTATATACAGTGAGAAAAAAGAGGGTGTTGCACGTGCTGTGCAACACCCCCTTTTTGTCAGCAGCCCCTTGCTTCCATTCCCCTTTTTCCGGTATAATAAATATATTTGACACAATTCACTGCAGAAAAACTTGTGAAAGGGAGTGGAGCCATGCATATGGAATGGGGAACGCTGGCTGCTCTGGTTCTGTATTTCGGGGTACTGATCGGAATCGGTGTGGGCACCTACAAAAAAGACGAAAACATGGAAGGCTATGTACTGGGAGGACGGGGACTGGGACCCTGGGTCACCAGCATGAGTGCAGAGGCCTCGGATATGAGCGGATGGATGCTCATGGGACTGCCGGGCTATGCCTATCTGGCAGGCATCAGTGCCTTCTGGATCGCCCTGGGACTGATCCTGGGGACATGGGCCAACTGGGCCATTGTGGCCAAACGGCTCCGGGTGTTCACCCAGGTGCTCCACAATTCCATCACCCTGCCGGAGTACTTTGACAACCGGTTCCAGGACCGGCAGAAGAAGCTCCGGGTGGCTTCCTCCATTTTCATTTTCATCTTCTTCCTGATCTACACTTCCTCCAGCTTTGTGGCCGGGGGCAAGCTGTTCAACTCCGCCTTCGGGCTGGACTACCACACCTCCCTGTTCATCACCGGGGGCATCGTAGTGTTCTACACCCTGGTGGGGGGCTTTTCCGCCGTGTGCTGGACGGACCTGTTCCAGGGTTTCCTGATGTTCTTCTCCATCCTGCTGGTGCCGGTGACTGCCATGTACTATATGGGCGGGGTGGAACCCACCATGGCCCGGCTCCACACCATCAGCCCCAATTATTTCAGCCTGATCGCCGGGGCTGACGGCAGCCATCTGGACATGGTGGCCATTCTGTCCCTTTTGGCCTGGGGCCTGGGGTATTTCGGCCAGCCCCACATCCTGGTGAAGTTCATGGCCATCAAGACCTCCAAGAGCATTCCCCAGGCCACCCGCATCGCCATGGTGTGGGTGGTGATCTCCCTGGCCATGGCAGTGCTGGTGGGGCTCACCGGCCGGGTGTACCTGGGAGACATCCTGAAAGGGACGGAAGCGGAAACCGTCTTCATCCGCATGAGCGACGACTTTTTCGATCCCTTCATCGCCGGGGTGATCACCGCCGGCATCCTGGGGGCCATTATGAGCACTTCCAGCAGCCAACTGTTGGTCACCGCCTCCTCCGTGACCCGGGATTTCTATGAACCTCTCATCAACCCGGATGCCTCTCCGGCCACCATGGTCCGGCTCAGCCGCATTATGGTGGTGGTGGTGTCCCTTCTGTCCATGTACCTGGCCCTGGATCCCAACAGCATGATCCTGAACATCGTGTCCTACGCCTGGGCCGGGTTCGGCGCCGCCTTCGGGCCTATGATCCTCATGTCTCTGTACTGGCGGCGGATGACCATGAACGGGGCCTTTGCCGGGATCGTGGCCGGGGGCGTCACGGTGCTGGTGTGGAAGAACTTCTTTTCCTGGACCGGGATCTATGAAATCATCCCCGGGTTCCTCCTGTCCCTGGCCGCCATTGTGCTGGTGAGCCTTATGGACAAAATGCCGCCCCAGGAGATCCTGGACGAATATGACGAAGCGGACCGGATGTATCACCTGGAATAAAATCCTTGCCTTTTGGGCCGCTTTAATATAAAATAAACAAGAATAAGGCAAGACAATTTATATTTTTTGCTGACAGAGACTACATAACGAATCCGAATGAGGGCTTGCTCCTTCGCCGCGCTGATGGTGCTGGCTTGCACAGGGGCAACCCTCTACTTTTGTGGAGAAAGCCATGATACCTGTAAAGATTACCATCCACAGTGAAACCGTGGGAGCCGGCGCAGCAGACCCTGCCACCCTGGTGGCCTTCGGGCAGCTGGCGGAAAAAGACGGCACCACCTATGTCCGGTACGAGGAATCCGAAGTCACCGGCATGGAGGGAACCCGCACCACCCTGAAATGGACGGAGGATACCCTGACGGTAATCCGGCATGGCCGTTATGAACATCGGCAGCAGTATGAACGGGGCCGGAACAGTTCGTTTCAGTACAGGACCCCGTATTTTACTGTTCCCATGACGGTCTTCACCAGGGAACTGGCCATTGAAAAGCGGAACCATGGGTGGCAGGTCCGGGTCTTCTACGACCTGGAAATGGACAGCCAGCCCAATGGAAGCATTCGTTTGCAGATCGAGATTGAGGAGGAAGAAAAGCGTGGACATGAAGAAAGTACTGGCGGAGGCCGTGGCCGCCGCCGTCCGGAAGGCCATTGAGGCAGGGAAGCTGTCCCAAGGGGAGATGGCCCCGGTGGTCCTTACGGTACCGCCCCAGAAGGCCTTTGGTGATTTTGCCACCAACTTTGCCCTGCAGGCTGCCCGTAATTTCCACTGTGCACCCCGGGTGATCGCTGCTGCGGTGCAGGAATTCCTGGACTGCCCCAGTGTGGAAAAGGTGGAAGTGGCCGGTCCCGGATTTTTGAACTTCTACCTGAAGGAAGACTGGCTGGGTGAATCCCTCCGGGCCATCCTGGACAAGGGCGAGAACTACGGAAACCTGCCGGCCAAGAACGGGGAAAAGATCCAGATCGAATACGTCAGCGCCAATCCCACCGGTCCTCTCCATGTGGGCCACGGAAGGGGAGCGGCTGTAGGCAGCGCCCTGGCCAATCTGATGAAGGCCGCCGGCTACGATGTGACCCGGGAATACTACATCAATGATGCAGGGAACCAGATGCACAACCTGGCTCTTTCCGTGAACGCCCGGTACCTGGAGCTGTTCGATATCCCCTGCGAATTCCCGGAAAACGGATACCATGGGGAAGACATCAAGGTAACCGCCCGGCGGATCAAGGCCAAATACGGGGACAAATTCATCCATATGCCGGAAGCAGAACGGCTGGAACAGTTCCAGAGCATTGCCAAGGAAGAAAAACTGGCGGCTCTGAAGGAAGACCTGGAAGCCTTCCACTGTGAATTCGACGTGTGGTTCAGCGAACAGAGCCTCCACGATGCAGACAAGATCCATCAGGTGGTGGATGAACTCCAGGAAAAAGGCTATGTGTACGAAAAAGACGGAGCCAAGTGGTTCAAATCCACTGCCTTCGGAGACGATAAAGATCGGGTGGTGATCCGGGACAACGGGGTTTCCACTTATTTTGCCGCGGATATCGCCTATCACCAGAACAAGTTCCAGCGGGGCTTCGACCGGGTGATCAACCTGTGGGGCGCCGACCATCACGGGTACATTCCCCGGGTGAAGGCGGCCATGGAAGCCCTGGGCTATGATCCCAGCCGGCTGGAAGTGCTGATCCTCCAGATGGTGGCCCTGTACCGGAACGGGGAACTGGTGAAGATGAGCAAGCGTACCGGCAAAAGCGTTACCCTCAATGAACTGATCGAGGAAGTGGGCACCGATGCGGCCCGGTTCTTCTTCATCATGCGGAGCATGGACAGTCAGCTGGACTTCGACCTGACCCTGGCCACCGAACATTCCAACGACAACCCGGTGTACTATGTGCAGTACGCCCATGCCCGGATCTGCAGTATCCTGCGGCAGATGGAAGAAGAAAAGATCACCCTCAAAAAAGACTGTGACCTTTCCGTATTGAAGGAACCCATTGAAATCGACCTGATCAAGAAACTCAATGACTATGAGGAACTGATCGATACGGCGGCAGCCGAACGGGCACCCCACAAGATCGCCCACTATGTGTACGATCTGGCCGGGCTGTTCCATTCGTTCTACAACCAGTGCCGTGTCCTGGGCGTGGATCCTGCACTCCAGCAGGCCCGTCTGGCATTGATTACAGCTGTGGGCAATACCCTGCGCCACGGTTTGAAGATCCTGGGTGTCAGTGCACCGGACCATATGTAAAGTTGGGCGAAAGCCAGAAAAAGGGAGGAAGAAAATGACCAAGTATATTTTTGTAACGGGCGGCGTGGTGTCTTCTTTAGGGAAAGGGATTACGGCGGCTTCTCTGGGACGTCTGCTCAAGAGCAGAGGCTACAAAGTCACCATCCAGAAATTCGATCCCTACATCAACATCGACCCGGGTACCATGAGCCCCTACCAGCACGGGGAAGTGTTCGTCACTGACGACGGGGCGGAAACGGACCTGGATCTGGGCCATTATGAACGGTTCATTGACATCAACCTGACCCGGAACTCCAATGTGACCGCAGGCCGGATCTACCAGTCCGTGATCAACAAGGAACGCCGGGGCGATTATCTGGGCCGCACGGTACAGGTCATTCCTCACATCACCAACGAAATCAAGGAACGGGTCTACCGGGTTGGCCGGGAAGAAAATGCGGATTTCGTGATCACTGAAATCGGCGGCACCGTAGGGGATATTGAATCCGAACCCTTTATGGAAGCCATCCGCCAGGTCAAGAAGGATGTACCCAAGAACGATGTGCTCTACATCCATGTGACCCTGGTGCCCTACATCAGCGGCGCCGGCGAACTGAAGACCAAACCCACCCAGCACAGCGTCAAGGAACTCCGGAGCATCGGCATCACCCCGGATATCCTGGTGTGCCGGAGCGAAAAGGAAATCAGCAAGGAAATGCGGGAAAAGATTTCCCTGTTCTGCGATGTGGATGTGGACGCCGTGTTCCAGTCCATCACCGCTCCCAGCATCTACGAAGTTCCCATGCTGCTGGAAGACCAGGGCATGGACAAAGTGGTCCTGCGGAAACTGGACATGGAAGACCGGCCCAAGGACATGGACGCCTGGCACGCCATGGTGAAGAAGATCCTGGCTCCCCATTCCAAGAAATCCACCATTGCCGTGGTGGGCAAATATGTGGAACTGCCCGATGCCTACATCAGCATCGTGGAAGCCCTGAAACATGCCAGCTATTTCCATGACGCGGATGTGGACATCGAATACATCAACGCTGTGGACCTGGAAGATCCCAAAGCGGACTTTGCCCAGATCTTCAAAGGCGTGGACGGGATCCTGGTGCCCGGGGGCTTCGGCGACCGGGGCATCGAAGGGATGATCCTGGCAGCCAAATATGCCCGGGAAAACAAAATCCCCTTCTTCGGGATCTGCCTGGGGATGCAGTGCCTGGTCATCGAATATGCCCGGGACGTGTGCGGCATGGCCAAAGCCAACTCCACGGAATTCGACGAAAACACTCCGTACCCGGTGATCTACCTGATGCCGGAACAGATGAGTGTGGAAATCAAAGGCGGCACCATGCGGCTGGGGGCTTATCCCTGCAAGCTGTATCCCGGCACCCTGGCAGAAAAGGCCTACGGCACCGATATGATCAGCGAACGGCACCGTCACCGCTACGAAGTGAACAACGAACTGCGGGATGAACTGTTCAGCCATGGTCTGGTACTGGGTGGCACCCTGCCCAACGGGAAACTGGTGGAAATGGTGGAACTGCCTACGGATGTACATCCCTGGTACCTGGGGGCCCAGTTCCATCCGGAACTGAAATCCCGTCCCACCAATCCCCATCCTTTGTTCAAGGCCTTCATCGCAGCAGCGTTGAAGTATCATAACCATTGATTTCTGCAGGAATAGCGGTTACAATGATAAGGCAATGAAAATTGCCGAACAAAATTGGGAGGCGTATGGAATGAACAGAGAATTATCCATGGAATTTGTCCGTGTAACGGAAGCCGCAGCGATTGCCAGTGCCCGTGGCGTTGGCCGGGGCGACAAGAATGGCATCGATCAGCTGGCTGTAGATGCCATGCGGAAAATGTTTGATACCGTCCACATCAACGGCACGGTGGTCATTGGCGAAGGGGAAATGGATGAAGCCCCGATGCTGTATATCGGTGAAGAAGTAGGGGCCGGCGGTCCGGAAGTGGATATTGCCGTAGACCCGGTGGAAGGGACCAACCTGGTGGCCAAAGGCCAGAACGGTGCCATTGCCGTGATTGCCATTGCTCCCAAAGGCTGTCTGCTCCATGCGCCTGACATGTATATGGATAAAATTGCCGTAGGTCCCCGGGCCAAAGGCTGCATCAACATCGACGATCCGGTGAGCGTCAACCTGGAACGGGTGGCCAAGGCTCTGAATCGGAACGTGAACGACCTGACCGTAGTGGCCCTGGACCGTCCCCGTCACCGGAAGATCATTGAAGAAGTCCGTGCTGTAGGGGCCCGGATCCGTCTCATCAGCGACGGGGATGTGGATCCCATCATCGATGCCGGGATCGAAGGCACCGGTGTCCACATGTACATCGGCCGGGGCGGTGCTCCGGAAGGGGTACTGGCTGCCTGCGGGCTGAAATGCCTGGGCGGCGACATGCAGGCCCGTCTGGTTCCGGAAAACGAAGACCAGGTGGAACGGTGCCGGAAGATGGGCATCGAAGACACCAAGAAGATCCTGACCATCGACGACCTGGTCAAAGGGGATGACTGCATGTTCACTGCAACGGCCATCACCAACTGCGACATGCTCCGTGGGGTCAACTACTTCGGCAACGGTGCCCGTACCCATACCATCTCCATGCGGTATGCCACCGGGACTGTCCGTTTCATCGACGGTGTACACACCTTCGACCGGAACAACATCAGCATTAAACTGTAATGGAAGGGGGCTGTTGCATAAGCAACAGCCCTTCAAGCATTGACGGGGATTCTGCACATATTTTTTATGGGCAGAATCCCCCTTTCCCTATTTCCATAAAGAGAGAATTCTATGACAAATCAACTGACGAAATTGCTGCAGCAGGAAAAAAATGTCCAGGATGCAGCCGGGCTCTGGAAGAAGAAAGCCGGCCCCATCCAGCTTACCGGCCTCACAGGATCTGTGAAAGCCGGGTTTTTGTGCGCCCTGGAGGAAACCCTCCAGCCGGCCCGGCCTCTGGTGATCCTGACGGTGAACCGGGAAAGCATCCGGGCCCAGCGCCGGGAACTGGCCTATTTCTATCCGGATCTGGCCATGCGGGAACTGTATCCGGCCAGCCTGATCCACGGCCAGGTGGATACCCGGAACGAACAGATCATGGCGGAGCGGGCAGCGGCCCTGGAAATGATCGTCCGGAAAGAACCGGGGATCATCTTTGCCACCGCCGAAGCCGCCATCCAGAAACTGCCGGCCCCGGAATCCCTGGTCCGGGAAAACCTGAAACTGGCAGTGGGCCAGGAAATCGGCCAGGACCTGGTGGTGGAAAAGCTGGTGAAAGCCGGCTATGAACGGACGGAACAGGTGGATACCCTGGGCCAGGTGGCCGTCCGGGGGGACATCCTGGACGTGTTTCCCATCAACGGCAAGGATCCGGTGCGGATCGAATGGTTCGACAACACCATCGATGCCATGAAGCATTTCAACCTGGACACCCAGCGGAGCATCGGCGCCATCAAACAGGTGGGAATCATGCCCCTGGCGGTCCAGAGCCAGGAAGTCGGCGCCTCCCTGTTCCAGTACCTGTCCCCGGACCAGCTGGCGGTGCTGGATGAACCGGCAGCCTTTTTTGAAGAATGCCGGAAAAGCTTCGGGGACAACCGGGAATTTGCCGACCAGCTGCTGGAGGCGGAGACCATGCTCCTCCAGGCCGGGGAATGCCACCTGGTGACGGTCAGTGATCTGGGCCATCCCTATTTTCCGGAAGCCCCCAAACTCCATGTCCAGGTCCGGGCCATGGCCCCCTACAACAAGAACACCGACATGCTCCAGAAAGACCTGAAGGGCTGGCTGGACCAGGGAGTCCATCCCCTGATCATGATGGGGACCCGGGACAAGGCGGCAGGCCTGGCGGAAAGCCTGAAAGGGGCGGGCCTTCCCATGGCCTTTGCCGGCCAGCTCCAGGAAGTGCCGGACCAGGGAGGAGTGGTCTTCCAGGGAAGCCTTACCAACGGGTTCTATTTCTGGGATGAAAAATGGCTGCTGCTTACCGAAAGCGACATTTTCGGCATGCAGAAAAAACGCCGTCTGGTGAAATCCAAGGGAAAGGGACCGGCTCTCAACTATTTCTCCGACATCAAGGTGGGGGATTACGTGGTCCACGATGTACAGGGCATCGGCCGGTACATGGGGGTGGAAACCATTGAAGTGAACGGGGTCCACCGGGACTATCTCCAGCTCCAGTATGCCAAGGGGGACAAGCTCCACGTGCCGGTGGAACAGGTGGGGCTCCTCCACAAATACGTGGGCAACGAGGGCACCCCTCCCAAACTGTCCAACATGGGCCGGAAAGACTGGCAGAAGACCACCCGGAAGGCCCAGAAGGCCATTACCATCCTGGCCACGGAACTGCTCCGGCTCTATGCCCAGCGGAAAATCACCCCGGGCCATGCCTTTGCTCCGGATACCCACTGGCAGAAGGAATTCGAGGACAGTTTCCCCTTTGAGGAAACCCCCGACCAGCTGAAAGCCATCGCCGAAATCAAGGCGGACATGGAAAAGCCCGTACCCATGGAACGGCTCCTGTGCGGGGACGTGGGCTATGGGAAGACGGAAGTAGCCATCCGGGCCGCCTTCAAGGCGGTCATGGACGGGAAACAGGTGGCGGTGCTGGCCCCCACCACAGTGCTGGCCCAACAGCATCTCCTGACCTTCTCCCAGCGGATGGGGTCCTTCGGAGTCCGGGTGGAAATGCTCAGTCGGTTCCGGACCCCCAAACAGCAGAAAGAGATCATGGAAAAGGTGGCGGAAGGCAAAATCGATGTGCTCATCGGAACCCACCGGATCCTGAACCCGGATGTGGAATTCCACGACCTGGGGCTTTTGATCATCGACGAGGAACAGCGGTTCGGGGTGGCCCAGAAAGAAAAAATCAAACAGCGCAGTGCCGGCATAGACGTACTGACCCTGTCCGCCACCCCCATTCCCCGGACCCTCCACCTGGCCCTGGTAAAGGGACGGGACATGAGTATCATCGAATCTCCTCCCGAAGACCGTCTGCCGGTGGAAACCTATGTGGCGGAATACGATGACGGGATGGTCCGGGAAGCCCTGGAACGGGAAATCCGCCGGGGCGGACGGATCTATTACGTCCACAACCGGATCGAAGGGCTCAGCCGGATCGCCGCCCATCTCCGGGAACTGGTCCCTGGGATCACCATCGGTATGGCCCACGGACGGATGAGCGAGGACGAACTGGAAGACGTGATGCTGGGCTTCTACCACGGGGATTTCGATGTGCTCCTGTGCACCACCATTATCGAAAACGGCCTGGACGTGCCTCTGGCCAATACCATCATCATCGACGGTGCGGAAAACTTCGGCCTCTCCCAGCTGTACCAGATGCGGGGGCGGGTGGGACGGTCCTCCCGGCTGGCCTACGCCTATTTCCTGTACAAAAAGGACCGGGTACTCAGTGAAGTGGCCCAGAAACGGCTCCAGGCCATCCGGGACTTTACGGAACTGGGGGCCGGGTTCAAAATCGCCATGCGGGATCTGGAAATCCGGGGCGCCGGGAACCTGCTGGGGGCGGAACAGCACGGCCAGATTGCCGGAGTGGGTTTCGACCTGTACTGCCGGCTGCTGGAAAAGACCATCAACACCCTCCAGAACGGGGGGAACCCGGACGAACCCATTGCTCCGGATCCGGTGATTGAAATGAAGCTGGATGCCTACATCCCCGACGACTACATCGACAATCCCCGGTACAAACTGGAACTGTACCACCGTCTGGGAGACATGAAGTTCGAAGACCGGAACGATCTCATGGACGAGATCATCGACCGGTTCGGCACTCCCCCCACCCAGGTGGAGAACCTGTGGCGGGTGGCGGCACTCCGGGATCTGTGCCGGAAGCTGCGGATCACCGGGGTGGCGGTGCGGCCGGGAGAAATCCGGATCACCTTCGATCCCCACAGCAAGGCCAATCCCGATGTGATCCAGCAGCTGATCCGGGACTATGTGCCCCGGGCCACCATGAAGCTGGGGCCCCAGCCCCAGTTCGTGCTGAAAACCAAAGGCATGGAGGAACAGCCCCTTTCCTGGCTGGAAAAGAATCTTCCCCGTATGCTATAATCCTTTGAGTGAAGAGTGAAGAGTGAAGAGTGAAGAGTGAAGAGTGAAGAGTGAAGAGTGAAGAGTGAAGAGTGAAGAGTGAAGAGTGAAGAGTGAAGAGTGAAGAGTGAAGAAAGGAGGCCGTGATGGCGGACCGGTTTATGAAAGGGACCCTGATCCTGACGGCGGCAGGGCTTATGGTGAAAATCCTGGGTTCGGTGAACCGGATCCTGCTGTCCCGGCTGCTGGGAGGTGAAGGCATCGGCCTGTACCAGATCGCCTATCCCCTGTATCTGCTGCTGGTGGCCCTGTCTTCTGCAGGGATCCCTGCAGCCATGTCCATCCTGATTTCCCGCCGGGCAGCCGCCGGAGACCGGCAGGGGGCCCGGCGGATCCTGGGGATTTCCGCCGGGCTCATGGCCCTGGCCGGAGTGTTTTTTGCCGCTCTGGCCTGGGCCCTGATCCCCTGGCTCATGGACGGGGGCATCGTCAAGGATGGACGGGCCCGGTACGCCATGCTGGCCCTGGTGCCCGCCATTGGCCTGTCCATTCCCGTGGCCTGCTTCCGGGGCTACTTCCAGGGGTTCCAGGAAATGACTCCCACAGCGGTGTCCCAGATCCTGGAACAGTTCACCCGGGTGGTGACCATGGTGCTCCTGGCCTGGGCCCTGCTTCCCTGGGGTCTTCCCTGGGGAGCTGCCGGAGCGGCTTTTGGGGCCGTGCCGGGAGCGGTGGTGAGCCTGGGGGCTCTGTTGTACTTCGTCCACCGGCAGCAGAAACGGTGGCAGCAGGAACCGGTGCCGGCCCTGTCAGAAGAAAGACCCTCCCTGACCCGGACCGCCTGGCAGCTGGTGTCCCTGGCCCTGCCGGTGACCTGCGCCAATCTGATGGTGCCGGTGGTCAGCGGCATCGAAATGATCCTGGTGCCGGACCGGCTGCTGGCGGCGGGCTTTACGGTGGCGGATTCCACCCGGGCCCTGGGCTATCTGTCCGGCATGGCCATGCCCCTGGTAAACATGGGCACCATTCCCACCAACTCCCTGGCGGCTTCGGTGGTGCCTGCGGTGGCGGAAGCCAAGGCACTGGGGGACCGGCCCCTGATGGTGAGCAAGACCCGCCGGGCCTTCCGGTTCTTCCTGCTGCTGAATGTGCCGGCGGCGGTAGGGGTGTACCTGTTGGGGACCCCCATTTCTCAGGTGCTCTACGGCACTATCCATGCCGGGCGGGCCATTACGGCCCTGGCCCCGGCCATCCTGTTCCTGGGGCTCCACCAGGTGTCCACCGCCATCCTCCAGGGCCTGGGCCATACCCGGGTCCCCATGGTGAACATGTTCCTGAGTCTTTTTGTAAAAGTGGGGCTCCTGTGGACCCTCACCGCCAATCCGGTGTGGAACATCCAGGGGGCCGCCTGGGCCACCGATGCCAACCTGGCTGTGGCCGGTCTGGGGAACCTGCTGTGGATGCACCACAGTGACGGGCTCACCCTGCCCGGAAAGAACTGCCTCCGGATCGGCGTTTCCGCCGCCCTGATGGGAGCCGCCCTGTGGGTCATGGGGCCCGTCCTGGCCCGGCTTCCCCTGGGAAATGTGGTCCGGCTGGCCCTGGAGATCCTTGCGGGGGCACTGGTCTATGGCCTGTGCCTTTTGGCCACAGGAGAACTGAAACTCCGGGAACTGAAAAGAAAGAAAGAGGAAAAACGATGAAAACACTCCACGAAAAAGGGATCCACCAGCCGGGGGTCCTGGATCTGCGGCCTCTCATGGAACTGGTCCGGGTACTCCGGGAGCCGGGAGGCTGTCCCTGGGACCGGGTCCAGACCCATACTTCCATGCGCCGGGAACTGGTGGAAGAAGTCTATGAGATGCTGGAAGCCATCGACGACGGCAATGTAGCCGGCATGCGGGAAGAAATGGGGGATGTGCTCCTCCAGGTGGTGTTCCACGCCCGGCTGGCGGAAGAAGAGGGGCTCTTTGCCATGCAGGATGTAATCGACGATGTGGTGAAGAAGCTGGTCCACCGGCATCCCCATGTTTTCGGCGATACCAAGGTCACAGGGGCCGGGGAAGTGATGGCCAACTGGGAGACCCTGAAGGCTCAGGAAAAGACTGAACGGACCCATGCCCTGGATGGCATCGCCAAGGGGCTGCCAGCCCTGATGCGGGCCTACAAACTCAGCGCCAAAGCCGCCAAAACCGGGTTTGACTGGCCCGATGCCCCGGCTGCATGGCAGAAGGTGGAAGAAGAGAAAGACGAGCTCCAGGAGGCTGCAGCGAGCCGGGACAGGGACCGGACGGAAGAGGAACTGGGGGACCTGCTCTTTGCCCTGGCCGTCTATGCCCGGAAACTGGACCTGGAACCGGAAACCACTTTGAACCGGGCCAACAACAAATTCCAGCGCCGTTTTGAGCAGCTGGAAGCCCAGGTGAAGCAGGAAGGAAAAGAATGGAAAGACCTGACTCTGGAAGAACTGGAACACCGGTGGCAGGAGGCAAAGAGAGCAGTAGGGGACGGTCAGCGGTCAGCTGACCAACATGGGGGCACAGGTCGCGAGTCGTGACCCGCGACCGGGGCTGCGGCCCCTGCTCTGGCCCCTTGTTTTCAAGATTTTCCCAAAAAACACGTGCATTTTTCCTATGATTGTGCTAATATGACCATAGTCAGGCGCCAGCCATGCAGGCGCAATACCTATTTAGGAGGATTTATCTCATGAACAAAAGTGAATTGATTGCTGAAGTTGCGTCCAAAACCGCACTGCCCAAAAAAGATGCTGAAAAGGCTGTGAACGCTTTCATCGATACTGTTAAAGAAGCTGTTGCCAACAAAGATAAAGTACAGCTGATCGGCTTTGGTACTTTTGAAGCTCGCGTTCGGAATGCCCGCAGCGGCAAGAATCCTCGCACTGGCGAAACCATTGAAATTGCAGAAGCCAACGTTCCTGCTTTCAAAGCCGGGAAGGCTTTTAAGGATGCCGTAAACAAATAATTGGCAGATCCAGCAACCTGATGCTCCCGGTGTCAGGTTGCTTTTTTTATCCTCTGCAGGAGAGAATTTCCTTCCAGAGGTGGAAAGGCAAGAAAATGGGCCTTAAAAAGAAAAAGCGTTTGGACTGGGCGGTTATCGGACGTACCCTGCTTATCCTGCTGGTCGTCCTGCCTCCGGTGGCGCTGCTGGGTACAGCTCTCCAGCGGGGATACTGGATCTACCAGCTCCGTCAGGAAAGGATACGGACAGAAAACAAAGTCCAGCAGCTGAAAGCGGAAAACGACGCCCTGGCACAGGAAAAAGAGAACCTGGGCGATATCAAATACATAGAAAAAGTGGCGCGGGACGAGCATAATATGGTAGGGAAGAATGAGATCCCGCTGTTTATGGTGAAGAAGTGAAAAAAGGGAGCTGTTGCACATGCAACAGCTCCCTTTTTCTTACTTATCCTGTTCCACCACTTTATCCACAATGGCATCCAGCGCCTTTCGGCTGGCTTCACTGATGTTTTCCAGGGGATTGCCTTCGTCTTCGGCGGCCACCACCTGGGGATCGATGGGGATCCGGCCCAGGAAGGGCAGGCCTTTTTCTTCCGCCAGGGCCTTGCCGCCGCCAGCTTTGAAAATGTCCACTTCCTGTCCGCAGTGGGGACAGACGAATCCGCTCATGTTTTCGATGATGCCCCGGACAGGGATATGGCCCAGCTGGCAGAAGCTAAGGGATTTCCGCACATCGGCCAGGGCCACTTTCTGGGGGGTGGTGACGATGATGGCTTCCGCATCCTTGATGGTCTGGACCACGGTCAGGGGTTCATCCCCGGTGCCCGGAGGGCAGTCGATGATCAGGTAGTCCAAAGGATCCCATTTGGTGTCGCTCATGAACTGCCGGATGGCCCCCACCTTCAGGGGACCCCGCCAGATCAGGGCATCGTCCTGCTGGGCCAGGAAGCCCTGGGCGGACAAAAATTCCAGATGGTCGCTGTACCGGAAGGGAATCAGCTTTTCTCCTTCCACCTGGACGTGCTTGTCCATGAAGCCCAGCATGCCGGCCACGCTGGGGCCGTGGAGATCCACGTCCATCAGGCCCACATGGTAGCCCCGCTGGCTGAGAATCAGGGCCAAATCTACGGAAACCGTGCTTTTGCCCACGCCGCCTTTGCCGCTCATGACGACGATTTTATGTTTTACATGGGCCAGGAAATCGGCAATGGCCGCATCCTGGGGATTCTGCTTCGGATTGGATTCGCAGCCGGAGCAGTGGGAATGATCGCAGTGATCACATTCGCTCATTGAAAAAACCTCCCTCATAATCGATTGTCAACCTGTCCCTATTATAGATAAAAATCCAACTGAATGCAATCGGGTTACATTAGAATCAGTGAAGAGGGAAGAGGGAAGGACCTGGCGGGCCGCCGGTTGTGCGGCCCCTACGGATTTCCCCACCTGCTCCCTGAATTCCCCCTGACTCTTCGGTCAAAAACAGTGTATAATAGGGAAGAGAAAAATCCGGGTGCCTGGCACCCATAAGGAGTGAAAACCTATGATGTGGAAAAAAACCATGGCGGTGGCCCTTTTGGCAGCCCTTTGTGCGGCTCCGGCTTATGCTGCGGAACGGCCCAAACTGGCGGATGGAGAACTTTTTGTATCGGAACGGGTGGTGAAGGACGGCCGGGTGCTGTTCCAGGCGGCGGATGCCCACACGGACTGGGAACATGACAGTGAAAAGACCGTACCGGGCCTGGTGTGCACCGCCTTCATCCCTCCCAAGGGGGGAGCGGACGCTCCGGAACTGGCCAGCGTGAAAAAGCTGACCACCCAGCAGGAAAAGGTCCTCCAGGCCCGGCGCCGGTATTCCGGCCCCTCCTATGCCAACCAGCTGGTGCTCTATGCGGCTATGAACACCAACGGCCAGAACGGGAAGCTGGCCATTACCAAGGCGGAACTGTTCGGCCGGCTGCTGAATGTGACTGTGGCCATCCAGGATCCCACCGGTACCCAGGATGACGGCAGTGAAGCCCTGGCGGAAGAACATGTGGTGACCATCCCGGAAAAGAACCTGCCCCGGTTCGGCAATCTCCGGGTCCGTTTCTCCGACGCCACCGGCCATGCCCTGGAAGATCTGGATGTGGCGTTGGAGAGGTAACAGCTCTTGTAACACCCATTACACATTCCCGTTTCAATCTGGCTCCAATTAATTCTCTATTGACGGATTTTGTAAACGGGAGTATTATAGATTCATTCCAATGGTTAAAGGCGGGTTGACAGATGACTCTTTCTTCTCTGAAATGGGAAACTGCATATGGCTTTACCTTTACCCAGAGCTATTATTTTGGCTTTGGTTATTTTGGCTGCCATGAACTGAACAGTTTGCCCATCGTGAAGAGAGACTGAGGCTCCGGCCTTCCGGCGGTTTCCGTGAAGTGAAACCCTGAAGCAGACTCCTTGCGAGTCTGCTTTTTTTGTGGAGAGGCCCCCGTCAGAAAAAAAGTAGGATAGTAGGAAAGCAGGACAGGAGGAAAACAACATGATTATTGTAATGAAGAAGGGTGCACCCAAAGAAGCGTCTGAAAAACTGAAAAAGAGCCTGGAACAAAGAGGCTTCACCATCCATGACAGCATCGGGGAAAACCAGGAAGTCCTGGGGATCGTAGGGGATACCAGTATCCTGGATCCGGAAGATTTCATGGTGAATCCCTGGGTGGATAAGGCCATGCGGGTACAGGAACCTTTCAAACGGGCCAACCGGATGTTCCACCCGGATGATTCCATCATCGATGTAAGCGGCGTGAAAGTGGGGGGCAAAAAGCTGGCGGTGATCGCCGGTCCCTGCTCTGTGGAAGGCCAGGAACAGATGGATACCATTGCCGCCGCCGTGAAAAAGAGCGGGGCGGCCATGCTCCGGGGCGGGGCCTTCAAACCCCGTACATCTCCCTACTCCTTCCAGGGGCTGGGGGACAAGGGCCTGGATATGATCCGTCAGGCCGGCACCGCCAACCATCTGCCCATTGTAACGGAAATCATGTCCGCGGACAAAATCGATGAATTTGTGGAAAAAGTGGATCTGATCCAGGTAGGGGCCCGGAACATGCAGAACTTCACCCTGCTGAAGGAACTGGGGAAAATCAATAAGCCCATTCTGCTGAAGCGGGGTCTGTCCGCCACCATCGAGGAATGGCTCATGAGTGCAGAATACATTATGTCCGAAGGGAACGAAAATGTGATCCTCTGCGAACGGGGGATCCGGACCTTTGAAACCTATACCCGGAATACCCTGGACCTGTCCGCCGTCCAGGCGGTGAAGCGGCTGAGCCATCTGCCGGTGATCGTGGACCCCAGCCATGCCACCGGGAAGGCCTGGATGGTGCCCACCATGAGCAAGGCTGCCATTGCCGCCGGGGCTGACGGGCTGATCATCGAGACCCACAACGATCCCCAGCACGCCTGGTGTGACGGGGCCCAGAGCCTGTCCCTGCCGGAATTCGACCAGCTGATGAAGGACCTGAAGGTACTGGCTCCTGCGGTGGGCCGGGATCTGTAAGACGGAAGCGGGAAAGACATCATGAAGAAACTGCAGGATACTGTTGTTGCCATTGTAGGGCTGGGGCTCATCGGAGGCTCCTACGCCAAGGCACTGAAAAGCCAGAAGGTGAAGCGGATCATCGGCATGGACCGGAACCACATCGTTTCTCTGATGGCCCTGGACGAAGGGTATGTAACGGAACTGGCCGATGAGGATCCGGAGCTCCTCCGGGAGGCGGATGTGATCATCTGCTGCATGTACCCCGGCGCCTTTGTACCCTTTGTGAAGGACCATGTCCGGTATTTCAAAAAAAATGTACTCCTGACCGATGTGATGGGGATCAAAGGCAGTATCCCGGACCAGGTGGATGCTCTTTTGGGACCGGAGATGGATTTCGTCCCCACCCATCCCATGGCAGGCCGGGAAGGCAAGGGATACAGCCAAAGCACCTCCCAGATCTTCCAGGGAGCCAATTTCATCCTGATCCACCGGGACAACAACCGGCCGGAACACCGGGAATGGCTCCGGAACATGGCCTATGAACTGGGCTGTGCCCGGGTGGTGGAACTGTCGGTGGAGGAACATGACAGCATCATCGCCTACACCAGCGATCTGCCCCATGTGATGGCGGTTTCCCTGATCAACAGCGATTCCATGCAGGAAAACACCAAGTACTTTGTGGCCGGGTCTTTCCGGGATGCCACCCGGGTGGCGGATATCAACGCCAAGCTGTGGAGCGACCTGTTCCTGTTGAACAAGGAACCGGTGCTCCGGGAGATCAACAAGCTGGAAATGCAGCTGGAACACTGGAAAAGCGCCCTCCAGCAGGATGACCGGGAAGAACTGGAGCAGATGATGGATCAGGCCAAAAAGAAAAGAAGGGACATGTTTTATGGAAAAAATCTTCGTTGATTTGGGGAAAGACTCCTATACCATCGAAATCGCACCTCATTCCTGGACCGGATTCGGGAAAAAGATCCGGGAACTGGCCCGGGGAAACAAGGCGGCGGTGATCACGGACCGGACGGTGGACAGCCTGTATGGAGCGGACCTGGAGCAGCAGCTCCTGGCCCAGGGGTTCCAGGTGCGCCGGGTGGTGATGGAACCGGGAGAAGACCACAAGAACCTGGACACCTACGGGAACATGGTCCGGGCCTGTGCGGATTTCGGCATGACCCGCAGCGATTTGGTAATCACTCTGGGGGGCGGCGTGCCGGGAGACCTGGGGGGCTTTGCCGCCGCCAGCTTCCTCCGGGGGGTGGACTTCATCCAGGTGCCCACCACCCTTCTGGCCCAGATCGACAGCAGCGTGGGAGGCAAGGTGGCGGTGGACCTGCCGGAAGGAAAGAACCTGGTAGGGGCCTTTTACCAGCCCAAAGGGGTGCTGATGGATCCGGAACTGCTCCGGAGCCTGGACCGGCGGTATCTCCACGATGGCCTGGCAGAAGTAATCAAATGTGCCGCCTTCGGGGATCCGGAGCTGTTTGCGGCCCTGGAAAATTTCTCCGGGGATGAGGACATCCTGGCCCATGCGGAAGAAATCAGCGCCGCCTGCTGCCGGATCAAGGTGAAGGTGGTGGAAGAGGACGTGCGGGACGTGGGCGCCCGGATGGTGTTGAACTTCGGCCATACCATCGGCCATGCGGTGGAGCGGTATTATCATTATGAAAAATACACCCATGGGGAAGGGGTGGCCATCGGCATGGTCCGGCTCACCCGGAACACGGAAAAAATGGGGATCACCCAGCCCGGTACCGCAGACCGGATCCGTCATCTCCTGGAAAAATACAACATTCCCACGGAAGATCCCATCAGCGATCAGCATATCCTGGAAGGGATCACCATGGACAAGAAAAAACGGGGGAACCAGATGACTCTGGTGATCGTTCCGGAAATCGGAAAGAGCCTGCTGAAAAAGGTGGACTTTGCCGATCTGAGACCCTATGTGAAAGGATGAGACCATGACCACACTGCGTATCGAACCTGGTTCTCTTTCAGGGACGCTCCGGGTGCCTTCTTCCAAAAGCATGGGGCACCGGGCCCTGATCTGTGCGGCCCTGGCAGGAGGCACCAGCCAGGTGAAAGGGGTCAGCCTCAGCCAGGATATCCTGGCCACCTGTGCCTGTCTCCGGCAGCTGGGGGCAAAAATCACTTCCCAGGAAGAAACAGGAGGACGGGCCCACTTTACCGTGGAAGGCTGCCGGCCCCATCAGACAGGGACGGTGCTGGACTGCGGGGAATCCGGGTCTACCCTCCGGTTCCTGATCCCGCTGGCTGCCCTGTGCCAGGAACCTTTTACCTTTGTGGGGGCCGGGAAGCTGGGCAGCCGTCCCCTGGAACCCTACGAAGCCATTTTCCGCCAGCAGGGGCTGGTGTTCCAAAAGGGAAGCGCTGAGGACAATTTTCCTCTGACGGTCCAGGGGCCGCTCCGTCCCGGCCATTTTTCCCTGCCCGGAGATGTGAGCAGCCAGTTCATCAGCGGCCTGCTTTTTGCTCTGCCGCTCCTGCCGGGGGATTCCACCCTGGAAATCACCGGGAAGCTGGAAAGCCAGAGCTACATTGCCCTGACCCTTTCCGCCCTGAAGCAGTACGGCATCAGCATTGAACACCAGGACTACCGGCAGTACCGGATCCCCGGGAACCAGCAGTACCGGCCCCGGGAAGGGGCAGTGGAAGGGGATTATTCCCAGGCCGCCTTCTGGCTTACGGCCGGGATGCTGGGCCGGACCATGACCCTATTGGGGATGGATCCGGAGTCTCTCCAGGGAGACAAGGCCATCATCCCCATTCTCCAGAAAATGGGCGGCCAGGTGGTCTTTGAAGGAGACAAACTGATCAGCCGGCCGGCGGACCCGGTGGGGACCACCATCGATGCCGCCGACTGCCCGGACATCATCCCGGTGCTGACCGTGGCCGCCGCTCTCAGCGAAGGCCATACGGAGATCATCCATGCGGAACGGCTGCGGCTGAAGGAATGTGACCGGCTGAAGGCAATGGCCACGGAACTGAACAAACTGGGCGCAAAAATTACGGAACGGCCGGACGGCCTTTCCATCGACGGGGTGGTGGAACTTACGGGAGGCACCGTGGACTGCTGGAACGACCACCGGATCGCCATGAGCCTGGCGGTGGCCAGCATCCTGTGCCGGGAACCTCTCACTCTGGTGGGGACGGAATGTGTGGCCAAATCCTATCCGGAATTCTGGCAGGACTTTGCAGCAGCAGGAGGACAGTATGAGCAGTGTAATGGGTGAACAGATCCGGCTGACCATTTTCGGGGAATCCCACGGACCCTCCATCGGCGTGGTGATGGACGGGCTGCCGGCCGGGATCGAACTGGATCTGGAAGCCATTGAAAAGGAAATGAAACGCCGGGCACCGGGAACCAGCAAACTGGCCACCCCCCGGAAGGAAAGTGACAGCTTTATCATTGAAAGCGGGTTCTTCAACGGGAAGACCACCGGCATGGCCCTGTGCGCCCGGATTCCCAACAGCAACACCCATTCCAAAGATTACAGCAAAATGAAGGAAATCATGCGGCCGGGCCATGGGGATTATGCAGGATATGTGAAATTCCACGGTTGCAACGACTACCGGGGCGGGGGCAGCTTTTCCGGACGGCTGACGGCGCCTCTGGTGTTTGCCGGGGCAGTGGCCAAGCAGCTGCTGGCCAAAGAGGGCATATTTATCGGGGCCCATGTGGCGTCTCTGGCCGGGATCCGGGACAGAAGGTTCAATCCTCTGGGAGAAGATCCGGAAACCTTCCGGGCCCTTTCCGGAGAGATCCTGCCGGTGCTGGATCCGGCGGTACGGGAGCCCATGGCCGCCCAGGTCACTGCTGCCCAGAAGGACAGGGATTCCGTAGGGGGCACCATTGAATGCATGGCAGTGGGCCTGCCTGTCGGCCTGGGAGAACCCTATTTCGATTCCGTGGAAAGCCGGCTGAGCCATGCCCTCTTTTCCGTACCGGCGGTGAAGGGCATTGCCTTTGGGGATGGATTCGCCCTGGGGACCATGCGGGGCAGTGAGGCCAATGATCCCATGGCATACCGGGACGGGAAAGTGGTGTGCACCACCAACCACAACGGGGGAGTCACCGGAGGCATCACCAACGGCATGCCCCTTTTGTTTACGGTGGTGATCAAACCCACCCCTTCCATCGGAAAGACCCAGCATACGGTGAATGTGGTTACCGGGGAAGACACCACCCTGGAAGTTACCGGGCGCCACGATCCCTGCATCCTGCCCCGGGCGGTGCCGGTGATCGAGGCGGTGACCGCCTGGACCCTGCTGGATCTGCAGCTTGTGGCACAGCGGAGGTAGAGCATGGGAGAACAAACCATTCCTGTGGGCTATCAGGGCGTCCCTGGGGCCTACAGCCACCTGGCCCTCCGGCAGTATTTCGCCGGACGGCCGGTGGAAGCACGGAACTATATGCTGTTTGAAGATGTAATCAACGCCGTGATGAAGGGGGAGATCCGCTATGGGGTCCTGCCCATTGAAAATTCTTCCACCGGAGGGATCACCGAGGTGTACGACCTGGTCCGCCGGTACGGCGCCTTTATTGTAGGGGAAAAGATCGTGAAGGTGGAGCACTGCCTTCTGGCCTGGCCGGGAGCGAAACTGGAAGACATCCGGGAAGTGTATTCCCATCCCCAGGGATTTTCCCAGTGCCGGACCTTTTTCAAGGAGCATCCGGCCATGCGCCAGTTCAACTATTTCAACACCGCCAAGGCGGCGGAACTGGTGGCAGAAAAAAAGACCGGGTACATGGCGGCGGTGGCCGGGGCCCAGGCGGCGGAACAGTACGGCCTTGCCATCCTGGCCCGGGGCATCAACACCAACCAGAGCAACTACACCCGGTTCATTGTGATCAGCCGGGAGCGGGAGCTGGTGCCGGAAGCGGACAAGATCACCCTGATCGTGAGCCTGAAGCATCAGCCCGGGTCGTTGTACCGGGTGCTCTCCCATTTTGCCCGGTACCAGATCAACATGACCAACATCGAATCCCGGCCTATACCGGGAAGGCCCTGGGAATATTATTTCCATATGGACATTACCGGTCACCTGACGGACCCGGCGGTCCGTCAGGCCCTGGCTGATCTGCCGGAAGACACCACGGAATGCAAGATTTTGGGGAACTATCCTGCAGACCACGGAAAGGAGCAGTAAAAGGATGAAATTCGGACTTTTGGGACGGGTGCTGGGGCACAGTCTGTCTCCCCAGATCCATCAGGCTATTTTCCGGGCCCTGGGGACCGGGGATACCTATGGGCTGCTGGAACAGGAACCGGAAGAAGTCCCCTGCTTTGTCCGGGAGAACCCGGAGGGGCTCCGGGGCAGCAATGTGACTATTCCCTACAAAGAAACGGTAATCCCTTATCTGACCGCCATTGCCCCGGAAGCGGAAAAAATCGGGGCGGTGAACACCCTGTCCTTTACTCCGGACGGGGTGAAAGGGTACAATACCGATTACCTGGGCTTTGACCGGATGTTACAGGCCGCCGGCATCGGGCTGGAAGGCCGGGATGTGACGGTGCTGGGGAACGGAGGGGCCGCCAAGGCGGTCCTCCAGGTACTGGCGGACCGGAAAGCGGCCTCCATCCGGATCCTGGTCCGGGACAGGGAGAAAGCTGGTCAGGCCCTGGCTCATTTCCTGGCCCAGCGGCCGGACACCCGGCTGGAGACCTATGAGGAAGCCCTGGAGGGCAGTGAGGGAGGCCAGGTGATCATCAATACCACCCCGGTGGGCATGTATCCCAAGGTGGAGGCCAGTCCGGTACCGGCGGAATTCACCGGCCGGTTCGCCGCTGCCGTGGACATTATCTACAACCCGAAAGAAACCTGGTTCCTGGCCGATGGCCGGAAGGCGGGAGCCAAAACCTGCAACGGCCTGTACATGCTGGTGGCCCAGGCGGTGGCTTCGGAAGAAATCTGGCAGGGAAAGACCCTGGATCCGGCCCTGATCCCTGCCATCATGAAACAACTGGAGGCAACTTTTCATGGCTAATATTGTACTCATCGGCATGCCCGGCGCCGGCAAGACCACCATCGGCCGGAAACTCAGCAAGGCCCTGGGACGGCCGGTGCTGGATGCGGACGACAAGGTGGTGGAACAGACCGGACGCACCATCAAGGACCTGTTCCAGGAAGGGGAGGACGTGTTCCGCCAAGCGGAAACAGAGGCGGTGAAGACCCTGGCCGCTCTGGACGGGATTATCATTTCCTGCGGGGGAGGGGTGGTGAAGCGGCCGGAGAACATCGCTTACCTCCAGCAGAACGGGAAGATCTTCTTTTTGAACCGGGACCTGGCGGCCATTGCCGGCAGCGTGGACAAAGTGACCCGTCCTCTGCTGAATTCCGCCGAAGACCGGCTCACCCAGCTGTACAAAGAACGGCTGCCCCTCTACCTGAAATACGCCGACTACACCATCCCCGTAGACGAAGACTTCGACAAGACAACGAAGTACATCATCGAACTGGTGAGGAAGGCAGGGCTGTAAGGCCGACCAAAAAGGACCAGCCGCTCAGGCGGCCGGTCCTTTTTCAATATACACGCTTGTACTGGGAAACGCGGCGCTGGTGCCGGTTTCTTCCAGGAGCTTCATCAGTTCCAGGTTGATCCGTTCTTTGCTCTTCATGAATTTATCGTAGCTGGTGTGCCGGCAGTAGCAGACGATGCTGATGTCCAGGCTGCTGGCTCCCATTTCCGAAAAGGCCACGGTAATCCCTTCGTCCACAATGTCCGGGTCTTCCTGGAGAAATTCCCTGATTTTCCGGACCAGTTCCTCCATCTGCTCCCGGGTGCTGTCATAGGTGACCCCCAGGGTCATTTCCAGCCGGCGCATGTGCCGGTTGGTGAAATTCTGGATGGGGGTGCTGATAATGAGAGAATTGGGGATGTACACCAGAGCCTGGGTAAAGGTCCGCACATTGGTGCTCCGGAAGGAAATGGATTCCACGATGCCTTCCACATTGTTGCAGATGATCCAGTCTCCCACGTGGAAGGGCTGATCCATGAGGATCACCAGACAGGCGAAAATGTTGGCCAGGGAGTCCTTGGCCGCCAGGGATACTGCCAGGCCGCCGATGGACAGCCCGGCAATGAATCCGCTGATGTTGACCCCCCAGGTGCTCAGCACGGTGGCCAGAGCAAAAAACAGGATCAGGGCATGGAAGAAGGACGAAAACAGTCCGCTGATGGCCGGATCCAGCTTTTTGCCGGATTTGCTGAAAAAGTGGTCGAACAGGACGCTGGTGGTGGAACTGAAATTGTACAGGATCCAGTAAAAGGCAATCACCAGCAGGGAAGAAACCGTATTGGATACAAGGGCCGTCTGGGCCAGTCTCTCCCAGGGAGAATTGGCAAGGGCCGTATAGCCCCCGAAGACGGCAATGGCCATGCGCCCGGGCCGGTACACCGCGGCAGAAATGTTTTCATCTGCCGCAAAGGGCAGTTTGTCCAGGATGAACCGGATCACCCGGATGCTGACGATCCGGAAGCCGATGTAAAACAGGATGGTAACGGCCAGGATCACCAGGGCCGGTACCCAGGCCATGAAATCATTGTACAGGGTCATGAAAAAGCTCCTTTTGCAGCTGTTTTGTCCTCATTGTACCATTGGGCCGGCGGCCGGTGCAAGAATATGCTATAATGAAACCAGTTCGCAATATTTTGAGGGGGAAAACACCATGACATTACGTACAGATGCAGAGACCATCATGGAGGAGGCCATTAGGGCTTCGCTTCCTGATGCGGCGGTAGCAAAAGCTTTGGAACATAAGGAGTTCGGCAGGGGGAAAATCGTGGTGGTGGCCATTGGGAAGGCCGCCTGGCAGATGGCCAAAACGGCGGTGGGGATCCTGGACGGACGGATCTCCAGCGGGATCGTGATCACCAAATACGGCCACAGCAAGGGGGAACTGGCCCCTCTGGAAATCTGGGAAGCCGGCCATCCGGTGCCGGATGAGAACTCCCTGAAGGCTACCCAGCGGGCCATCGACCTGGTCAAGGATCTGACGGCGGAAGACACGGTGCTGTTTTTGATCAGCGGCGGGGGCTCGGCTCTTTTCGAAAAGCCTCTGATTTCCCTGAAGGAACTCCAGGACATTACCTCGGACCTGTTGGCCAGCGGGGCGGATATCGTATCCATGAACACGGTGCGGAAACGGCTGAGCTCTGTAAAGGGCGGGAAATTCGCCCGGCTCTGCGCTCCGGCCCAGGTGTATGCCATTGTGCTCAGCGACATCATCGGGGATCCCCTGGACATGATCGCCTCCGGGCCGGCCTATCCGGATTCCTCCACCTGTGAGGAAGCCCTGGAGGTGATCCGGAAGTTCAAAATCATGCTGCCGGCAGATGCGGAAAAGGCCCTGGGGGAAGAGACCCCCAAGACCCTGGACAATGTGGAAACGGTGATTACCGGCAGTGTGACGGAACTGGCGGCGGCAGGCCAGAAGGCGGCGGAAAAGCTGGGGTATGAGACCTGGCTTTTGACCACCAGCCTGAACTGCCAGGCCAAGGAGGCAGGCAGCTTCCTGGCGGCTATCGGACGGCAGTACGCAGCCAGCGGAAAGAAGCTGGCGGTGCTGGCCGGGGGAGAAACGGTGGTCCATCTCCACGGCCGGGGCAAGGGAGGACGGAACCAGGAAATCGCTCTTGCCGCCGCTGACGGCATTGCCGGCCTGGACAATGTGGCGGTGTTCTCCTTTGGCAGCGACGGCACCGACGGCCCCACCGACGCCGCCGGAGGCTACGGAGACGGAACCACCAAAGCCCGGCTGGCGGAAGAAGGCATTGCCATTTCCGATGTACTGGACAAAAACGACGCCTACCATGCCCTGGAAAAAACCAAGGGTCTCCTGATCACCGGAGCCACCGGGACCAATGTAAATGATCTGAGTGTGCTGTTGATCGGGTAAAGCTGTCAAAGGCATCTTTCGCCTTCAAAAAAATTTGCCTGCAAATTTTATCATTCGGCCATTGACGATTGACAATTGACCATTGACAAAAAGAGAGGGTGCTGCTCTGCAGCACCCTCTCTTTTACACCTAAAACGTAACAAAAACGGTTACTTATGTAAAATAAAACAAAAATGTTGATAAAATAACAAAACAAGAGTATGATAAGTGCGTACAATAATTTTTCGTTAGGGGAGTGGAGATTACGGATAAGGAAGTACTGAAACAAAAAGTGTTCAAGATGATTGATGATTCTGCTCAGGAGCTGCAGGCCTATGCAGCGGATGTGGCTTCGGAACCGGAATTCGGGTTCAAGGAATTCAAGACTTCCGCCAAACTGGCGGCCCAGTTCGACAAACTGGGGATCCCCTACCGGAAGGGAATGGCCATTACTGCTGTCAAAGGGGTCCTGAAAGGGGGCAAGCCCGGTCCCACCATCGCCATCCTGGGGGAACTGGATGCCATTGGCTGCCCGGAACATCCCAAAGCGGATCCGGATACCGGGGCTGCCCACGCCTGCGGCCACCACATGCAGCAGTCTTCCATGCTGGCCGCTGCCTACGGCCTTGCCAAAACCGGGGTCATGAAGGACCTGTGCGGGAATGTGGTGTTCTTCGGGGTCCCGGCGGAAGAATACGTCCAGATCGCCTACCGGAAAAAGCTCCGGAAAGAAGGGAAGCTCCATTTCCTCCATGGGAAAGGCGAACTGATCTATGAAGGGGAATTCGATGACATCGACATGGCCATGATGATCCATTCCCAGAAACGGACCCCCAAACCGGTGGTGGCCATCGGTACCAGCAGCAACGGGTTCATCGGCAAGACCATCCAGTATGTGGGGAAGGCCGCCCATGCCGCCGACGCTCCGGACCAGGGTATCAACGCCCTGAACGCCGCCATGCTGGGGATCATGGGGATCAATGCCCTCCGGGAAACCTTCCGGGATGACGATGCCATCCGGGTCCATCCCATCATTACCAAAGGGGGAGACCTGGTGAACAATGTGCCTGACGATGTGCGGATCGAAACCTATGTCCGGGCCAAATCCATGGACGCCATCGACCGGACCAACGCCAAGGTGGATGCGGCTCTCCGGGCGGGGGGCGCCGCTATCGGGGCCAAGGTGAACATCGACACCCTGCCCGGCCAGCTGCCTCTCATCTGCAACCCGGAAATGAATGAACTGTTCGTCCACAATGCCCAGGACGCCTTCCCGGAGGTGGAAATCACCAACGCCGGCCACTTCAGCGCCTCCACGGACATGGGGGATGTGTCCCATCTGATGCCCGCCATCCATCCCTTCATCGGCGGGGTGGACGGACTGCTCCACGGACCGGATTTCAAGGTGGTGGATTTCCATGCGGCGGCGCTCCTGCCCGGGAAAGCCTTTGCCGGCATGGTCATCGACCTTTTGAGCGATGATGCCAAGGAAGCCAAGAAGATCCTGGCCGATTTCAAGCCGGCGCTTACCAAAGAACAATACATTGCCAAACTGGATGGCTATTTCAGCGAGGAGGAACCCGACCATGATTAACTGGAAACTGCACATTACGGCCCTGGCCCTGGTGGTCATCGCCGAACTGATCGGTATCAAATCCTTCAATCTGGGCCCGGGGAAAGTGGTGTTTGTCCCCATGCTCTATGCCCTGATCCTGGGGATCCTGACCACTCCCAACTTCTTTAAACTGACCAAACAGAAGGACATGGAAGACGCAGGCTCCCTGGTGGGCATTACCCTGATGCTGCTTATGGCCCGGTATGGGACCCTGGTGGGGCCCACCCTGCCGAAAATCATCAGTGCCAGCCCGGCTTTGATCCTCCAGGAATTCGGGAACCTGGGGACGGTATTTTTGGGGGTTCCCCTGGCGGTGGCCTTCGGGCTGAAACGGGAGACCATCGGGGCCGCCCATTCCATCGCCCGGGAACCCAACGTGGCTCTCATCGGTGAAAAATACGGCCTGGATACTCCGGAAGGCCGGGGGGTCATGAGCGTGTACATTGCCGGTACCGTGTGCGGCACTGTGTTCTTCGGGATCATGGCTTCCTTCCTGGCAGCTTTAAAGATCTTCCATCCCTATTCCCTGGCCATGGCCTCCGGGGTGGGGAGCGCCAGCATGATGTCCGCTTCCCTGGGGACCCTGACGGTGATGTATCCGGAAATGGCTGACCAACTGGCCGCTTTCGCCACCGCCTCCAACATGCTTTCCGGTCTGGACGGGGTATACATGGCCGTGTTCCTGGCCCTGCCTTTGACGGAATGGCTCTACAAGAAATGCTGCATCATCAAATACGGTCATGTGCTGACCAAGGAGGAGGAAGGAAAATGAGATCGTTTACTTTGCCTGAAACCACGCTGGTCCTCATTATCACGGCTTTCCTGTCCCTGGTGGCCAATACCCTGTCCAGCAACATTCCCTTTATGGACGCAGTCCCCGGCATGGTGATCCTCATCGCCATTTCCCTGGCAGGGATCGTGGCCGCCCGGGTGATCCCCGGAGGGATCCCGGCGGTGGCCTACATTACCACCCTGGGCTGTATCCTGACCTATCCCGGGTTCCCGGGCTCTGAAGTGGTCAACATGTATATGAAGAAAGTGGGCTTCCTGGCCCTGTGTACCCCCATCCTGGCCTACGCGGGGATCTCCATCGGCAAGGACATGGACGCCTTCAAGAAAACCGGCTGGCGGATCGTGGTCCTGGCCTGCGTGATCTTCATCGGCACCTACGTAGGGTCCGCCGCCATCGCCGAAGTGATCCTGAAAGCGCTGGGACAGATTTAACTGGTTGTCACTGGTCTCTGGCCAATGGAAAGAATCCGTGGCTGACGGGTTCTTTCGAATAAAAAAGACGTTGCTTTTCTTTTAATCTGTTGCTTGTTGTGAGTTCTTCTGAAGAGCAAGGACAAGCCAAAGGCGCGTCCGAGCCAGCTTCATACAATGAAAGACAGCCGCAGCCCGGCTGCCTTTCTTTATCCAGTGACCAGTGACAAGAGGCCAGTGACAGGGGGGTGTGAATTTTTCACACCCCCCTTTTTCTCTTGACAAATATCCCCCAACAGAGTATGATATGACCATGAAAGAAGGATACCCTGGTAGGGTATAGAAAGAGAGGATCGGTTATGAAACAATATATAGTAACAGGCATGACCTGTGCTTCGTGCCAGGCCCATGTGGAAAAGGCGGTGGCCGGGGTTCCCGGGGTCACCGGGGTATCGGTTTCCCTCCTGACCAACAGCATGGGGGTGGAAGGGACCGCCTCCGATGGGGATATTATCAAGGCCGTGGAGGACGCAGGCTACGGGGCTTCCGTCAAAGGAGCCGCCCAGGCCAAACAGGGAGTGGCGGAAAAGCTGGCCGCCGATGAAGAAGCCCTGAAGGACCATGAGACGCCCCGGCTCCGCCGGCGGCTGGTTACCTCCCTGGGGTTCCTGTTCCTGCTCATGTACATCACCATGGGCCACAACATGCTGGGGTGGCCGGTGCCCGCTCTGCTGGACGGGAACCATCTGGGACTGATGCTTACCCAGATGCTCCTGGCCATTATCGTCATGTACATCAACAAGGACTTTTACACCAGCGGTTTCAAGACCCTGTTCCACGGGGCTCCCAATATGGATACCCTGGTGGCCCTGGGTTCTTCCGTTTCCTTCCTGTGGAGCCTGGCGGTGTTCTATGATATCACCTTCCTGACCGCCCACGGAACGCCCTTCGAAGAACTCCACCACATGTACATGCACGACCTGTACTTTGAAACCGCAGCCATGATCCCTTCCCTGATCACCCTGGGGAAGATGCTGGAAGCCATGAGCAAGGGCCGGACCACCGATGCCCTGAAAGGGCTCATGAAGCTGGCTCCCAAGACCGCTGTGCTGATCCGGGACGGGAAGGAAGTCACCGTCTCCATCGATGAAGTCCAGAAAGGGGACATTTTCGCCGTCCGTCCCGGAGAAAACATCCCGGTGGACGGGGTGGTGGTCAAGGGCAATTCCGCCGTCAACGAAAGCGCCCTGACCGGGGAAAGCCTGCCGGTGGACAAGAAGCCCGGAGACAAGGTTTCCACCGCCACCATCAACCAGTCCGGGTACCTGGAATGTGAAGCCACCCGGGTAGGGGAAGACACCACCCTGAGCCAGATCATCAAACTGGTCAGCGATGCGGCGGCCACAAAGGCTCCCATTGCCCGGATTGCCGATAAGGTTTCCGCCGTGTTCGTGCCGGCCATCATCAGCATCGCCCTGGTCACCACCCTCGGCTGGCTGATCGCCGGAGCTCCTCTGGGCTCCGCCATTGCCCGGGGCATCGCCGTGCTGGTCATCGCCTGCCCCTGCGCCCTGGGGCTTGCCACTCCTGTAGCCATTATGGTGGGCAGCGGGGTAGGGGCCAAGAACGGCATCCTGTTCAAGACCTCCTCTTCCCTGGAAAACGCCGGGAAAGTGGCAGTGGTGGCTCTGGACAAAACAGGGACCATTACCAAAGGCCAGCCCAAGGTAACCGATGTGGTGCCGGCGGAAGGCTATACCAAAGAAAGCCTGCTCCAGCTGGCCTATGACCTGGAACAGAAATCCGAACATCCCCTGGCCAAAGCCGTAGTGGAAGAAGCGGAAGCCAAAGGTCTCAGAGCAGACGTTGTGGATGATTTCCAGGCTCTGCCCGGGAACGGACTCCAGGTGATCCAGAAAGGGAAGAAACTCATTGGCGGAAGCCTGAGCTTTCTGAAGAGCCTGGGGGCCCTGGATGACGCCATGGAAGCCAAAGGAGCGGAACTGGCCGGTCAGGGCAAGACACCCCTGGTGTTCGCCAAAGACGGGAAGCTGGCCGGGATGATCGCCGTGGCTGACGTGATCAAGGAAGATTCCGCCAAGGCCATCAAGGAACTCCAGAACATGGGCATCGAAGTGGTCATGGTCACCGGGGACAACCAGCGGACTGCCGAAGCCATCGGCCGTCAGGCCGGGGTGGACAAAGTGGTGGCCGGGGTCCTGCCGGAAGGCAAGGAAACGGTGATCCGGGAACTCCAGAAAGCCGGAGGCCTGGTGGCCATGGTAGGGGACGGCATCAACGATGCGCCGGCTCTCACCCGGGCAGACATCGGTATCGCCATCGGTGCCGGAGCGGACGTGGCCATCGATTCTGCCGACATCGTGCTGATGAACAGCCGGCTCACGGACGTATCCGCAGCGGTGCGGCTGAGCCGGGGCACCGTGACCAACATCCACGAGAACCTGTTCTGGGCCTTCTTCTACAATGTCATCTGCATCCCTCTGGCAGCCGGGCTGTTCAGCTACAAGATGAACCCCATGGTGGGGGCGGCGGCCATGAGTATTTCCAGCTTCACCGTGTGCATGAATGCCCTGCGGCTGAACCTGTTCAAGCTCCATGATGCCAGCCATGACAAGAAACGGAAGAACCCGGCTGCGGCTGTGGTGGAAAAAGCGGACCTGGCGCCTCAGCCTGCTGCCTGCCCGGTACCAGCTGCAGACGGCACCACCGTGACTCTGAAAGTGAAGGGCATGATGTGCGCCCACTGCGAAGGCCGGGTAAAGAAAGCCCTGGAAGGCCTGGAAGGGGTCACCAGCGCCAAAGCCGACCACACCTCCGGCACCGTGGAAGTCACCGAAACCCGGAACGTCCCCGAAAACGACTTCAAAAGCGCCATCCTGAAGGCGGGGTATGAGTATGAGGGGAAGGAAGCATAAAGATGTCTGTTGACCATTGACAAAAGGGGCTGTTGCGCATGCGGCAGCCCCTTTTCCCTCTTGACGAAAATTCGTTAACAACGGTATAATGGTTAACGTAATACCCACTGATTAAAGGAGGATGTCTTTGACTTATGGCTTTGGAAAAAGGCGCAGTTGTTGATGGTATTGTCACCGGGATTACGAATTTTGGTGCTTTTGTGTCATTGCCCGAAAATAAGGTTGGTCTGATTCACATTTCTGAGGTTTCCAATGTCTTCGTCAAAGATGTACATGATTTCCTCAAGGTAAAGGATAAGGTTACCGTCAAGGTGGTTTCCATTGACGACAAGGGGAAAATCGGCCTGTCCCTGAAAGCCCTGATGCCTCCTGCTCCTGCACCGGAACGGAAACCGGCGGGAGAAAACAGACATTTTGAAAACAGACACTTCGAAAACAAACGGTTCGAAGGGAAGAAGCGGTTCGAGAGCAAACCCTTCCATGGAGCTCCCCGGGCCCAGGGTCCCATGAGCTTCGAGGACAAGCTTTCCCGGTTCCTGAAGGAAAGCGATGATCGTCTGCTGGATCTGAAACGGAATACGGAGTCCAAACGGGGCGGCCGTGGTGCTCGCAGAGGAGATTGATGAACACAAAAGGTACTTCCTCGGAAGTACCTTTTTTAATTAGAAGGTGAAAACGTTGAGTATTTTGGAAAACAGCCTGCGGCAGCTGGTGGCCCAGTCCCCCCTGTGGAAACCGGGGACGAAAGTCATCGCCGCCTTAAGCGGCGGAGCGGATTCCCTGTGCCTCACTGATGTGATGGCCTCCCAGGGAGAAGAAGACGGGGTGGATGTGCTGGCAGTTCATGTCCAGCACCATCTCCGGGGGGAGGAAGCGGAACAGGATGCCCGGCAGGCGGAAGAGTACTGCCGGAACCGGGGCCTGGCCTTCCGGCGGGTGGATGTGGATGTCCGGTCCCTGGCGGAAGGGGAAGGGCTTTCCCTGGAGGAGGCGGCCCGGAAGCTCCGGTATGGAGCCCTGGAAAAGGTCCGGCAGGAAACCGGTGCCGTTGCCATTTTCCTGGCCCATCATCAGGATGACCAGGCGGAAACCGTGCTCCTGAATCTGGTCCGGGGCGCCGGTACCCGGGGGATGCGGGGAATGCTGCCGGTAAGCGGATATCTGGCCCGTCCCTTTCTGGAAATCACCCGGCGGGATACGGAAGCCTACTGTGAGGAAATGGGCCTTGCCTGGTGTGAGGACAGTTCCAATGAGGACCAGAGCCTGAAGCGGAACTGGGTCCGGAAGACCCTGCTGCCCCTTCTGGAGACCCAGAATCCCCAGATTCGGAAGCAACTGGCCCAGGCGGCAGCTCTGGCTGCCAGTGATGAGGCCTATCTGGAAAAACTGGCCGGCCGTTACATCGGTGCCTATGGCCGGGAAGTGTTCGACACCTGGGATATCAAGGTGGAGAAGGATTTTGCCGCCCTGCCCCTGGCTCTCCAGAGCCGGGTGATCCGGATCCTGGTCCGTCGGGTGGGCGGAGCGGAAATGAGTTATGATCATGTCCGCAAAATATTGGAAATGATTGAACGGGGCGTGGGCAACAAGTCCCTGGATGTCCCCGGCGGTGTCCGGCTGATCTATCTGAACGGCCGGCTGATGGTGGGAAAAAACCAGCGGTCCCGGGAAGAAGAACGGGCCGCCAAGCTAGCACAAAAGGAGCGTCAGAGAAATGAACGAAAATCTTGAAAGAGTCCTGATTGATGAGAAAACCTTAAAAACCCGGATCGCTGAAATGGGCGCCCAGATCAGCAAGGATTATGCCGGAGAAGAACTGGTGGTCATCGGCCTTTTGAAGGGGGCTGCCTATTTCCTTACGGAACTGACCCAGCACATTACCGTGCCGGTGCGGATCGACTTCATCAAGGCTTCTTCCTACGGTTCCGGCACCAAATCTTCCGGCAAAGTGGACATCGACTATGATACCTCCCGGAACATCGCCGGCAAAAACGTGCTGCTTGTGGACGATGTGATCGACACCGGACTCACCCTGAAGGAAGTGGGAGAACTGTTCCGGAACCGGAACCCCAAGACCCTGAAAGTAGCAGCCATGCTGGACAAGAAGGAACGCCGGCTGGTGAAGGTGCTGCCGGACTATGCCGGGTTCGAGATTCCCGATGAATTCGTGGTGGGCTTCGGCCTGGATTACGACGAAGAATACCGGAACCTGCCCTATATCGGTATCCTGAAACGGTCCGTCTATGAAAAATAATTCCATGTCTGCCGGTCCTTCCCGGAATGGTTCAGACAGGAAAGGAGCTCTAGTGTGAGTAAGTTTATCCGTAATCTGGTATTTTACCTGCTCATTGTCATTGTAGGGGTCTGGATTTACGATTATTACAATGCCTCCAGCACTCTCAAGAACGAAATGAGCTACAGCAACTTCATCAAGGAAGTCCAGCAGGATGAAGTGAAGAGTGTAACCATTGTGGACAATTCGGTGATCAAAGGCAAGCTGAAAAACGGTGCCGACTTCACCACCATTGCGCCCCGGGATGACAAACTGGTGGACACCCTCCGGGCCCGGGATGTGGAAATCAAGGCGGAACTGCCGCCCCAGCCTTCCATGCTCAGCAATATCCTGACTTCTCTCCTGCCCATGGTGGTCATAGTGATCCTCTGGTTCTTCATGATGAACAACGCCCAGGGGGGCGGCAGCCGGGTCATGAGCTTCGGCAAGAGCAAGGCCAAGCTTTATGGGGACGGCAAGAGCCGGGTCACCTTCAAGGATGTAGCCGGGGCTGATGAAGCCAAACAGGAACTGGAAGAAGTGGTGGAATTCCTGAAGGCCCCCCAGAAGTACAACCAGCTGGGAGCCAAGATCCCCAAAGGGGTGCTGCTCTACGGACCTCCCGGTACCGGGAAGACCCTCCTGGCCAAAGCCGTGGCCGGGGAAGCGGGGGTGCCTTTCTTCAGCATCTCCGGATCTGACTTTGTGGAAATGTTCGTGGGGGTGGGGGCCTCCCGTGTCCGTGACCTGTTCGACCAGGCCAAGAAAAACGCTCCCTGCATTGTGTTCATCGACGAAATCGACGCCGTAGGCCGCCAGAGAGGCGCCGGCCTGGGCGGGGGCCATGATGAACGGGAACAGACCCTGAACCAGCTGCTGGTGGAAATGGACGGGTTCGGTGCCAACGAAGGGATCATCATGATCGCCGCCACCAACCGTCCGGATATCCTGGATCCGGCACTGCTGCGTCCGGGCCGGTTCGACCGGCAGATTGTGGTGGACAAGCCGGATATCCGGGGACGCCGGGCCATCCTCCGGGTCCACACCAAAGGCAAACCCATCGATCCTTCTGTGGATCTGGGAGTCATTGCCCGGCAGACCCCGGGCTTTACCGGGGCTGACCTGGCCAATCTGGTGAACGAAGGGGCCTTGCTGGCCGCCCGGCACAACCAGGTGACCATCACCATGAGCGACCTGGAAGAAGCCGCGGAACGGGTGATGATGGGTCCGGAACGGAAGAGCCGGGTGATCACCGACGAAGAGAAGAAGCTTACCGCCTACCATGAAGGGGGCCATACCCTGGTGGGGATGCTCCTGGACCATACGGATCCGGTGCACAAGGTAACCATCATCCCCAGAGGCCGTGCCGGTGGCTATACCCTGAGCCTGCCTACGGAAGACCGGTATTATGCCACCCGCAGTGAAATGCTGGATCAGCTGAAGGTGCTCCTGGGGGGCCGTGTGGCGGAAGCCCTGGTGCTCCATGAGATTTCCAGCGGGGCCAGCAGCGACCTCCAGCGGGCTACGGAACTGGCCCGGCGGATGACCTGCGAATACGGCATGAGCGATGTGCTGGGGGCTGTGACCTTCGGCCACCGGCAGGAACAGGTGTTCCTGGGCCGGGACATCGGTCGGCAGAACGACTACAGTGAAAAAGTGGCAGCCCAGATCGACGGGGAAATCCGCCGGTTCATCGACGAAGCCTACGAAGGCACCGTGAAGCTGCTCACCGACCATATGGACAAGCTGCACCTGATCGCCCAGAACCTGATGGAACGGGAGACCCTGGAAGGCCACGAGATCCAGGAACTGCTGAAATACGGCCATATCCTGGAAAAAGGCGAAGTGCCGCCTCAGGAAGAACCCAAGAAGCCCGCCGACGGTACCCCGGCCCCCATCGGACCGGTCCCAGCCGAAGAACCGGCCGAAGAACCCGTGATGGCGCCGGTACCGAAAGAAGTGCCTCAGGCGTAAAAAGGCTGTTGCCTTGGCAGCAGCCTGTCAACGGCCGCTGACCGCTGACTGTTGACTGCTGACAAGAAAGGGCTGTTGCTCAGGCAACAGCCCTTTATCCAAGCAATTGCGTTAACATACTTCTCCCAACAGGGAACGAAAGGAAGACTGTCATGCGTACTGAAATCCTGAACATCCTTCGTAAAAAAGCGCCGGAACCGGTTTCCGGCGAGGAACTGGCCAAACAGCTGGGAATTACCCGGACGGCCATCTGGAAGCATATTCAGACCCTGAAAAAGGAAGGCTACGGCATCGAAGCGTTCACCAAAAAAGGCTATGTGCTCACTTCCGTGCCGGACAAACTGCTGCCTTCGGAAATCATGGCCCATCTCCATACCCGGTTCGTGGGCCGGTCCATCTGTTATGAGGAAAGCGTCACCAGCTCCAACGAAGTATTGAAGAAGCTGGCGGACAAAAACGCCGCCGACGGAACCGTCTGTGTGGCGGAAGAACAGACCGGGGGCAAGGGACGGCTGGCCCGGGGCTGGTTCAGTCCCAAAGGCAAGGGCCTGTGGTTCTCCCTGCTGCTGAAGCCCGCCTTCCTGCCCCAGGAAGCCCCCAAAATGACCCTGCTCAGCGCCGTGGCGGTGGTCCGGGCCATCCGGGAAGTCTGCCAGGTGGATGCCCGGATCAAGTGGCCCAACGATGTGCTGCTGAACGGGAAGAAGCTGGTGGGGATCCTTACGGAAATGAGTGCGGAATTCGGCCACATCAACTATCTGGTGGTGGGCATCGGCATCAATGTGTGCGTGCCCAAAGAGATGGTGCCGGAAGAACTCCGGGCCGCCGCCATTTCCATTGCCGATGCAGCGGAAAAACCGGTGGACCGGGTGGCTCTCCTGGCCAAGGTGCTGGATTATCTGGAATACTATTATGACCTTGCCTGCCGGGAAGGGTTCGGCCCCATCCTGGACCAGTGGCGGAAATATTCCATCACCCTGGGAAAACAGGTGAAGGTGATCGCACCGGACAAGACCTATGTGGGGACGGCCCTGGACATCGATGATACCGGGGCTCTCCAGGTGAAGAAAGAGGACGGTACGGTGGAAACCGTCCTGGCCGGGGATGTTTCCATTCGTCCGGCCCAGGGAAAGGGGAAATACGCATGAACCGGACCAGAAACATGATGGGAGCCGGGCTGTTCACCGCCCTGATCATCCTCAGTTCCTATGTGACTATTCCCCTGGGACCGGTGCCGGTGACCCTCCAGACTCTGATGGTGCTCCTGGCCGGGTTCCTGCTGGGACCGGTGTGGGGACTGGCCAGCGTGCTGGTATGGATGGTCCTGGGCTGTGTGGGGCTGCCCGTATTCAACCAGGGCCAGGCCGGCATCGTCATGCTGGCAGGGCCCACCGGGGGCTTCATCCTCAGCTTCCCGGTGGTGGCATGGCTGGCCGGGAAGGTCAGCCGGGGATCCTGGGCCGGGGACAGCCTGTGGAAGAACTTCCTGGCCCTGGCCGGGGTGACGGTGGTGTGCTACATCATCGGAGCCATCGGCTTTAAACTGAGCTTCGCCTTTTTCCTCCACAAGCCCATGACCTGGGAAAAGACCCTGGCTCTGTCCGTGGCCCCCTTCCTGCCCCTGGACATCGTAAAAGCCCTGATCACCGCCTTCCTGGGCACCCGCATCCGCCGGGCCCTGAAGGCAGGGGGGATGTGGGAGTAAAGACGGTCAATTGACCGTTGACCGCTGACAAAGGGGGTAATGCTGTATGGAACATACAGCATTACCCCCTTTTCCTTGACAACTCCCCCCGTTGCCCCTATAATAAAGTCGTTTATGGACCGGACCTGTACGGAGAGAGAATGCCGGGAGCCCTGCTGCAGGGTGCTTCTGAGGGATTCCCAGGCCGGTCATTCTAGAAACCGATATGGAGGGTTTTCACCATGTTAATGGTCATGGATGTTGGCAACACCAACATCGTAGTAGGGGTTCACGACGGCAATACCTGGCAGGCACACTGGAGAATTTCCAGCAGCCGCTCCCGGACTTCCGATGAATTCGGCATCATCCTGGGCAGCATGTTTGCCTACAGCGGTATGGATATGAAGGATATCGAAAACATCATCATTTCCACCGTAGTGCCGCCTCTTCTGGTACCCCTGTGCAACATGTGCAAGCGTTTCTTCAGCATCACTCCCTTTGTGGTCACCAGCGAAATCAAAACCGGTCTGAAACTGGATTACGATGATCCCTCCCAGATCGGGGCCGACCGGATCGTCAACGCAGTGGCTGCCCACAACATGTACGGGGACAAGGGGAATCTGATCATCATCGACTTCGGCACCGCCACCACCTTCTGCGCCCTGACCCCTGCCGGGGAATACCTGGGTGGCGCCATTGCCCCGGGCATTGGCATTTCCACTGAAGCCCTGTTCCAGAAAGCGGCCAAGCTGCCCCGGATCGAACTGATCAAGCCCCCCAAGGCAATCTGCCGGGACACCATTCACGCCATGCGGTCCGGCGTGATTTACGGCTTTGTGGGCCAGATGGACGGCCTGATCACCCGGATGAAAAAAGAACTGGGAGGCCAGGCCTTTGTAGTAGCCACCGGAGGCTTTGGCAAACTGATGGCCAGCGAATCCGACCAGGTGGACGTAGTAGAACCCTTCCTCACCCTGGAAGGCCTGCGGATTCTGCATGAGATGAATAAATAAAGGCGGTCGCGGGTCGCGGTCAGCTGTCAATGGTCAATGGCCGAAGGAAGCCAACTTTCGTTGGCTTTGAAAAATTGAAAACGGAATGACTGTTCCTGTCTGTAAGTGGAAACTCAGTTGTTATTGAGTTTTCGCCTTGGCTTTCTTTCAGACAGTTCTTTACAAGGAACAGATTCAAAAGCAGGAAGCAGTGAATTGCTGCTTCCTGCTTTCATTCGGCCATTGACAATTGACCATTGACAATCAGTAAAGGAGCACTCCTAAATGACAACTCACATCGAAAAAACGCTGCAAACCCTCCTCCCGACCCGGCTCCCCATCGCCCTTGCCCCTATGGCCGGGGTTACGGATCTTCCTTTCCGGGTGATCTGCCGGGAGCTGGGGGCGGATTACACGGTTTCGGAGATGGTCAGCGCCAAGGCTTTGCTGTTCAGGAACCCCAAGACCTTTGCCATGTTGGAAGTGGATCCCCGGGAGCATCCGGTGGCCATCCAGCTGTTCGGTTCGGTGCCGGAGGAATTGGCCCGGGGTGCGAAAATCGTGGCGGAACACGGGGCGGACATCATCGACTTCAACATGGGCTGCCCGGTGCACAAAATCGTGGCCAATGGGGAAGGGTCCGCCCTGATGAAGGACCCCGAACGGGCCTATGCCTGTCTGGCGGCTCTGGTGGATGCGGTGGACCTGCCGGTGACGGTGAAGTTCCGGGCCGGCTGGGATGAGGAACACCGGAATGCGGTGGAGATCGCACGACTGGCAGAAAAGGCCGGCGTGGCGGCAGTGGCAGTCCATGGCCGTACCCGGGGGCAGTTCTACAGCGGAAAGGCGGACTGGGACATTATCCGCCAGGTCAAGGAGGCCGTGTCCATTCCCGTACTGGGGAACGGAGATGTGTTCACCGCCCGGGATGCTCTGGCCCTGTGGGAGACCACCCACTGTGACGGAATCATGATCGCCCGGGGAGCCCAGGGAAATCCCTGGATCTTCCGGGAAGTGAAGGCGGCCCTGGCCGGGAAACCCATTCCAGCCGTGACCCTGGAGGAACGGTTTGCCATGGTCCGGCGCCATCTCCGGGACCTGATTGCCTTCAAGGGAGAAAAAGTGGCCATCCGGGAAATGCGCCACCATGGAGCCTGCTACTTCACTGGTCTCCCTCACAGCGCCCACTACCGGAACGCCATCAACCAGTGCCTGACAAAAGAAGCCTTTGAGCAGGTGCTGGAGGAGTATGAGGGGGAATTGGAAAAGGGACTGTGAAAAAATGAGAAATCATTTTTTCACAGTCCCTTTTTTCAAAAGAACGCCTTGTCACAAATGGCATTCATGATATTCTCTTCCCACACATAGTTCCCGCTGAATTTTCCTTCGCTCCTGGGGTCCTCGTCTTCGGCCACCGCTTCTCCGTTCATCATGTAGATGAACCCGTTTTTGGTGCCGGGGACCACGAACAGGCCGGACAGGAGGCCGTAGGCTTCCCCGGTGTGGCCCCACAGGTCCAGTTCATGGTCTTTCACCACCCGGGAGGTGCCGCTGCCCTTGATGGGATACATGGCCAGGCCGTAGGCCTCGATGGAGCCTCCGTAGGTGTTCCCGTTCTTCCTGGCCGGATCCCAGGTCCACTGGGTGGTCATCATTTCCCGCAGGGCCTCGGGCCGGAGCACCTGTCTACCTTTGTACTTCCCGTTGTTCAGGACCATCTGGAGGGCATGGCCCAGTTCGTCGTAGGAGATCCGCAGGCCCCCCTGCGGGGAGAAGAAGGTGGCGTTGGTGCCGGGCTGGTAGTCCTTCAGGCTGTAGAAGGCATCCAGGTCCCGGTGGTCCGGGTTCTGGACCTTCACCTGGTCTTTGGGAGGCTGTTTCCCCTGGTAGTCATCAATCTGAGGGATCCAGGGCCCCTGTTCATCCCATTTCCCATTGCTGTTCTTCTGGTAGATCACCCCCAGGTTTTTGAAGGCTCCTTTGGAAAGGTTCCCCACAGTGTAGTCCGCCTTGATGTCCAGGTCCTTCAGGATGTGCTTTTTCTGGTACAGATCGAACCGTTCCCCGGTGACTTTTTCGATGATGGTACCCAGAAGGCCGTAGTTGATGTTGGAGTACTTGAAGTATTCCCGGGGAGCCTGGCCGGCGGGAGCAAAATGGTCCCCGTTTTCATAGAACTTCCCGTCCTTCACGAAAAATTCCCGGACGGAGTATTCCGGGGGAATGGCATAGAGCTTCCCGTCCCGGAGACTGGAGGTGTGGCTTAGGAGCATCCGGACGGTAATGGGGGTGTCCGGATAGTTGGGATTCCGGAGAGGGAAGCCCAGGATCTCGCTTACATCCTGGTCCAGCCGGAGCTTCCCCTCATCCACCAGCTGCATGATGGTAAAGCCGGTGAACATCTTGGAGACGGAGGCCGCCCGGAACCGGGTATCCGGAGTGATGGGCAGGTCTTTCTGGCCGGGCTTTTCTGCAAAATACCGGTGTCCGGCAAAATGGGTGTAGACTTTCTTTCCGTTCTTGTACACTTCCACTCCCAGGCCGGGTACATGGGTGCCGTCATGGCCCACCATTTCATCCAGCTGGGCGGACAGGGCTTTGGCCGCCTTGGGATCCATGGCCTTCCGGGCCAGGGCGTACTGGGGCATGAGCACGGCGGCACACAGCCCCAGGGCCGCCAGCCATTTCAGATGGTGCTTCGTTTGCATAAAAAGACCTCCTTTGAACAGTTCCGGAATTTCGACGGAAAAATCAGGCTTTTCCGTCACTACCAGTACCCATTATACCGGTGAACAAAAAGACAGTCAACATGTATACAGCATACTATATAATGTTAAAAAATCGGAATACTTCATTGACAGTAGACGGGCGGATACGGTAAACTTAAGTTGTAAGACCCATAGAGAATGCTGTTTCATTTTGTGTGGGCTATGGCCAATAGCTCAGGGAGCATTGTGAGACCCAGCATGGGGCAGAGTGGTTTTGCTGCGCCTTTGCTGGGATTTTTTTATACCCCGGCAGCAGGCTCTGAGGGAAAAACATCAGGAGGTCGTACAATGGATTTAGCAAAACTGGTAGACAACAATCGGGAAGCCATGGTGAAAACCCTGCAGGAAGCCGTCCGGATCAAAAGTGTCCAGGAACCGGCTGTGCCCGGCAAGCCTTTCGGGGAAGGTCCGGCCCGATGCCTGGCCTATATGCTGGAAGAAGCGGCCAAAATGGGCTTCCGCACGGAAAATGTGGACAACTACATGGGCTGGTGTGAATACGGGGAAGGACCGGAAATGGTAGCCGTCCTGGGGCATCTGGATGTGGTGCCGGAAGGGGACGGCTGGACGAAGGATCCCTACAGCGGGGAAGCGGACGGAGAAAACGTCTACGGCCGGGGCACCATGGATGACAAAGGCCCCACCACCGCCGCCCTCTATGCTCTGAAGGCCCTGAAGGACAGCGGGGCTCCCCTGAAACGGCGGATCCGGATCCTCTTTGGTACCAACGAGGAAACCGGCAGCCAGGACATGAAGCATTACCTGGAAAAAGGCGGGGAAATCCCTGTGTGCGGGTTCACCCCCGATGGAGAATACCCGGTGATCAACGGGGAAAAGGGTATCATCAACGTAACCTTTGAACGGGCCTACACCCAGGAGGGTGGTCTGGTTCTGAAGGAAATCAAAGGGGGCTCCGCCTTCAACGTGGTGCCGGCCCTGGCTTCCGCCACCATCCAGTGCGCGCCTGCAGAAGCCGCCAAGATCCTGGAAAAATATGGAGAAAAGGATCCCAAGGTCCAGTGGGAAGTGATCCCGGAAGGGTTGAAAGTCACTGCCCAGGGAGTCCAGGCCCATGCAGCCTCTCCGGAAAAGGGAGAAAATGCCATCGGCCGTCTCCTGGCTGCTCTGGCGGAACTGCCCTTTGGGGATGATCTCCATCAGGCACTGGCGTTCCTGGGTCAAAAGATCGGTACGGAGATCCACGGGGAATCTCTGGGCATCTGCCTGGAGGATCCGGATTCCGGGAAGCTGTCCTTCAACCTGGGGGTCATTGCCGGAGACGCTGGGAAACTGACCCTGAAGATCAACTACCGGTATCCGGTGACCAAATCCTATGAGGACTGTGCTCCTAAACTGGATGCCCAGTTCGCAGAAGCCGGGTTCCGGAAGGTCGGCGAAACCCACAAGAAATCCCTGTATGTGGATCCCAAAACCGACTACATCCAGACCCTGCTCCAGGTGTACGGAGAACTGACGGACTTTGAACCGAAGACCATCTGCATCGGAGGCGGCACCTACGCCAAGAGCATCCCCAACATTGTGGCCTTCGGGCCTATTTTCCCGGGGGATGCAGTGCGGGAACACCTGCCTAATGAATACTGGGAAATCGACAAACTGGTGCTCAACGCCAAGATCTATGCGGAGGCTCTGTACCGGCTGGCGAAATAAAGGCGGTCAGCTGTCAACGGTCAGCGGCCGGAGGAAGCCAGTCTCGCTGGCTTTCAATGAAGAACAATGGTTGTGCAATTAAGGAGGGAAAGCCAATGAAAATCACGCAAGTTCGCCTGGGACGGATTTCCGTTCCCCTTCGGGTACCGTTCAAAACCGCTTTGCGGCAGGTCAACAGTGTGGAGGATATCATTGTGGAGATCCACACGGATACCGGTGAGGTGGGATTCGGGGAAGCGCCCCCAACGGGAGTCATTACCGGAGATACCACCGGAGCCATCATTGGCGCCTTCCAGGATCATATCAGCAAGACCCTGGTGGGCCGGGACGTGGATGACTTCGAAGATATCACCCGGGCGGTCCAGGACTGCATCGTGAAGAATTCCAGTGCCAAGGCTGCGGCGGACATGGCCCTGTGGGACCTGTACGGCAAGAAGTACGGGATTCCGGTGTACAAAATGCTGGGAGGCGCCCGGAACAAGATCGTTACGGACATCACCATCAGCGTGAATCCCCCGGAAGAAATGGCCCGGGATGCAGTGAATGCCCTGGAACGGGGCTATGACACCCTGAAAGTGAAGGTTGGCATCGATCCGTCCCTGGATGTGGCCCGGCTGGCCGCCATCCGGAAGGCTGTGGGGCCGGACATCCGGATCCGCATCGATGCCAACCAGGCCTGGAGCCCCAAACAGGCAGTACGCCTGCTGAACCAGATGCAGGAAAAGGGCCTGGATATCGAACTGGTGGAACAGCCGGTAAAGGCCCACGACCTGGAAGGGCTGAAATACGTCACGGAACGGTCCTATGTGCCGGTACTGGCCGACGAAGCGGTGTTCTCCGTAGAGGACGCTCTGAAAATCGTCCAGATGCAGGCGGCGGACCTGATCAACATCAAATTGATGAAATGCGGCGGTCTTACCAACGCCCTGAAAATCGCCACCCTGGCGGAAGTCTGCGGAGTGGAGTGCATGATCGGCTGCATGCTGGAGGCCAAGGTTAGCGTCAATGCGGCGGTGCACCTGGCCTGTGCCCGGAAGATCATTACCCGGGTGGATCTGGACGGGCCGGTGCTCTGTTCCGAAGATCCGGTGGAAGGCGGCGCCGTCTTCAACGAAAAGGAAATCACGGTCAGCGACGGGCCGGGGCTGGGTGTCACCGGGGTCCGGGGCATCCGGTATCTGGACGACTAGCCTCCTGACGGGGAAAAGAAAGGGGAGATTTCTATGGTCATCACCAACGGTTTTACCTACATTGCCTTCCTCATGTGCCTGGCAGGGGTCCTGCTGGCACTGGAAAAGTACACCAAGTGGAAAATCTTCAACCTGGTGCCCCCTCTGGTGTGGATCTATGTGCTGAACATGATCTTCTGCACTATGGGCCTGTACCATTCCAAGGAAGTGTCCGCAGCCTACAAGGCCCTGAAGAACAACCTGCTGTATGCCATGATCTTTGTGATGCTGCTTCGGTGCGACTTCCGGAAACTGGCCAAACTGGGAGGCCGGATGGTGGCCATCTTCCTGGGCTGCTCCGTGACATTGTTCATCGGCTTTGTGGTGGGCTACCCCATTTTCAAAGGCTTCCTGGGCCATGATACCTGGGGCGCCGTGGCGGCCCTGTACGCTTCCTGGGTAGGGGGCTCTGCCAATATGGCAGCCATGCAGGCGGCTCTGCCGGTGGATGCGGGTGCCTACAGCTGTGCCCTGGCCCTGGATACCGTGTGCTATTCCGTGTGGATCGCCCTGCTGCTCCTGATGGTGAAACATGCGGACAAATGGAACAACTCGGTGAAGGCGGATACGTCCAAACTCCAGGCAGTGGCTGATGCAGCAGCTGCGGAAGTGGCCAAGGAAAAGAAAAAGGCATCGGCGGCTGACTGGATTTTCCTGATCGGTGTTTCCCTGCTGGTGTCTGCCATTGCCCAGAGCGTGGGGGCTTCCCTCAACACCATGCTGAAGGGTGTGGGACTGGCCATGTTCGACAAAGGGACCATGACCACCGTGTTCGTCACTGTCCTGGGCCTGATTTGTGCCATGAGCCCTCTGGGCAAGGTCCCTGCTGTGGAAGAACTTTCCAGTGTGTACCTGTATGCAGTGGTGTCCCTGCTGGCTTCCACTGCTTCCGTAACGGACCTGTTGAGTGCTCCCATGTGGGTGGTGTACGGGTTCTTCATCCTGGTGGTCCATGTGATCGGCATGTACATCCTGTCCAAGCTGTTCCACTGGGATCTGTGCATGGTTTCCACCGCCTCCCTGGCCAACATCGGCGGGGCGGCCTCCGCACCTATCGTGGCGTCCGCCTACAACGAATCCTATGCCGGCATCGGGGTCCTGATGGGGGTCCTGGGGGCTGCCATAGGGAACTTCGCCGGACTGATCTGCGGGTATGTTTTGAAAATGATGGCGTAATTGGTATAATAAAGGGGTGCTGCACGTTGGGTGCAGCACCCCTTTATTTGTCAGCGGTCAGCGGCCGGATGTAAAAATTTGCAGGCAAATTTTTCGAATGGAAACGCAGCCAGCGGCTGCTAACCCACCACCATTGTGCAAGCGCAACGGTTCCCCGCCCTTGAAAAGGGCGGATATCTGCCGGGGCTGACGCCTGCTGCCTTTACAGTACCAGTGCAACCAAAGGAGCACAGTCACATGGACAAACGAACCCTTTACCTTACCGGGGAAGCCCGGACCAATATGGACAATGCCATTACCAAGATCTACGGGGTGTTCTACATGGCCTTTGAGGTGGTGGAACAGACCGGGGAAATCGTGGAGGTGGACTGCAACGCCACCCTGGAGCTGACCCGGAACTTCATCCGGAAACTGTTCCTGAACCATTCCATCCTGGAGGAATCCCAGTTCCTGGAACAGGAAGTGACCCGGCGGTATTTCGGCTCCTCCGGAAAGGCCATCCTGGCCGCCTACCGTGACGCCCGTCAGCATTACCGGCAGATAGTGGGGAAGTAGTGGCCCGCGACCGGGGCTGCTGCATTGCAGCAGCCCCTTTTTACTCTGCTAAAGTTCGGAGTTCTCCCTATTCGACCTCTTTTTATCCTGAAAAAATTGTAAAAGTTCTCTTGAAAAGACATAAATTCGAACAATCATATATTGCTGAATAAAATTATTCGAGAAAATCCCATTTTCCTCTAGGCGATGGGAAACTTTTGTGTTATAATAAACCACGTAATCAAAGACCAAAGGATACAGGTTTTGGTAAGGCAAGATTCAAAAGGGATGGAGACACACCTGCAAACAGGGGCTCTGTTCCAGTCCAGGCCAGGTATTCAAAAAGAACTTTCGAGGGGAAAGGGGTACATGATTATGTACGAAAAAGATCTGCTTTACGTGATTAAACCCAGTGAATTGGAACCGGAAACCTTACGCGTACTGCTCGCTCAACATCCTGAGATTAAATTTGTGTCCTTCATGGGCATTGACTTCGCCGGCAACGACACCGACGAAAAGGTACCCATCAGCGCACTGCTGAACAACATGGAAACCATGCTCTACAGCCATACCGCCCAGACTGACGGTTCTTCCGTAGTGCTGCCCGGGGTTGCCTCTCTGAACGATGCCCGTGTGGACATGGTGGCAGACCTGTCCGTGAACTGGTTCGTGGACTACAACATGGAACACATCGATCCGGAAACCGGTAAAATGGTGGGCACCCTGCGGGTTCCCTGCTTCCTGAAACACAATGGGGAATTTGTGGATTCCCGGTACCTGCTGAAGGAAACCCTACGCTATGTGGGCGATGAAATCCTGAAAGCCATGAAAGCCGAAGGAAAAGTCCCCGGCTTGGCCTTTGCTCCGGAAGATGTGGAAAAGATCACTTCCACTTCCGCTACGGAACTGGAATTCTGGGTGAAGACCCCTACGGAAGACGTTTCCACCGAAGCCCTGTCCTCCTCTCAGATCATGCAGGAACAGTACTGGGCCCGTACCCGGGGCAACGTTCGTACCGCTCTGGAACAGGCTGTGGAGATCCTGGGCTACTATGGCCTGGAACCGGAAATGGGCCACAAAGAAGTGGGCGGTGTCCGGGGCCAGCTGGATGCCAACGGCAACATGACCCACGTCAATGAACAGCTGGAAATCGACTGGAAATATTCCACCGGCCTCCAGGCTGCTGACAACGAAATCCTGGTCCGCACCATTGTGAAGGAAGTGTTCCGTGCCAACGGGCTGGAAGTTTCCTTCCTGGCCAAACCCATCGTGGGGGTTGCCGGCAGCGGCGAACACACCCATGTGGGCCTGGGCTGCCTCACCAAGGATGGCAAATTCTACAACCTGATGAGCCCGGCCGACATGACCAAAGATTTCCTGTCCGCTGTAGGCTATGGGGCACTGATGGGCATCCTGAAGAACTATGAAGTGCTGAACCCCATCGTTTCCTGCACCACCGACGCTTTCAAACGGCTGAAACCCGGGTTCGAAGCTCCTATCTGCATCGTAACCTCCCTGGGCATCGCTCCGGACGTCCCCTCCCGGAACCGTACCATCCTGGCCGGCCTGATCCGCGACCTGGACAACCCCAAGGCCACCCGTTTCGAAATGCGGGCTCCCAACCCCTTCACCAACACCTACATGGCTCTGGCAGGCTTCTACATGGCTGCCCTGGACGGCATCAAGGCTGCCCTGGCTTCCGGCAAGAGCACGGATGAACTGTGTGCGGAACTGTCCAAGAAGTCCGGTGAAGACGGCTTCTATCTGGAAAAAGACAGAGAATACCGTTCTGAAAACGATGTATTCGAAGACTACACCGAAGAAGAACGGAACAAATACTTCGGAGCTCCCCCTGCAACGGTTTGGGAAAACTGCAAGGCTTTCGACAAGTATCCGGAAAAGGTGGCCGTGCTCACTGCCGGCGACATCATCAAACCGGTTTACCTGAAATCCTTCGAAGAGGGTGCCCTGATCCGTTGGCAGACCGAACTGCTGAAACACATCATCCCTGACTACCGGGCCAAAGTGGTGGCCATGAAACCGGTGACCAGCGAAAGCAGCACCGCCTGGGATGACGGCATGTGGCAGAGAGTCCAGGAACTGCGGGTCCTGATCGCCAAAGATACGGACACCAGCACCAGCCTGTTCACCCAGATTGCCAAAGCCTTTGCTGCCGGTGACTTTGACAAGGCTTCCGACCTCCAGAAGACTCTGGATGCCAAGATGGAAGAACTGGAAGGCCTGTACACCGATTATAAAAACAACATCCTGTAAGATCATGGAAAAGGAGGCTGCCGCGCTGTGCAACGCAAGACCTTTGGTCTCCTGCTGGCGCTCCTGCTTCTCTTCCTGATGCCCCTGACTGGCAGGGCTGCCGCCGTAAAACCGGTGGCAGTCCTGGGGTCCAAGGGTCAGAAGGTGGAAGAAGTACAAGCTATGTTGTCCAAACTGCACTACTACAACGGCGATATAGATGGAGAGTTCGGAACAGGGACACAGATTGCAGTAAAAAAATTCCAACAGAAGAATCGGAAACCGCAGACCGGGGATGTGACCTGGTCCATTTACAATTTAATGAGCAAACAGAGTGGCCTGAGTTTCGGTCATTTCCGGAAAATCTGGATCATGGAATCCACAGGATACAGTCCTCAGGATCCCGGGGTCACAGGAGTCACCTACACAGGTGCCATGATGCGCCGGGGTGTGGTGGCAGTGGATCCGGTACTGATCCCTCTGGGCACAAGACTGTACATAATGGGCTACGGCGAAGGACTTGCCTGTGATATTGGCTCTGCCATCAAGGGCAACAAGATCGACCTGGCTTTTGACAACCGCGGACAGGCGCTGGAATGGGGCCGTCGGCGGGTACGTGTGTATATACTGTAAAAAGCGGACAAAACGGCAGGAATAAAGGAGTGGAACCAGTGCTGACAGCAAAAGAAATCCCCAACTGGATGGTCAAAAAATTCGAAGAAAACAGCTTCATGAAACTGGCTGACGTGAAACTGGAAAAAGTGGAGTGCGGCTACTGTGAACTGAGCATGGACGCGGACCCGGAACACAAACACGGGAACCGGTACGGAGTGATCCACGGAGGAGCCCTGTTTACCCTGGCGGATACGGCCATGGGGGCGGTGGGCTACAGCATCGGCTGCAAGGTGGTCACCCTGTCCAGTTCCATCAACTTCATCAGCAATTCCAGTGCCAAAGAAAAGGTCTGGGCCAGAGCCTCCCTGATCCATGCCGGCCATTCCACCCTGGTGACCCGGGTAATGATCTATGACCATACCGGGAAGGAAATGGCCGATGTAACAGGGACCATGTTCGTCATCGGTCATTTTGACGAAATACCCAAAAAGTGGTAAAATATTCATACATTTAGGCTTAAAATTGAGAATAAACCATAAAACAGGAGGACCCTTATGGATTTCGCATTAACCGAAGAGCAACAGGAATTGCAGGCGATGGTGAAGGATTTCGTGGATAAGGAAATCGTTCCCTATACCGAAGAAATGGACCGGGAAAATCATGCAAGACCGGAAATCTTCAAGAAGGCAGGGGATATGGGCCTGCTGAACCTGGTTGTTCCGGAAGAATACGGCGGGCCTGGACTGGACAGCATTACTATTGCCACCATCTATGAAGAACTGGGCAAAGGCTGCGCCGGCATCGCCACCTCCATTGCCGCCAATGCACTGGCTTCCTATCCCATTCTGCTGGCTGGCAATGAAGAACAGAAAAAATATCAGTGCGACCTGCTCAACGACGGGAAACTGGCCGCCTTCGCCCTTACCGAACCGGGAGCCGGTTCTGATGCCGGGGCTGTGGCCACCAAAGCCGTGAAAGACGGGGATCACTATGTACTGAACGGGAACAAAGTGTTCATCACCAACGGGGGTATTGCCGACAGCTTCCTGGTGTTCGCCAACACCCGGAAAACCGGCGGCATCCGGGGCCTGACCGCTTTCATCGTTCCCAAAGACACTCCGGGCTTCAGCGTGGGCCGGAAAGAAGACAAAATGGGGATCCGTCCCTCCAACACCTGTGAACTGATCCTGGAAGATGTGGTGGTTCCGGAATCCATGCGGGTGGGCCGGGAAGGCCAGGGCTTCCGCATTGCCATGAACACTCTGGACAGCGCCCGTCCTTTCGTGGCCGCTGTGGCTGTGGGGCTGGCCCAGTCCTGTCTGGACATTGCCGCCCATTACGCCCGGGAACGGAGACAGTTCGGCCAGCCCATCGCTTCCTTCCAGATGGTCCAGGCCATGATTGCCGATATGGCCATGAAAGTGGAAACCGCCCGTCTCATGGTCCACAAAGCCTGCTGGATGCGTGACCAGGGCGTGGAATTCGGCAAGGAAGCAGCCATGAGCAAATGCTTCGCTTCCGATGTGGCCATGGAAGTGGCTACCGATGCGGTCCAGATCATGGGCGGCTACGGCTACATGAAAGATTATCCTATGGAAAAGAAAATGCGGGATGCCAAGATCCTCCAGATCTACGAAGGCACCAACCAGATCCAGCGGATGGTCATTGCAAACAAGATTCTGTACTGAGGAAAAGGGGTTGCTGCGTGGGCAGCAGCCCTTTTCTGCTGTAATTTTCTGAATACCGCTGTTGTCAAGGCAGGCAAAATATCTTATAATGTTCTATGTATACAATAAAGCGGCTCCTCCGTCTATGGAGTCCAATCGATGGATATAGGAGAGGAAAAAACAAATGATCAGTGCCGGATTGTTAGCGGAAGCGAAAGAAACTGTAAGAGATTTGAGCGTTCGTGAATTGATTGAAGAAGCCATCCGTAACGGAGAAGGGACCTTTTCCGACCGGGGTGCGCTGCGGGTAACCACCGGGACCCATACGGGCCGTTCTCCCAAGGACAAATTCATTGTGGACACCCCTCTGACCCATGATGTGGTGAACTGGAACAACAACCAGCCCTGCAGCCAGGAAACTTTCGACCGGCTCTATGCCAAATGCGAAGAATTCATCAAGACCCACAAGGTCTATGTGAAGAACGTGAAGGCTGGGGCAGACCCCAAATACCAGATCCGGGTGAAATTCATCAACGAAATGGCCTGGCAGACCGTTTTCGTCAGCCAGCTGTTCATCAAGACCGATGAACCCAGCACCGTCCAGGAAGATTTCACGGTAATCTCCCTGCCCAGCGTGGAAGCGGATCCGGCCACGGACCATACCCATTCTGAAACCTTCATCATCCTGAACTTCGACAAGAAAGTGGTCCTGATCGGCGGTGGCATGTACGCCGGGGAACTGAAGAAATCCATTTTCTCCGTGATGAACTACCTGCTGCCCCGTCAGGGCATCCTGACCATGCACTGTTCCTGCAACGAAGGGAACAAAGGAGATGTGGCCCTGTTCTTCGGCCTGTCCGGTACCGGCAAGACCACCCTGTCCGCCGATCCTCAGCGTTCCCTGATCGGGGATGACGAACACGGCTGGGGAGACAACGGGGTGTTCAATATCGAAGGGGGCTGCTATGCCAAGTGCATCGACCTGACGGAAGACAGCCAGCCGGAAATTTACCGGGCTGTCCGGTTCGGTGCGGTAATGGAAAACGTGGTGGTGGATCCCAAGAACGGGGTGCCGGATTTCTCCGACAACAGCATTACGGAAAACACCCGGGTGGCTTATCCCCTGAACTACATCCCCAACGCCAAGCTGCCCAGCATGGCCGGCCATCCCAAGAACATCATCTTCCTGACCGCCGATGCTTTCGGGGTGCTGCCTCCCATCTCCAAACTCACCAAAGAACAGGCCATGTACCATTATCTTACCGGCTACACCAGCAAGGTGGCCGGTACGGAACGGGGAATCACGGAACCCCAGGCCACCTTCTCTACGGCCTTCGGGGCGCCTTTCCTGCCGCTGCCTCCCCTGACCTATGCCAAGCTGCTGGGAGAACGGATCGCCAAGCATGAAACCAACGTGTACCTGGTGAACACCGGCTGGAGCGGCGGCCCCTACGGGGTTGGCAAACGGATGAAGCTGGCCTACACCCGGGCCATGATCCACGCGGCTCTGGACGGGGAACTGGGCAAGGAAGGCTGGACCACCATGCCCATGTTCGGGGTCTCCATCCCCAAATCCTGCCCCAATGTGCCCAGCAACGTGCTGAATCCCCGGAGCACCTGGGAAGACAAGGGAGCTTACGACGAAACCGCCCGGAAACTGGCCCGTCTCTTCCAGGAAAACTTCAAGAAATTCCAGGGAGAAGTAACCGAAGACATCGCCTCCGCCGGACCGGTGGTGAAATAAGCGGGAAGGGGGAGCTTTCCCCTATTGACCATTGACAAAAAAAGAGGGACGCAGGTGCGTCCCTCTTTTTTTTATGCTATAATTATAAATTGCAATGAACTGGAAGGACGGTGAGTGTATGGCGGAAACTGTCTATTGTGCGGATACGGCGGCCACAGAGACTCTGGGACGGAACCTGGGGGCTCTGTGCCGGGAAGGGGATGTGTTCCTGCTGAACGGAGACCTGGGGACCGGCAAGACCTGTCTGGTGACCGCAGCCTCCACGGCTCTGGGAGTGGATCCTCAGGAAGTCACCTCCCCTACTTTTTCCCTGATGAATGTGTACCATGGGAAGACGCTGAACATCAAGCATTTCGACCTGTACCGGATCAACTGGCCGGAAGAACTGGAAGACATCGGGTTCTCTGAATATGCCGGGGGAGACGGGGTCACATTCATCGAATGGGCGGAACTGTTTCCGGACTATATGCCGGAAGAAAATCTGGAACTGAAATTTACCCGCAAGGGTGAGGGACGGGAAGTGGAACTGCTCCCTCACGGCAGACGGTATGAGGAATTGGCCCGGGCGCTCCTTGCTCCCAAGGGCCGGGAAGGTTGAAATCGTGCTGACATTGGGAATTGATACGGCGACCCGGGTGTGTTCCGTGGCCGTCTGTGACGGAAAGAAAATCCTGGGGAGCCTGGATGTGAATGTGGGGCTTACCCATTCTGAAGGTCTGGTGCCCCAGCTGGAAACCCTGCTGGCCATGGCCCGGGTGAAAAAAGAGGATCTGGACCTTTTGGCGGTAAGCCGGGGCCCGGGTTCTTTCACCGGTCTGCGGATCGGTATGGCCACTGCAGAAGCCATGGCCTACGCCCTGGAACGGCCTCTGGTGGCGGTGGATACCCTGGCAGCCATTGCCTATAACCTGCCGGTGGCTGGAGTCCGGTTGACTCCGGTGCTGGATGCCCAGAAGGGGAATCTGTATGTGGGCAGCTACCGGTGGAACGGGGACCATTTGGAAGAAATGGAACCGGTGCGGATTGCACCTGCCAAAGAACTGGCCGCCCAGCTCCAGGAGGGCTCGGAGCCGGCCATCCTTATGGGAGAATGCCACCGGGTGCCCGGGACGGAAGCCTGTGACCGGGTGACCCTGGCCCCGGAAAGCGCCCGGCTGCCCAGAGGGTCTTCCGTGGCCATCCTGGGTGCGGCCCAATATGTGCCGGAAGGGGACATCCACAGCTATTTCGGTATGGATCCTTTCTACATTCGCCGGTCGGAAGCGGAGGAACTATGGGAAAAGAGACATCCGGAAGGACGGTAAGACCTCTGACCCGGGAAGATCTGCCCTGGCTGCTGCCTCTGGACGCAGGATCCTTCGGAGAACCCTGGACAGAAGAAACCTGGGGGGACGAACTGGAAGGCCGGCTGAGCCATTACATCGCCCTGGAAGAAGGAGGAGTGCCGGTGGCTTTCGGGGGCTTCTGGCTGGTGGCGGGAGAAGCCCAAGTCATGCGCCTGGCGGTGGATCCCCGGCGCCGGGGAGAAAAACTGGGGCTGGCCCTGGTGGAAGCCATGGTGGCGGAAGCCCTCCGTCTGGAAGCGGTGGAAATGACCCTGGAAGTCCGGGAAGGGAACACCCCGGCCCGGCGGACCTATGACCATCTGGGCTTTACCGAATGCGGCCGGCGGCCGGGGTATTATGGAGACAACGGGGAAGCGGCGGTGCTTATGCGCCGGGACCTGTAAATCGAGGAGATTATGACGGAAAAAGCAATCAATATATTGGGAATCGAAAGCAGCTGTGACGAAACGGCGGCAGCGGTGATCCGGAACGGACGGGAGGTATTGTCCAATGTGGTATCCACCCAGATCCTGGTCCACCGGAAGTTCGGGGGCGTGGTGCCGGAAATCGCTTCCCGGAAACATATCGAACATGTGATGCCGGTGATCCACAAGGCCCTTACCGACGCCAAAATGACCCTCCAGGACGTGGACGCCATTGCCGTGACCTACGGACCGGGGCTGGTGGGCGCCCTGCTGGTGGGCCTTTCTGCCGCCAAGGGGCTGGCCCTGGGCAGCGGGAAGCCTCTCATCGGGGTGAACCATCTGGAAGGCCATGTATTCGCCAATTTCCTGGCGGATCCGGATCTGAAGCCTCCCTTCCTGGCCCTGGTGGTCAGCGGGGGACATACCTCCCTTCTGGTGGTGGAAGATTACAACACCTTCCGGCTCCTGGGCCAGACCCGGGACGATGCGGCAGGGGAGGCCTTTGACAAAATCGCCCGGTTCATGGGGCTGCCCTATCCGGGAGGCCCGGAAATCGAACGGCTGGCCCGGAACGGGAATCCGGCAGCGGTGGATTTTCCCCGGCCTTTGCTGCCCGGCTGCTATGATTTCAGCTTCAGCGGCCTGAAAAGCGCCGTGATCAACCACATCCATACGGAAGAACAGCGGAAAAGCGGCTTCCGCCGGGAAGATGTGGCGGCCTCCTTCCAGCAGGCCATTGTGGACGTGCTGGTGAAGAAAAGCCAGGAAGCCATCCAGGCCACAGGCCTGAAAAAGATTGTCTTGGCCGGCGGGGTGTCCGCCAACAAATGCCTCCAGGAAGCCCTGGCCCAGGGGGCCCGGGAAGCGGGAGCAGAACTGGTCCATCCCACCCCCATACTCTGCACCGACAACGCGGTGATGATCGGCGTACGGGGCTACTACCAGTATCTGAACCAGGACTTCGCCAACCTGGACCTGAACGCAGATCCCAGTTTGAAGCTGGGGGAATAAAAAAAGGGGCTGTTGCATAAGCAACAGCCCCTTTTTTCACGCTTCTTTCATGGAATTCAAAATGGCATCCACCAGATCGTTCATGCTCCGTTCCTGGCCTCCGGTCATCCGGGAGTTGATGGTCACCCCGTCCTGGAGGACGGTCATGGCCTTCATGTTGTTTTCCAGGAATTCCGTCATGAGACCGCCTACGGTGCAGGCCCAGGATCCGTTTTCGATGATCCCCACGATCCGTTTCTGCAGGTTCAGGGCCTTCATGTCTTCCAGGAAGTTCAGCATCTTGGGATAGATTCCCAGGTTGTAGGTGACGGAAGCCAGCACCAGATGGCTGTATTTGAAGGCATCGGAGATCAGGTAGGAAATGTCCGTTTTGGACACATCGTACATATGGATGTTGGTCATGCCCTTTTCCGCCAGCTTGGCCGCCAGTACGGAAGCAGTGCTTTCGGTGTTGCCGTACATGGAGGCATAGACCAGGAGCACACCTTTTTCTTCCGGTTCATAGGTGGCCCAATGGATGTACTTGTCTACGATGTATTTGATGTTGTTCCGCCATACCGGCCCGTGGAGAGGGCAGATCATCTTGATGTCCAGCTGGCTGGCCTTGCCCAGAAGGTCCATGACGAAGGGTCCGTATTTCCCTACGATGTTGGTGTAGTACCGGCGGGCATCATCCAGCCAGTCCCGGTCGAAGTTCACTTCGTCGTTGAAGATCCGGCCGCCCAGGGCTCCGAAGGAACCGAAGGCATCGGCGGAGAACAGGGTACCGGTGGTCAGGTCGAAGGAGACCATGGCTTCCGGCCAGTGGACCATGGGAGCGGCCACAAAAGCGATGGTGTGCTTCCCGAACTTCTGGGTGTCGCCCTCTTTCACCACGATCTGTTTTTCCCCTTCCACCCGGTAGCCGAACTGGTCCATCAGGGTGAAGGCCTGTTCATTGCTGATCACCGTGGTTTCCGGGTGCCGGAGCAGCACTTCTTCGATGGAAGCCGCATGGTCCGGTTCCACATGGTTGATGATCAGGTAGTCCAGTTTCCGGCCTTTCAGGACCCCTTCCACGTTTTCCAGGAACTGCTTGCATACGGACCAGTCCGCAGTGTCGAACAGCACGGTCTTTTCGTCCAGCAGCAGATAGGAGTTGTAGGAAACGCCCCGGGGAATGGGATGGATGTTTTCAAACAGTGCCAGCCGGCGGTCATCCGCCCCTACCCAGTATAAGTCATTGGTTAATTTTCTTACACATTCCATAGTTATGCTCCTTTTCTCACTTTACGGGTACGAATTCAGTCTTGGCGGAGTTGCACAGCGGGCATACCCAGTCTTCCGGCAGATCCTGGAACTTGGTTCCCGGCTTCACATCCGCATCCGGGTCGCCCAGATCCGGGTTGTATTCATAACCGCAGCCCTTGCAGACATAGCGGCCTTCCGGCATGTCTTTCAGGATCAGAGGTCTCTTCATCTTGACCATGGGAGGAGCGGGTTTCTTGGGCTGGCCGTTGTTCAGGGCCTTGGCCAGAAGCGGCAGGATCACCTTCACGTCCCCTACGATGCCGTAGTCGCAGTTCTTGAAGATGGGGGCCCCGGCGTTGATGTTGATGGCCACAATGGTGGTAGCGTTCTTGATGCCCTTCAGGTGCTGGACTGCACCGGAGATGCCGCAGGCAATGTACAGGTTGCCGTTGAACTTCTGGCCGCTCATGCCCACATACCGGTCAATGGGTACATACTGGAGGGTTTCCGCCACAGGACGGGAGGAACCTACCGCAGCCCCGGCCTGGCGGGCCAGTTCTTCGATCAGCTTCATGTTGGCCTTTTCCCCGATGCCCTTGCCGGCGCTGACCACCCGTTCCGCATCGGAGATGGGAGTATCCAGAGGGATGCCCACGGTAAAGTCATAGCCGTCGTTCTTCAGGGCTTCCACCAGGGCAGCCACCTGTTCTTCCGGGGTGCCGTCCTTGAAGATCTGTTTCTTCCGGGCCCCGGTAATGGCTGCATTCTGCTTGGGAGCGCCCCCATGCTTGGCCACGGACATCTTATCCGTAATGTGGGAGGCAATGACCACCCGCTGGATTTCGTTGGTGCCTTCGTAGATGGTGGTAATCTTGGCATCCCGGTAGAAACGTTCCACATCCATGCCTTTCAGGTAACCGGTGCCGCCGAAGATCTGGAGGGCATCGTTGGTGATGGAGACTGCCGCATCGGAAGCGTACATCTTGGCCATGGCGCTTTCCATGCCGTAATCCTGGTGTTCCTGCTTCAGTTCCGCAGCGCTGTATACCAGGAACCGGGCAGCCCGGAGTTTGGTGGCCATATCCGCCAGCTTGAAGGAAACACCCTGGTTCTGGCAGATGGGAGCATTGAACTGGATCCGTTCCTTGGAGTAGTTCAAAGCCGCTTCATAGGCACCCTGGGCGATTCCCAGGGCCTGGGCCGCGATCCCGATCCGGCCGCCGTCCAGGGTAGCCATGGCAATCTTGAAGCCCTGGCCCCGTTTGCCCAGCAGATTTTCCTTGGGCAGCTTCACATTGTTGAAGATCAGTTCCGCCGTGGCAGAAGAACGGATCCCCAGTTTGTCATAATGGTCACCGAAGGTGAAGCCCGGCATGCCTTTTTCCACGATGAAGGCGCTGATGCCCCGAGTGCCTTTCCCCGGTTCAGTGACGGCAAACACCACATAGGTATCGGCTTTCCCTGCGTTGGTGATGAAAATCTTGTTCCCGTTGAGGATCCAGTGGGTACCATCGAATTCCGCGGTGGTTTCCGTTTCCCCGGCGTCAGAACCGGCGTTGGGTTCCGTCAGGCCGAAAGCCCCGATTTTTTTTCCGGAAGCCAGGGGCACCAGGTATTTCCGTTTCTGTTCTTCGGTGCCGAAGGCGAAGATGGGATAGGAGCCCAGGGACACATGGGCGGACAGGATAACACCGGCGCCTCCGTCCACCCGGGCCAGTTCTTCCACGGCAATGGCGTAGCTGATGTAGTCCAGCCCGGCACCGCCATATTCTTTGGGGAAGGGGATGCCCATCCATCCCAGTTCGCCCATTTCTTTGACCTGTTCATCAGGGAACTTGTTTTCCTTGTCCAGCATGAACGCAATGGGTTTGATCTTGGTTTCCGCAAACCCCCGTACTTTGGCGCGGAATTCTTCATGTTCCTGTGTGGTGGTGAATAACATACGCGTACCTCCTCTGTCTTGGAAAATCAGTTTGTCAGAACCTTCAGTTAGTCACAACATACCAATTTAAAAATAAAATTATTTTAATAATAATTCTATCTTTATATGATTCAATGGTACACTTTTCATATACGTTTGTCAATGGGAAAAATCAGAAAGTTTCTGCTTTAACCGGTCCAGGAACACCTGGCTGGACCGGGACAGGAGACGGAACTTCTTCCAGGCCACCAGACTGCCGGCGGATAGGGGCGGATCCAGAGGGATGAATTTCAGCCCCTGGGTTTCGATTTGGAGCAGATTGTCCAGACCCAGAGCATTGATCTGACCGGTACGGACCAGCAGGGATGCGTTGCCGATCAGGTCGAAACGGCCTGCCACCTGGAGATTATCCAGGGTCACCTGACCGCCGGACCAGCGGGAAAAATCAAAGGTCTTCTGGGTGGTCCGGGAGGAAATGAGAAGGGGCATGGCCAGGAGATCTTTGGGGGTCACTTTTTCCAGATGGGCCCAGGGACTGTGGAGACTGGTGACGATGCCCACCCGGTCCGGTTCCGGGAGATGGAGAAAGTTGTATTTTTCCGGGTTGAAGGGTTCGATGAACAGACCAAAATCCAGCAGCCCGTGTTCCAGCCGTTCCTGGACCCCGTCCGCGTTGTTGGTGAACAGTTCGATGGTGAGACTGGGATATTCCTGATGGAGTTCCCCGAAAGTGTCGGTGATCCAATGCATGGCCCGGGTTTCTCCGGCACCGATCCGGATGCAGCCGGAAAGGTCCATGTCGTCTTCCCGGATCTCTTCTTTGGTCTGGTCCACCAGGGCCAGGATCTCTTCTGCCCGCTGGCGCAGGTGCATCCCTTCTTCCGTCAGGGTAGTGCTCCGGTTGGTCCGGACAAAGAGCTTTTTGCCCAGTTCCTTTTCCAGGTCCGCCATCTGCCGGGACAGGGTGGGCTGGGTGACGAACAGCACATTGGCGGCTTCGGTCATGTTCTGTTCCCGGGCCACCGCCAGAAAATATTTCAGGGTACGGATTTCCATGGTTCCCTCCTGCAATAGAAAAAACGCATTTGTAAGTAGTTGCTATAAGTATTATACATCTTAAAGAGTTTGGAATACAATACAGGAAGAACAGGAAAGGAGAGATCAACCTATGGATCTGGAAGAACTGGAAAAAATGAGCCCCTTTGCCCTGGGGGAAGAAAATACGGGCTATGCCCAATATTTTGATGGAAAGAGTTATCTGAATATGCTGACCCTGGAACAGGTGCCCACTGCTGTGGTGACCTTTGAACCGGGCTGCCGGAACCACTGGCACATCCACCATGCAGCCAAAGGAGGGGGACAGATCCTCATCGTCACCGCCGGCCGGGGCTATTACCAGGAATGGGGGAAACCTGCCCGGGAGCTGAAAGCCGGAGACGTGGTGAACATCCCTCCGGAAGTGAAGCACTGGCACGGGGCGGCCCCGGATTCCGCCTTCCAGCACCTTGCCCTGGAAGTGCCCGGAGAAGGCACCAGCAATGAATGGTGTGAAGGGGTGGATCCAGAAGAATACGGGAAACTGAAATAAAAGGAGGCCCCATGGAACGGAAACAATGGTTTTGGCACATGACAGCAGGGATTCTGGCGGTTGTGACGATAAGCGGAATTGGATTGCAGACAGGGGAGGTTTTGGCCATGGAACAGAAAAAAGAACCGGTCAAGGTGGTACAGACTGCAGGACGGGATCAGCTGGGGAGTTTTGCCCCGGATTTTGCCCGGTACAATGATGACATCCTTTTTGGAGAAGTGTGGAGCGCCAACGATAAATTGAGCCTCCACGACCGGAGCCTGGTGACGGTGACGGCTCTTATCGCCCAGGGGCTGACGGACAGCTCCCTCCAGTATCACATGGCCACCGCCAAAAAGAACGGGGTGACCCGGGAAGAAATGGTCCAGGCCATCACCCAGCTGGGGTTCTACGCCGGCTGGCCCAAAGCCTGGGCGGCGTTCCGGTATGCCAAAGAGGTATACGGAAATGAATGAGAAGGAGGCGGAAAGCCTCAAAAAGACGGCACTGAGCCAGGCAGAGCTCCAGGCGGCAGGCTGTCCGGAAGAGACCATCCGGAAGATCCTCCAGGAAAAGAATGACCGGTGCCAGTGCCGGTGTCTCCGCCAGTACCGGAAGGAAATCCTGGCCAAGCTCCACCGGGAGCAGGAGAAACTCACCAATGTGGATTATCTGCTGTACCATATGGAAAAATGACAGCAGGGAGAAGAATAAAGGAAAGCGGGAAAAATATGTCCAAGATGCTGATTGTCTATTATTCCTGGTCCAACGGGAATACGAAAAAGATTGCGGAAGAACTGCAGAAGGCAACCGGGGCCGATCTTGCCAGGATCGATACCCTGAGTGCCTACAAGAATCAAAGCTACGATGAAGTAGTCTGGGAATCGGAAAAGGATATCGCCAAAGGGTACAAGCCGGAACTGGCCCCTCTGTATTTCCACCTGAAGGACTACGACACGGTGGCGGTGGGCACCCCTACCTGGTGGTATACCATGGCTCCGGCCATGAAGACCTTCCTGGAAAGCCAGGATTTCACCGGGAAGAAAGCGACCTTTTTTGCCACCCACGGAGGCTGGCCCGGCCATGCCCTGAAGGATATGGAAAAAGCCTGTAAAGGGGCTTCTTTCGGTCCGGAACTGACCATCCAGTTCGATTCCACCGGCGGCAGCCGTCAGGTGACCAGCCAGGACAAAGTGGAAGAGTGGATCCGGAAAGTACAGGGATGGAAGTAAGCATCCCATTGGCCGCGGTCTGCGCCGCTGGATGTAAAGCAAACAGAGTAAAGCTGTGAAAGGGGAAAGCATCATGGAAAGAAAAATACTGCCCGGCCTGGAAAAAAAGGCCCTGGGCATGAGTCTTCTGGCACTGGCGGCCGTTCCGGTGATCCTGGTCAGTTCCTGTACGGTGCGCCGGGCAGCAGGGCTTTCCCCTGTGGCAGCGATGAACCGCCAGGCAATGGTGGAAGCGTCCCGGGCGAATCTGGGCCTACTCACCTGGCCGGAACAGTTGGATGCTGTCCGGTATGAACTGGAACTTTTGGACGGGATTCCTCTAAATCTGGATCCCGCCCGGGAAGCAGACCATGCCTTATATCGGAACAGCCGGGTCTATTCCGCCCAGGCCCTGCTGCCTCTGGAGGAACTACGGAAGAAACAGACGACCGGCGTCCTGTATTACCGGGTACGGGCTTTTGACCTGGATGGCCGGCCTCTGGGGAACTATTCCCAGCCGGCGGCCGTTGAGAGCAGCCTGCGGAAAGTGGAACGGAATGCCCCGGTGCCTCGGAGCCGGATGGAGGATACCAATGGCTCCCTGCTGCTTTATCCTGTCTATGCCTATACCGGGAACCCGGGAGCAGTCCAGTACGAAGTGGAAGTAACGGACCGGATGCCAGAGAATACGGAAGGGACCGCACCTTCCCGGTATCGGGTCTTTGCCCAGGTCACCTCTCTTACGGATCTGTATGACGAGGCACCCCGGCTGGGGACCTATTACTGGCGGGTCCGGGGCATGGACAAGGAGGGGAATCCGGTGGGCCAGTGGAGCCTGCCCCAGAAGTTCACCACCCTGCCTTCCCGGAAAATCCGGGTGGGCATCTACGGTGACAGCATTTCCCACGGAGGAGGACATCTTTCTTTCAGTCCCGTGGATTATGCCTACAGCTACAGCCATTATCTGGCCTTTCCTACAGTGAACCTTTCGGAAAGCGGGGATACCAGCGCCATGATGGTGGAGCGGTTCGAACGGGATGTGCGGTCCTTCCCTCTGAAGTACCTGCTGATCCTGGGAGGCACCAACAGCCTCCGGGCAGGGGTGCCGGCAGAAGAAGTGATCCATGATCTGGACGAGATCGGCCGGAAGGCGGAAGCCCTGGGTATCCGTCCCATCTATCTCACCCTGCCGCCCATCAATCCCGCCAACATCCAGAAAGCTTTTGACGAACCCACCGCCGACAATTGGCGTCAGTCCTTTGCCCAGGTGAATGCCTACATCCGCAACCGGGACCATATCGACGTGGCGGCCTCCTTTGAAAATGGGGGAGACCTGCCTACGGAACTGGCCCTGGACGGAATCCACGGCGACTGGAATATGAAACAGGAAACGGCTCAGGTGATCAATGAGGGGATGAAAAGATTCGGTGTGTAGGAATCCTAAAACGTTCCTTCTCATGGCAGTGACTGCCGGTATACAATAAAAATAACGTGGAGAAGGTAAGGAGGAAAACAATATGAAGTGGAAAAAAGCAATCTCTATCGTCTGCATGGCGCTGTCTCTGCTGGCGGTTACGGCCTGCGGCGGACAGCAGGCTGCCCAGAATGGCGGGGGCAAGGCAGCGGGTACGGCGGCTGCGGAAAAGGCCCCGGCCAAGGCCAAAAAGGTGCTGGTGGTCTATTACACCAATACCCACCGGACGGAACAGGTGGCCAAGACCATTGCCGGGGAAACCGGCGGGGATCTGTACCTGCTGGATCTGGAAAAGCCCTATACGCCGGCAGATCTGGATTACAACAACAAAAGCGCCCGGGTCTACAAGGAACATGATGACGCCAGTCTGCGGAACGTGGCTCTGAAGAACGCCAAACCGGCCAACTGGCAGGACTATGACACCGTATTCGTGGGCTATCCCATCTGGTGGGGCATTGCCGCCTGGCCCATGGATACCTTCGTAAAGAGCAACGATTTTACCGGCAAGGCGGTGATCCCCTTTGCCACCGCCTACAGTTCCGGCCTGGGCAGCAGCGCCGACCAGCTGAAGGAAATGGCCGGCAGCAAAGGCACCTGGCTCCAGGGACGCTGTTTTACCGGCACCATCCAGGACAGCCAGGTGAAGGACTGGGTGAAGAGTTTGGGAGTGAAATAAAAAACGGGGCTGTTGCTTATGCAACAGCCCCGTTTTTTATTTCTTCCCCCTGCAAAGTCCACAGCTTCCGCAGTTTCCTCCGCAGCAACTTTTCCCTGCCTTGTGGTCTTTGTACATCTTGCGGATCACTGCCGCAACGATGAGAAAGAGCACCAGGCCCACAACAAATGTACCCATAGGTCATTTCTCCTTTTATGCATTGGCAGACGCTTTGCATCTGCCTTCCTTCGGTCGCTGACCGTTGACAGCTGACTGTTGACAAAACGGGGGTGTGGAATCCCCACACCCCCATTATACCTTATTCCGTTACATCCGCCGCATCTTTGATCTGGATTTCTCCGTTGTACTTGGGAGCCGGACGGCACAGCAGGTAGACCATGATGGCCAGTACCACACAGGCGGCTGCCGTACCCAGGGTGAAGGTGCCGGTGGAAACGAAGCTGCCGAACTGATAGAACATCAGGGCCATGCAGTAGGCGAAACCGCACTGGTAGCCGATGGCGATCAGGGTCCAGCGGCCGTTGTTCATTTCCCGTTTGATGGCGCCCATGGCAGCCACACAGGGAGCGCACAGCAGGTTGAACACCAGGAAGGAGTAGGCGCTGAGCACCGAGAAGTCCTGGGCAAAGGTGCCCCAGAATTCCTGGCCGTCTTCTGCGGCATCTGCCAGCCCGTACAGGATCCCGAAGGTCCCTACCAGGTTTTCCTTGGCAATCAGCCCGGTGAAGGCAGCCACAGCAGCTTTCCAGTCACCCCAGCCCAGGGGAGCGAAGATCCAGGCCACTTTGGAACCAATGAAGGCCAGGATACTTTCGTTCAGGGCATCTTCCTCCAGCATGGTGAAGGCACCGTCGTCCCAGCCAAAGCTGGACAGGAACCACACCAGGATGGTGGACAGCAGGATCACAGTGCCGGCCTTCTTGATGAAGGAGGAGCTCCGTTCCCAGACGCTGCGGCCGATGTTCCCCAGGGTGGGCATGTGGTAGGGGGGCAGTTCCATAACGAAGGGAGCCGGATCACCGGCAAACAGTTTGGTCTTTTTCAGGATGATCCCGGAAAGGATGATGGAGAAGATCCCCACAAAGTAAGCGGAAGGAGCCACCCACCATTCTCCGTGGAAGTAAGCCCCGGCGATCAGGGCGATAATGGGCATCTTGGCGGAGCAGGGGATCATGGTGGTGGTCATGATGGTCATCCGCCGGTCGGATTCGTTTTCAATGGTACGGGAAGCCATGATCCCGGGCACGCCGCAGCCGGAGCCGATCAGCATGGGGATGAAGGATTTCCCGGACAGGCCGAACTTCCGGAAAGCCCGGTCCAGGATGAAAGCGATACGGGCCATATAGCCGCAGGCTTCCAAAAAGGCCAGGAAGATGAACAGCACCACCATCTGGGGCACAAAGCCCAGCACGGCGCCCACCCCGGAAATGATTCCGTCCACGATCAGCCCGTCCAGCCAGTCAGCCACTTCCAGGCTTTCCATCAGATCATGGGCAGCCGGGATGATCATGTCTCCAAACAGGGTGTCATTGACCCAGTCCGTAGCATCCGTCCCGATGGTGGTCACCGATACGTAATAGACCAGGAACATAATGGCGGCAAAAATAGGGAGGGCCAGCCACCGGTTGGTGACGATCTTGTCGATTTTATCGGAGGTGGTCAGTTTGCCTTTGCTCTTTTTGATGTTGCATTCATGGATAATGGAGCTGATGTATTTGTACCGTTCGTTGGTGATGATGCTTTCCGCATCGTCGTCCATTTCCTGTTCCACCGCTTCAATGTCCCCGTCGATGTGGTCGATGACGGACTGGGGCAGCTTCAAGGCTTCTTGGACTTTTTCATCCCGTTCGAACAGTTTGATGCCATACCACCGTTCCTGATGGGCCGGGAGCATTCCCTGGGTGGCTTCTTCAATGTGGGCCAGGGCGTGTTCCACAGGGCCGTCGAAGGAATGTCTGGCCACCATCACCTGCTGGTGTTTGGCCACCTTGGCGGCCAGGTCTGCGGCTTCCTTGATCCCTTCCCCGGTACGGGCGGAGATTTCGATCACCTGACAGCCCATTTTCTGGGACAGCTTGTCGATATTGATGATGTCCCCGTTTTTCCGGACCATGTCCATCATGTTTACGGCCATCACCATGGGGATCCCCAGTTCAGCCAGCTGGGTGCTGAGATACAGGTTCCGTTCCAGGTTGGTCCCGTCCACAATGTTTAGGATGGCATCCGGCCGTTCCTTGACCAGATAGGTCCGGGAAACCACTTCTTCCAGGGTGTAGGGGGAGAGGGAATAAATGCCGGGCAGGTCCTGGATGATCACATCCGGATGGCCCATGAGTTTTCCTTCTTTTTTCTCAACGGTAACCCCGGGCCAGTTCCCGACGAACTGATTGGAACCCGTCAGGGCGTTGAACAGGGTGGTCTTGCCGGTATTGGGGTTCCCGGCAAGGGCAATCTTGAATTCCATAAATCGTGACCTTCTTTCCCATCTATTACTAATTTTAAAATCAGTTAGAAAAAGCTAATAAAAAGATAAAAAATTACAGTTCTTTCACTTCCACCATTTCCGCATCGGCTTTTCGCAGGGACAGTTCATAGCCCCGCACGTTGAGTTCCACCGGATCTCCCAGAGGCGCCACCTTCCGGATGTGCACCGGAGTCCCTTTGGTGATGCCCATATCCATGATCCGGCGCTTGATGGCTCCGGTGCCATGGAGTTTTACCACTTCGTAATCTTTGCCTGTCAAGGCGTCTTTCAGAGTTGTCATTCTGATGTTCCTCCTGCTGTTACTGTACTGTGATTTTGGCGGCCATTTCCATACTGATGGCCACCCGGGATTCCCGGATGTTCAGGATCAGCCCGCTGGGGGTATGCTGGACAATGGAGATCACCGCACCCTGGGTGATGCCCAGGTTTTCCAGGTGGGTACGGACCTTGGGGGAACCGCCTACCCGCAGGACGGTCAGGTCCCTGCCAGCGTCGGCAAATGTCAAAGGCATGATGCTACCTCTTTTCACAATTTATTTATGAAACCTAATCTTCATACGTGATATGTTAGCATACACTAACGAAAGAGTCAACAAAAATAGCAAAAAAGGGCTGTTGCTCATGCAACAGCCCTTTTTTATTCCTCCGGCTTCAGTTTCTTTTCCGTAAACGCCTTCAATCCATTGAGGGCTGCCAGGAACACGCCGCCCATGAGGAACCAGAAAATGTGGAAAGTTTCCCAGGTCATGGCAGGCTGGGGCACTTTCAGGGTGGTGGGGCCCTGGGCAATGGCGTACAGGGATCCGACCATCAGCCCAAGGATGAAGTACACCATGGCGGCCCGGTGGTTGTCCAGGGCGTTCTTCACCAGCTTGATGATCCCTACGATCCCGGCCAGCACCCCAAATCCGAAGATGCACAGCACCGGGAAATAGGACAGGTTCATGTGGAGGAATTCCTTGATGGCGCTGATGATGGGCACATACAGCCCGAAAATAAGCAGCATGGTGGATCCGGAAATCCCCGGCAGCACCATGGCACAGATGGCGATCATGGCACAGACGAAAATGTATCCGCCCAAAAAGGGCGTCAGATGGGCGATTTCCACATTGGTACCCTGGCCACCGGTGGGGTTCACTGCAGCAATCACCAGTACCAGCACGATCCCCAGGATCATGTAGATGATCCTGCTGGTACGCCGGAGGCATTCCTTTTCTTCCTTGATAATGAGGGGCAGGGAGAAAATGGAGAAGCCCAGGAACAGGGAACTGAGCTCATAGATCCGGCTGGTGAACAGACTGGCAATCACCAGCACCGAAGATCCCATGCCGATGAACCAGCCCATGCCCAGCTTGGCCAGGAACCGGATGCCCTCCCGCTTCAGCTCCCGGCTGCCGTGGGTGAGTACATACAGGGAACTGATGAATTCATCATAGAAACCCAGTACAAAGGCGATGGTACCGCCGGATACCCCGGGGACGCTGTCGGCCAGGGCCATGCAGAAGCCCCGGACCATGTTCAGGAACAGATCCATAGTAGTTCATCCTTTCTGGGGCCAGGCCCCTCTGTCTTTTCCTTATTATAAGCAATGGGGTTAAACAATTCCGAAACAAACAGGAAAAAAATCGGCAAGATTTGTGTTATAATGATTCATCGGACTGACTGTTTAGCCGGTCCGGACAATGAGACTCTATTATATCGTATTTTGGAAGAAAATAGAATAGCGCAGGGAAATCTCTTTTCCGCGCAAAGGAGGATGCAGGTTGGACAGAAGCGAACTGAAACTGAAACTGATGGAATATGCCGCCAAAGGCTATGAAGTGCCCCGGATGGACATGATCAAGACTCCGGAACAGATCGAAGGGATCCGGAAAGCCGGAAAGGTGAATTCAGAAGTGCTGGATGCGGTGGAAAAAAACATCAAAGTGGGGATGACCACCGACGACATCAACACCATTGTGTATGATACCACGGTGAAGCTCCACGCCATTCCCGCCTGCCTGAACTACGAAGGTTTCCCCAAATCCGTGTGCACCTCCGTCAACGACGTGATCTGCCACGGGATCCCGGATCCCAACCAGGTGCTGAAAAGCGGGGACATTGTGAACGTGGACGCCACCACCATTTTCGACGGTTATGTGGGGGATGCCTCCCGGATGTTCATGCTGGGCCGGGTGCCGGCGGAACGGAAGAACCTGGTGGGCATTACCAAAGAATGCCTGAAGCGGGGCATGGAAAACGCCGTAGGCTGGAAGAACACCCTGGGGGACATCGGGGCGGCCATCCAGAGCTTTGCCCAGAAACACGGATGCAGCGTGGTCCGGGAATTCGGCGGCCATGGTGTGGGACTGGAAATGCACGAAGATCCCTTTGTGTCCCATGTGGGGAAACGGAAAACCGGTATGCTGCTGGTGCCGGGCATGGTGATCACCATCGAACCCATGATCAACGCCGGCACGCCGGAACTGTGGATCGACGAACTGAACGGCTGGACCGTCCACACCGCTGACGGCAAAGACAGCGCCCAGTGGGAACACACCCTCCTGATCACAGAAGGGGAACCGGAAGTGCTGAGCTGGTAAGCCATCAAAAAACGAAAGGATGAAAGAAAATGACCTTCATGGACCTGGCCAAAGCCAGATATTCTGTACGGAAATTCAGTGATAAACCCATCGAAAAAGAAAAAATGGACGCCATCCTGGAAGCGGGACGGATCGCGCCCACCGGCCACAACTATCAGCCCTACCGGGTGTACGTGCTCCAGAGCCCAGAAGCCCTGGAAAAGATCCGGGGACTGACCCGGTGCGCCTTCAATGCACCGGTGGTGCTCATGGTCACCGTCCGGAAGGACGAGGAATGGGTGAACCCCTTTGAACACAGCATCCGTGGCGGGGAACAGGACGCCAGCATTGTGGCCACCCATATGATGCTGGAAGCCTGGGAACAGGGCATCGGATCCTGCTGGGTGAACTACTTCCCGGTGACCCAGACCGCCGATGCCTTCGGCCTGGAACTGAACGAAGTACCCCTGCTGCTCATGCCCATGGGCTACGCCGCAGAAGGAGTCCACGCCGCCCATCTCCACACGGAACGGAGAAGCAACGAGGAATTGGTGAAGGTGCTGTAAAAAACGGGGCTGTTGCGTATGTGCAACAGCCCCATTTCTTTTTTTTATTCCACCACCACCTGACAGCTCCTCATGGTGGCGAGGGCCGCCTGATGGCTTTCTTCCGTTACTCCTGCACAGCATTGGCTGTCCACCCGGATCTCCACTTCCGGCAGGGCCGCCTTCAGCAGCAGGGCGTTGCTCACTACGCAGATGTCCGTGCACAGGCCAATGAGCTCGATGCTCTGGATGGGCTGCTTCCGGTTCAGTTCCTTCAGGTCTTCCGCCAGTTTCACCGAACCGAAGGAGGGCTTCTGGATCACCGGCCAGTGATGTTCCTGCTGGAGTTTTTCCAGGGCCGGGATCAGTTTCCAGCCCGGGGTCCCCTTGATGCAGTGCTTCACCGGCAGCCGTTTTCCTTCCTGGGTCTCCAGGTAATCCTCCCCGTGGGTATCCTGGGTGAAAATCACCTTCCCGGGGAAATGGGCCACCTTCTTCAGCACCGCCGGGGTAATGGCCTGGGCCGCTTCCGACCCCAGGCTCCCGCCCACAAAGTCATTCTGCATATCCACCACGATCAAAAAACGGTTTTCCATACCAACCACATCCTTTTCATTCACTCTTCACTTTTATCCTTCTTCACCGGCCGCACTTCCACGATGATCTCCTGGACCCGGTGCTCATTGGCCTGGGTCACCGTCACGTGGAGGTTCCGGCAGTCGAAGGTATCGCCCTTTTTGGGAATGGTCTCCAGGGTATCCACCACCCAGCCGCTGATGGAATTGTTCTCCAGGCCGTAATCATCGATATCCAGATCCAGATACTTGAACAGGTCGAACAGGTTGGCGTTCTGGGAATTGGAGGAGCAGGAAACCAGGTACCGGTTCTTCCCCAGTTTCCGGAAGGAAGAAACCGCCTTGTCGTGCTCGTCCCAGATTTCGCCCACCAGTTCCTCCACAATGTCTTCCGTGGTCACCAGCCCCCGGACGGTGCCGTAGCTGTCCATCACCATGGCCATTTCCACCTTGGCCTCCTGGAGGGTCTTCAGCACTCGGGAAATCTTGGTGGACTGGTGGACCAGGGCTGCCTTCTTGATCAGCTTCTGCAGGCTGCAGTGGGGGTCCTGGAGATAGGCTGCCAGGAAATCCTTGGCGTGGAGGATCCCCACAATCTCGCTGTAGTCATCCTTGAATACCGGCAGACGGGAAAAACCGTGGCTGCCAAACAGCTTCAGGGCTTCTTCGCTGCCTTCCGAAATATCCATGGCCACCATGTCCACCCGGGGCGTCATGATTTCCCGGACCCGGATGTCGCTGAATTCGATGGCGCTTTTGATCAGCAGGCTGTCCTGCTTGTTGATGCCGCCCCCGTGTTCCACTTCGTCCACCATCAGAAGCAGTTCATCTTCCGTGGCGAACCGGTGGGACACTTTTTTCCGCAGGCACCGGTTGAAAAGGTTCTTCATGATCCGGAACAGGAAATTCAAAGGAGCGAACAGCACCACCAGCACACTGAGCAGGCCGGAGCAGTCCATGGCGTATTTTTCCGGGGCATCGCTGGCCACGCTTTTGGGGATGATTTCCCCGAAAATCAGGATCACAATGGTGGTGAACACCGTGGCCAGGGCCAGACCGGAAGGACCGAAGGCCGCCGTGGAAACCGCCGCCGCCAGGGAAGCGGTGGCAATGTTCACCACGTTGTTCCCGATCAGGATAGTGGACAGGGCGTCGTCAAAATGGTCCAGCAGCCGAAGAGCTTTCCGGGCCTTTTTGCTGCCGCTTTTGGCCTGGTTCTTCAGCCGCAGCTTGTTGGACCCGGTAAGAGCCGTCTCTGAAGCGGAAAAAAAGGCGGACAGGGATATAAACACAATCAGGATCAGCGTCAGGGCTGATGTGGGTATTTGCAGATCATCCATAGTATTACACTTCCTCCGTATAATACTGATATTATAGGAGAAAGTATGACAGTGGTCAATGTTCTATGCTATAATAGGAAAGCTATGGTTGCTGAATCTTTACTGAAAAATGCCCGGATCATCCAATCCTTCCGCCGGAGCATCGGCTTCGAGGTGGTGGAGGACGGTACTCTGGTGCTGCGGGTCCCTTACGGGATCTCCTCTCAGGAACTGCTCCGGGTTGTGGCAAAAAAAGAAAAATGGATCACCGGGGCCCAGGCCAGGGTCCGCCGGGAACGGGAAGAGCATCACACTCTGCGCCTTCAGGACGGGGAAACTTTCCTGCTCTTCGGCCGGCCCTGCACCCTCCGGCTCCGGCCCGGAACCGGGTTCTCTTACCGGAAAGAAGAAGGCCTTTTGGAGATGGGGGACCAGGAGACACGGGAGAACCTGGCCCGGTTCCTGATCGGCCAGCTGCGTCCGGTGCTTGGGGAACTGGTGACCCGGTATGCCTCCCAGATGGGTCTCAGGCTGCCGGTGGTCAAATGCAGCCGGGCCAAAAAAAGATGGGGGTACTGCAACTGGAAGGGGGAAATCGGGTTTTCCTGGCCCCTGGTATTCTGCCCCCGGGAAGTCATAGCTTATGTGGTGGTCCATGAACTGTGCCACATCCGGAATATGTCCCACAACAAAGCCTTCTGGCAGGCGGTGGCCCAGGTGCTGCCCGATTACCGGGAACGGGAAAACTGGCTGAAGGTCCACAGAAAGGTCATGAGTACATTATGAGCATCAACAAAAAAATCATCCTTTGTTTCATTGCCCTGGTTGTGGTGGGAACGGTCTCTCTGACCCTTCTCCACCGGAGTCCCAAATATCTGGAACAGCAGCAGGCACAGAATGCCCAGACGGTCCATTCCCAGGACACCAAGCTGCCCTATGACTATCTGAACAACGTGATCGCCCAGAGTGGTGCCGCCTGTTCCGTGTACTACCATTCCCTGGAAAACGACGATGTATTCTACAACTATTCCGGTAAAATGCCCGCCGGGGATCTGGCCCGGCTTTATGTGGCCGCCGGGGTCCTCCGGCAGGTGGAAGACGGGGACCTGTCCCTGGACGAAGTGTACACCATCCGGGAAAAAGACCGGAAGCCGGCCAGCCCGGTACTGGGGAAAGTCCCTGCGGGCAGCCGGGTCACCGTCCGGAACCTGCTGGAAGACATGGTGCTCCAGAATGATACCACCGCCCTGTACAAGCTGATCTGGATTGCCGGCCGGGAAGACATGAACCAGTGGCTGTCCAAAGAGGGGTATGCGGATACGGAAATCGGCACCACCCAGCTGCCCCAGGGAGAAAACAGTCAGGATACCCTGGCTCCCGGGGAAAAACGCCGGCTCAGCTACACCTCTGTCAACGATACAGTGAATCTGCTCACCCGGCTGTACCAGGGGAAGGCGGTTTCCCAGAAGCAGGATGCTTACCTGATGGAACTGCTCCGGAAACAGCCGGACCGGAACCTCCTGGGAGCCCTGCTGCCCAAAAAGGTGAAGATCGCCGGGGTTCAGTCCGACCAGAATCAGCAGCTGGGCGCCGCAGGGATCGTCTATGCCAAGGAAAAATACGTGCTGGTGGTCATGATGGACAAGGCCGTCCGTCCGGAAGAGAGCCGCAAGACCATCAATCAGCTTTCCTCCATTATCTTCAATACAGTCAACGACAAAGAGGTGTTCAAAAAATGATGAAAAAAGTCGATGTAGCAATTATTGGCGGGGGTCCTGCCTCCATTTACGCCGCTTATGAATTTGTCCTGAAATACCCCAAGGCCCAGGTGCTGATCCTGGAAGAAGGCCATGCCATTGATTTCCGCAGCTGTCCCATTATCGCCGGGAAAGTGGAAAAATGCGTCCGCTGCACCCCCTGCAGCATTATGCGGGGATTCGGGGGCGCCGGGGCTTTTTCCGACGGCAAGTACAATTTCACCACTGAATTCGGAGGCTGGCTCAGTGATTACATCCCCAAAAAGACTGTGATGGATCTCATCGACTACGTGGATGAAATCAACCTGAAGCACGGGGCACCCGGAGAAGTGTATTCCACCAAGAACTGCAAAATCGGACGGCTGGCCCTGGGCCATGACCTGCACCTGCTGAACGCCAAAGTGCGGCATCTGGGTACCGACAACAACCGGAAACTGATGGCCAGCATCTACCGGTTCCTGCTGGATCACGGAATCCAGATCCAGTGCGACACCCAGGTGGACACCTTCCATCCCTGTGAAGAGGGCTATGAGGTGGTGCTCAAGGACAGCCCGGACACCATCCGGTGCACCTATCTCATCGGGGCTCCCGGCCGGGCCGGTGCGGAATGGTTCTCCGGCCAGTGCGAAAAGCTGGGGCTGGAACTGACCAACAACCAGGTGGACGTGGGGGTCCGGGTGGAAGTACCGGCCGCTGTGTTCCAGCACATTACCGACGAAGTGTACGAAGCCAAGCTGGTGTACCGGACCAAAGGGTACGGGGACCGGGTACGGACCTTCTGCATGAACCCCAACGGCTATGTGGTGGCGGAAAACACCGACGGCATCGTCACCGTTAACGGCCACAGCTTCAGCGACCCCAAAAAGAACAGCGGCAACACCAATTTTGCCCTCCTGGTGAGCAACCGGTTCACGGAACCTTTCAAGGAACCCCACCGGTATGGCAAACACATCGCTTCCCTGTCCAACATGCTGGGAGGCGGGGTGCTGGTCCAGCGGTTCGGGGACCTGATCAAAGGCCGGCGGACCAACGCCCACCGGCTGAGCCAGAGCTTCCTCCGGCCCACCCTCAATGCGGTGCCCGGGGATCTGAGCCTGGTGCTGCCCAAACGCCATCTGGACAACATCATTGAAATGATCTATGCCCTGGACAAAGTGGCGCCGGGTACCGCCAACGACGACACCCTGCTCTACGGGGTGGAAGTGAAGTTCTACAGCGCCCGGCTGGAACTGGATGACCAGCTGGAAACCAAACTGCCCAACTTCTTCGCCATCGGGGACGGGGCCGGCATCACCCGGGGCCTGAGCCAGGCCAGCGCCAGCGGCGTCTACGTGGCCCGGATCATCGGGGAGAGAATGAAGGGTTCCTCAGGCCATTGACAATTGACTATTGACCATTGACGGGGTGCTGCGCAGCAGCACCCCCTTATTCTATATTCTGCCTCTTCAAACTCTCACGCAGCTCCCGAGACCGGTGCTTGGACAGGGGCAGGACGCTGCCGTTCAGCAGGGTCACTTCACGGCCCCACACATTCCGCACCCACTGGAGATTAAGCACATAGCTCCGGTGGATCCGCATGAAATTGAACCGGCCCAGCTGCTTTTCCAGCCCGCCCAGGGTCTCCCGGTACTCATAGTTTCCCAGGGCGGTCACCACCTGGATCCGGGACCCCAGGGCCTTGAAATAGATCACGTCCTTCAGGGGGAACCGGTGGAGTCCCTGCCAGTTGGAAAAAACAAAGGTATAGCAGCTGTTCCGGCGTTTCCGGATCAGTTCCTGCAGGTCCCGGTGGAGAATCCGGGAAGGAAAGGGGTGGGGGTAGCACCGGTACAGGGGCACCTCATACCCGGCCAGAGAATCCTGGAAACTGTTGGAAATCAGGGAAATGGGCATCTGGGGATCAAAAGAACGGATTTCCCGGGCCAGGGCCAGATTCCGGTGGTCCTGCTGGAAGGGGCCCAACAGCACCAGGTTGTAGCAGCACCCCTGGCGGCAGTCCCGGAGCAGCGCCTGCTCCCCCAAAAAGGTATGGATGCTCAGGACATCGGATGGATTGGGCAGTTTGAGAATGTTGTCAGTGAGCTGGGTGAGAATTTGGGGATTACTGTCACAAATGGCAATGTGGAACATGATGGGGCCTCCGTTCTTGAAAATTGTAAAAAAGTAGACACTTGTACAGTATAACACGAATGTTCTAAAAAAGCAGAAAATTATTTTATTTCATGGATTCCCCGAGCATTTTTTTGACGGGTACGGTATAATAACTGGTGGAATACTCCAGACCACCCCGGAAAGGGAACCTGGAAGAAAGAAGGCGCACCATGTCCACCTGTCAGGAAGATCAGATGATTTACCACTATTGCTCCACCAGCGGATTCTTCAATATTCTGCGCAACCAGTGCCTCTGGCTGACGGAAGCCTCTTTTACCAACGACGCATGGGAAAACAGGATGCTGGATCCCATTTTCGAACAGGCCCTGGAGGACCTGGCGGAAGAGGGGGAAGTCCGGCGGGATCAGCTGGACACTGCCCAGGATCTGTATTATCACCATTCCGCCTGCTTCATCTACCTGGGCTGTTTTTCCGAGGCCGGGGACATCCTGCCCCAGTGGCGGTCCTATGCGGACGACGGCCAGGGTTTTGCCATCGGCTTTTCTTCCCGGGAAATGGATTTCGACTGTTCCACCGTCCACCTCAATGCGGACTTCGCCAACAAGTACTACCTGAAAAAAGTCATCTATATGAAAGAAGGGTATGCAGAACACTTCCTGCCCCTGGCCAGGAACTGGATCCGCATGCGTCTGAACCGGGGAAAACACCTGAACGAACGGGAGATCCGCCGGGCCATTGCCGACGATGCGGCCTTTTCTTCCCTCCGGTACTACTGCAAGGACGCCAGCTTTGCCTCGGAAAAAGAACTCCGGGCCCTGTGGCTGCCGGTGCTGCTGAAGGACGAAGAGGGGAACATGGCCGCCGGGAACCGGAAAGCCTACCGGCAGATCCATTTCCGTCCGGAAGCCAGCCGGCTGGTGCCTTATACGGAAATGCCCTTTGCCAAAAGTGCCGTCCGGGAAGTGGTCCTGGGCCCGAAAAATGACATGAAAGACCATCCGGATATCCTGAAGATGTTCCTGGCTGCCAACGGTTATGACGACCGGAACGTCCGGATCCGGGTATCCAAAAGTTCCTATCGATAAAAGGAGAACCTATGCAGAATTTTGATTTTACCCAACCTTCCATCCTCCAGCGGCTGTATGATGCCCTGGATGAACGGGGCCGCCTGCCCCGGGAGTTTTCCCTCCGCCAGGCCATGGAACCGGAAGGCCCGGCCCAGGGGTTTTATTACAGTGACGGCTTCATGGAAGGGAACCTTACCGGGCTGGACAAGGGGGAAGAAGAAAGCCCGGAACTCCAGGAAATCCTTGGGCAGATCCTGGCCGGAGCATATGACCAGGCTGTCCAGGGGCTGAAAGCCTTCTTTGGAGAGGAAGAAGACCATCTGATGAATGCCTTTGTGCTGCCCCTCCAACAGGCGGTGGATGCTCAGCGGGAAGCCCTGGACCCGGAACCCCTTATCTGGTTTGCCCACCGGTTGCTCCAGGAGGCGGATCAGCCGGAAATCGTTAAATTCGCCCTGTCCCTGCTGGAATTCTTCGACCTCCAGGAAGAGGAAGATGTGGCGGAAGACATCCGGCTCCTGGCCCGGTGCAACGAATTTACCCTGTTCTGCGTCCGGAATTTTCTCCAGTGGACCGACGGCCAGGAAGAAATCTTCCGCACCGCCCGGCAGGTATACGGCTGGGGCCGGATCGCCGCCCTGGAACATCTGGATCCCCGGACTGCCCAGATCCGCCAGTGGATGCTGGAAGAAGGCTGGGACAACGATGTGAACCCGGAATACACCGCCCGGCTCCTGGCGGACCATGTGGATCTTTTGGGAGTGCTGGAACGGCCCACCCTCACCGCCAAAGCCTTTGAAGGGGCTGAAGCCCTGGTGGATGCCCTGCTGGTGGATGAACCGGTACCCGGGATTTCAGAGATGGCCCAGCCGGTGAAACTGCTTACGGAATTCCTCCGGCACTGTGGGGAACAGGAAAAAGAACTGGAAGACTACCAGGTGATCCTCCGGATCCTCCAGTATGCCACCAACAAACTGGAAGGCAAAGCCGGGGAAACGGTGAAACAGGCCTGCGGCAAGCTGCTCCTGTCCTTTGCCTGCGCCCAGACCGTCCAGCAGGCCATGAAAAAAGGGGAAGGGTTCGACCTGGCCCGGACCCTGGATCTGCCCTATGCCCAGCAGGCGGTGGAACTGGTGCTCCAGGCCCCACTGGACCATGTGGACCTGCTGCCCTATGCCCTTACCGGGGACAGCCACCACGACCATCATGTGATGGAACTGTATGAAGACCTGATTCCCGGGTTCGAAGAAGTCTTTGGGCAGTGCCAGGAAGGGGAAGTGTCCCTCCAGGAACAGCTGGACGGGGTGTACATGGACCTGAACCGGATCCTCAGCCAGCTGTACGGCTTCCCGGGCACCGGAGAAAAGCTTTTCCAAACCGCTCTGAAATCTCCGGCCCTGATGAACCGGAACACCGCCTTGGAAATCCTCAACCAGTGGAAAGACCTGGGATACACCCTCAGTGATCCCATCCGGGAAGGTGTGGAACAGCTCCTGGTCCGGGAGAAAAACCAGGACGTAAAGGAAAAAGCGGAAAGGCTGTTAAAATAGTTGACAGCCTTTCCAATCTTTGCTATACTATACAAGCTTTCTCCTTGAGAAAGCAACAGACAATCGATTCTGCAGCAACGAAATGTTTCAACTGAAACACTGAAAGAAAAAAGTTGTTGACAAAGGAACGAAAGTCTGGTACTATATAGAAGCTGTCGCTGAGACAGCGAGACGAACTTTGAGAACTGAATATTGTTGACAGATGTGCGGGTCAAGTCACTTTTAGTGATGAGATCAAGTCACCTGGATGACAACCAGGTTAAAAAATCAAAGCTAGTTTTTCAAGAGCCATGAGGCTCTTCAAAATACTCTATTTTGGAGAGTTTGATCCTGGCTCAGGACGAACGCTGGCGGCGTGCTTAACACATGCAAGTCGAACGGAGAA